>JASJED010000320.1 GCA_030065585.1 Desulfobacterales bacterium | reverse complement strand
TTCGAGGATGTCAGTGCCGGCCCGGTGGACGTGGACCTGATCATCAATGCCACCTCGGTTTCGGCCGAGGATGAATCTCCCAAATTTGCCGCGCTGGTCTCCGGGCTGAAACTGGAGGGCTGTGATCTCCTGCTCGATCTCAACTACGGCCGCGAGGTCAATATCTGGGAGCACAAAGCCGCCGCCAGCGGGGTGCGCTTCATGGACGGTCTGCGCACCCTGGCCTACCAGGCACGGCGCACCTTCTCCCTTTGGACCGGCGTCCAGGTCGAGCCCAACGAATTTCTGAGCACCCTGGATATTGGTAGTTAACATCTAAGATCCTGATTTAAGAATCGATCGCCTTAGCCCCCCGGGGCGGGACGATACCGGCATCGAAATCGAAGCCTTTTACAGGATTCAAAGGTCATCTTTCTGTTGGGTATCGCCTGCCGCTTTCTTTTCCGGCCTGATCAGCGGGACGATGAAATACAGGCAGGCAACGAGAAAGACCACACTGCCGATTAAAGCCAACGTATCGCGGTTTTTTAGGCTCGAGGCAATGAAGAACAGCGCGCACAGGATGAAGAGGAACCAGCCCGCCAGATGATATTTGGCTTCGCGACCACCGGTGTTATGCTTGCTGTCGGCCATTAGGCGTATGTTTCAAACGTAGAATACCCCGATCGGGGGTTTTTTTATCGGCTTTACGGTGAAGGGGCGATTTAAAGGCCGTGAAAGGGTTCCAAATCCAGTCGAATCCCGGATATGTTAGCGCTTGAACGTTGCGGAGGTGTCTTTTTATCCGCCATCGAGGTTCGTCATCCCTTGATCTCAAGATCATTTTCCCGAGACCATTCTATAAGCGCCCGCTTCTGTCGCTCATCTTCAAATTGATACCACTCGTCCAACAAACCTTATCTTCTCCAGCAAATCCTTGAACCTTGAATAGGCGCCTTTGCGCCTGAAGATCGAATCGACCTTTTCAATTTCGCCGGGCAGATTGGCCGTGGTGAATTCAAATACTAGGGCTTTCCCCAGATCGAGTTCATTTTTATGAGGAATCGCAATGTATTTTTCCTCGTCGATATCTTCAGGCAGTTCATTTGAATCGCCCAAATCCGAAACATAATAGATATTTAAACAACGGCGTTCCCGCTTCAACGCGGCACAGGCAGCAGAACCGTAAAGGTCGAGCCCTTGCCGGGCTCGCTTTCGACCGAAATCGAGCCGTCCAGCGACTCCACCAGCCCTTTCACAATGGGTAATCCCAGTCCGGTGCCGGTGATGAAGCGGGTTTTCTCGTTCTTGACGCGGTAGAAGCGATCGAAGATCTTGCCGAGATATTTGGGCTCGATGCCAAAGCCGTTGTCCTGGACATCGATGCGGACGTTGTCGCCGACCTTGTCGACGCGCACTTCGATAAGGCCTTCTTCTTCGGTGTAGTTGATGGCGTTCGTGATCAGATTTCCGATGATGCTCTCGAGGGCCAGCGGATCCGAGGTGAAGGTGGGCAGGGGGGAATCAGGCAGGCTCAGGCTCAGGGTCTGCTTCTTGGCCTCGGCGCGGGCCTTCAGGAAATCGACCACGCTGGTCAGGAGTTCTTCCAGCCTGAATTCGCGGAGCTCATGGCAGACATTGCCAGCCTCGATGCGCGAAAGATCGAGCAGGTCGCCGATGGTCGAGATGAGTCCCTGGGTTTTCTCCTTGGCCCGGCTGATCAGGTGCTGGTCGGTGCCCGCCTCCTCCACCGCCATTTCCCTTAAAACCATGGCCAGTTGTTCGTGGATGGTCGACAGGGGCGAGCGCAGCTCGTGGGTCACCTTGGCTACGAATTCGCTCTTGAGCCGGTCGAGGACCTTCATGCCCGAGACGTCCTGAAAGGCCACCATGGCGCCCAGACATTCGCGGCGTTCTCCTAAAACCGGACGGCCGCGGGCAATATAGTACTTGTCGTCGCCCAGGGTGAATTCGTAGGTTGGGATTTCTTCGAAATCCACATAGCGCCCGCGGGAGATGTCCCTGACCAGCAGGCCTAGATTCTCGTCGGTGATGTATTCCGTGAAATGGCCGCCCATGCAGGTGCCCGGCTCCAGGCCGATCATGTGGCAGAAAGCGGGGTTGACCAATACGATGTTGCCTTCGGTGTTCGTGACCACCAAACCGCTGGGCAGCGATTCGATAATGGTGCGGATGCGGCTTTTTTCCATGTCCAGGTCAGCCAGGGTGCGACGGCTGTCGCGGGCCAGCTTTTCAGCTTCCGCCTGGAGCTGGATTTTGTCCTTGGCGCGATTGATGACAATGCGCAGCTGGTCGGGTTCGAAGGGTTTGGGAATGAAGTCGTAAGCCCCCTGCTTCATCGCTTCGATGGCGGTTTCCACTGTGGCAAAGCCCGTGATGACGATCACCAGGATGGCGGGATTGTCGGCCTGAATGTGGCCCAGCACCTCCATACCGTCCATGCCGGGCATCTTCAGATCCAGCAGCACGATGTGGACCTTCTTCTGGGCCAGAATCGCCAGGCCCTCCTCACCGTTGGCCGCACCCAGAACCGAGCAGTCCATGCGCTTGAGGATGCGTTCGGATCCCTGGCGGATGCTGGTTTCATCATCGATGACCAGGACTTTGATGGTGTCGGTGCTAGCTTTCAAGGCATTCCTCCTCGTCTGGCGGTGTGCTCAGCGGCAATTCGATGAAAAAACAGGCGCCGTTAGGTTCCCGGTTGACGGCTTTTATTGATCCGCCATGGTTTTCGATAATGCCGTAGACCAGGCTGAGCCCGATCCCGGTGCCCTCACCTTCCTCTTTGGTGGTATAAAAGGGGTCGAAGATCTGCGGCATGACATCGGGCGGGATACCGGGGCCGGTATCGGCAATGGCGATGTGCGCCCGCTTGTTGTTGGCCCCGCGCCGGGTGCTGACGGTCAGTGTGCCGCTGCCGCTCATGGCTTGGGCGGCGTTGAGGATGATATTCATGAACAGGTGGTTGAGCTGCTGGCTGTCGCCGTTGACGGGCGGAATCCCCTCGTCCAACTGGCGCTCGATTTTGATATTCTGGAAAAGGGTCTGGTTTTCCAGCAGGAACAGGGTGCGCACGATGGCCTTGTTGATATCCAGGGGACGCATTTCATAACGGGTCTGGCGGGCGAATTCGAGAAGTTCCTTGACGGTGTCCTTGCAGCGTTCGGCATCGCGCAGAATGCGGTTTAGATCCTCCCGGGCTTCATCCTTTAGTTCATATTCCTCCAGCATCAGGCCGGCATACAGGATGATCCCGCCCAGCGGATTGTTGATCTGGTGGGCTACGCCGGCGGCCAGCTTGCCCAGCGAGGCCATCTTCTCCGCCTGCAGCAACTGCATCTGGGTCTGCTCGAGTTCTTTTTGAATCTGCAGGGTCTGGCGCAGGTCGTGGAAAAAGCCCACGGACGCTACTTCCTCACCCTTTTCGTAGACGATGGCGGCGTTGAGGCTGATGGGAATTTTCTGGCCGTCCTTGCCCAACACATCCACCTGGTAGGACTGCAGCTTGCCCCGGCCGCCGCAGTCGTCGCTGCGCAGTTTCTGCATGACCGCATAGGCCACTTTAGCGGGGTAGATGTCGCGGATGTTGAGTTGGTCCAGGGCCTCGTCGCTGGAATAACCGGTGATTTCCGAGGCGGCGTCATTGAAGATCAGGATCTTGCCCTTGCAGTCGGCGGCCATCACGCCGTCGACGGAGCTGAGGATCAGGTTTTTAAGAAAGGCATTGGAGTGGCGCAGGCGTTCTTCCAGACTGGCCAGAAAGGGTTTTTCAATGTCGGGCATGATCATAGGGGCTACCCTTCGATTATCGGTTGGCGGCTGGGCAAACGATCGCTGGCCTTGGAACGGGGCTCCTGCGGCTAACCCGCGGCATGCGCCGAACGCTGGGTGCCACCCGGATAGGAACCATGGGTTCCCGGCAAGCCAGCAACATTAATTTGTCTCAAACTTGAACCCAAATTGCAACTCCCCTCTGGCGCTGGCCGTTGGGTGACGCAAACCCTTGAGGAGGGGGGGTATGATCATGAACATGCGTGACCGTTGGAGAAATCGGCGAGCCCGCCGTCCGGTCCATAGGGTATGAATATTAATTCAATCGGCGGCATGCGTACCGGAGAGCCGTTTGAGGACGGCCCCGGAGAGGGAGAGCTGTGGTATTTTTTTCTGTAAAGATTGATCTTTCGGGCTAGAATCGGACGATTCCGCCTGCGTTGAATTTGGGCTTGACAGGGTCAAGGATGGCCTGGTAAATGAATGAGTATTCATTCATGAAAAACCGTTGAGTATTCCGCAGGGGGTTCCCATCAGCGCCAAAGGCAAAAACGACAAGTACCATCGTATCCTGGAAGCCGCCGTCAAGGTGTTCGCGAAATTTGGTTTTCACGAATCCACCATTTCACAGATTGCGCGCGAGGCCGGCGTGGCCGATGGTACGATCTATCTTTATTTCAAGAACAAGGATGATATCCTGGTTCATTTCTTCAATTTCAAAACCCGTCAGGTGTTTACCCGGTTTCGTGAGGAAGTCGGCCAAGCGATTAATGCCGTGGATAAATTGCGTAATCTGGTGCGGCGGCACCTGGAGGAATTTCAGAAGGACCGCTACATGGCCGTGTTGTATCAGGCCGAGACCCATCGGATCCGCCGTCAGGCCGAAACGCAGATCCGCGAAATGTCCAAGCTGTACCTGGATTTGATTTCGGCGATCGTCGAGCAAGGCCAGCAGGAGGGACTGATCCGCAAGGATCTCTATGTGGGCCTGGTCAAACGTTACATTATCGGCGGGGTGGATGAGGTTATCAACACCTGGCTGCATTCCGACGGTCAATACGATCTGGTTTCCATGGCGGACCCACTGGTCGACCTATTTATTCAGGGCATCGGAGCCCGCAACCCTTGAGGCGCCGGCCAGCCGGGCACGCGCCGCATGCGGACTATCGCAAAAAGGAAAGGATTGAAAAATGGCACAGCAGATTGCAGATCGCCGGGATATCGATTTTGTGCTCCACGAGCAATTCGAGGTCGAGAAACTCAGCGCGCACGATAAATTCGCCGAATTCAACCGCAAAACCATCGATCTGGTTATCGGAGAGGCGCGCCAACTGGCGATCAAGGAAATCCTGCCGACCCAGTCGATCGGTGATACCCAGGGCGTCCAACTTGAAAAGGGGGCCGTTACGACCCCGCCGGAATTCAAGCAGGCTTACGCACGCTACGTCGAAGGCGAGTGGCTGGCCATGACCGAAGACCCGGAATGGGGCGGGCAGGGCATGCCCCTGACGGTTTCTCTGGCGGCCAGCGACTATTTCAACGGCGCCAACTTCGCCTTGATGATGTATCCCGGCCTGACCCACGGGGCCGGCAAACTGGTGGAAACCTTCGGCACCGCGCAGCAGAAGGCGATGTTTCTAAAAAAGATGTACTCCGGCGAGTGGGCCGGTACCATGCTGCTCACCGAACCCGAGGCTGGCTCCGATGTGGGGGCGCTGACCACCACGGCGGTCAAGAATGCGGATGGCACCTATTCGATCAGCGGCAACAAGATTTTTATTTCCGGCGGGGATCACGACTTGGTGGAAAACATCATCCACCCCGTGCTGGCCCGGATTGAAGGCGCCCCGGAAGGCACCAAGGGGATTTCCCTTTTTCTGGTGCCCAAGATCTGGGTCAACGAGGACGGCAGCCTGGGAGAACCCAACGACGTCGTTTGCACCGGGATTGAGGAAAAGATGGGCATCCATGCGAACGCCACCTGCTCCATGGCGCTGGGCTCCAAGGGCAACTGCCGTGGGCTGCTGCTGGGCGAGGAAAACAAGGGCATGCGGGCCATGTTCCTGATGATGAACGCTGCCCGCCTGCTGGTGGGCCTGCAGGGCTTCTGCTGCGCCAGTGCGTCCTACATCAACGCGCTCAACTACGCCCGGCAGCGGGTTCAGGGCAAGAGTCTGCTCCAGATGTTCGACAAGACGGCGCCGGCGGTACCGATCATCCAGCATCCCGACGTGCGCCGCATGCTGCTGCAGATGAAAGTCTACGTCGAGGGGATGCGCAGCCTGCTCTACTACGCCGGATACTGCGAGGACCAGAAGGGACTGGCCACCGATGAGGCCGATAAAGCGAAATGGCAGGGGATCATCGACGTACTGATCCCGATCTGCAAGGGCTACATCACCGACCGGTCTTTCGAAGTCTGCAGCACCGGGATGCAGGTCTACGGTGGTTACGGGTACATCAAGGAATATCCCCAGGAGCAGTTGCTGCGGGATTGTCGCATCACGCTGATCTATGAGGGGACCAACGGCATCCAGGCCATGGATCTTCTGGGACGCAAATTGGGCCTCAACAAAGGGCGGGCCATCATGGATCTCTTCGGTGAAATCCAGAAAACCATCGCTGCGGCCAAAGCGGTCGAGGCCACGGCCGCCCTGGCTGAGAACGCCGAGGCCGTGACCAACAAACTGGGCGAGGTGGCCATGCACATGGGGTCCACGGCCATGTCCGACAAGGTCCTGAATGCCTTTGCCCACGCCCACCCGTTCCTGGAAGTCTGCGGCGATGTGGCCATGGCCTGGCAACTTCTCTGGCGGGCCGTGACGGCCGCCGGGAAGCTGGAAAAGGCTAAAAAGAAAGACGTTGCCTTCTACGAAGGCCAGTTGAAATCGGCGGAATATTTCATCAACGCGATTCTTCCCGTGACCCTCGGCAAGATGAACGCCATCCTCAATAACAACGGTGCGGCGGTCGAGATAGCTGAGGAGGCTTTCGGCGCCAAATAGCGCCGGTTCTGACGGCTGAGAAGTCGATATCGGGAAGGCGAGGCCGCGGGGGCAACTCCGCGGCCTTTTCTTTTATTTTGCGCGTTTGGCCAG
>JASJED010000063.1 GCA_030065585.1 Desulfobacterales bacterium | reverse complement strand
CGTCCAGCGCCTGGTCATGGAATACACCGGCCACCGGATCATGCACGATCTGCGGCTGAAACTCTTCGACCGCATCCTGAACCTCTCGCTGACCTTCTTCACGCGCAACCCCGTGGGCCGCCTGGTCACCCGCGTCACCAACGACGTCCAGAACATGCACGAACTTTTTACCTCGGTGCTCTCCATGCTTTTCAAGGATCTCTTCCTGCTGGTGGGCATCGGCGGCATGCTGCTGGTGATGGACTGGCGCCTGGCTCTGGCTTCTTTTGCGGTGCTGCCGCTGGTCATCTGGTCCTCGCTGTGGTTTTCACGGCGGGTGCGCGAGGTGTTCCGGCGCCAGCGGATCAAGATCGCGGAGATCAACACCCATTTTGCCGAAACCATCGGCGGCATCAAGATCCTGCAGGGTTTTCGGCGCGAGGCTGACAACGAGAAGCGCTTCCGCCGCCTCAACCACGAAAACTACCAGGCCGGCATAGACCACATTCACATCCTGGCGGTTTTCATGCCGCTGGTGGAGGTGTTGGCTGTGATCACGGTAGCCATCATCATCTGGTATGGGGGCAGTCGGATTTTATCGGCGGACATGACCCTCGGGGTTCTGGTGGCCTTTATCTCCTATCTGCGCATGTTTTTCAGGCCCATCCGGGATCTTTCCGAGAAATACAATATCCTGCAAAACGCCATGGCGTCGGCCGAGCGTATCTTTCAGATCATGGACAGCCAGGACGCGCTCGCCCAGCCCGCTGCCGGCCCGATGACCGCTGCGGATGCCATGGGCCCCATCGAGACGATCGAATTTCGCAACGTGGGGTTTAGCTACGTCCCCGGCGAGCCGGTGCTCAAAGACGTATCTTTTCAGGTGGCGGCCGGTGAAACCGTGGCCCTGGTGGGGACCACCGGATCCGGCAAGACCACCCTGACCATGCTCCTCCTGCGATTCTACCTGCCCGAAAGGGGCCGCATCCTGATTAACGACCGGGACATGACGAGCGTGGATCCCGCGGCCCTGCGCGCCCGTCTGGCGCTCGTCACCCAGGAGCCGTTTCTGTTTGCGGGCTCGGTGCGCGAGAACATTTTCCCCAAACCGGAAACGGTGAGCGCAGCGGAAGTCCGGGCCGTGCTCACGGCGGCCAACTGCCGATCGATCGTAGCGCGCCTGCCCCAGGGGCTGGACACGCCCATCGGCGAGGGCGGCGGCGCGCTCTCCAGCGGCGAGCGCCAACTGTTCTCCATCGCCCGGGCCTTTGCCCGCGACGCCGAAATCGTCATCCTGGACGAGGCCACCTCGTATATCGATTCCAACACCGAAACCCGGATCCAGGAGGCCCTCAAACGCCTCACGGCCAACCGCACCACAATCGTCGTGGCCCACCGCCTCTCCACCGTGCGCGAGGCCGACCGGATCATCGTGATGGAACGCGGACGCATCCGGGAAGCGGGCAGCCACCAGCAGTTGATCCGGCGGCAAGGCTATTATTACCGGCTGCATCGCTGCCAGTCCTGAAAGTCGCATCCCCGACCCCGAATTTCCCTTGCCAAAAAAAAACGCAAATGCTAAGAATTTCGCGTTCCTCTCGTGCTCAAACGGCGGGCCCGATGGTGTGGGTGCCACGCCGCAGTCGTTCATAGACATCCCTACCTTGGTTCCTTTGGGGAACCGACAAATTGAAAATCGGTTGCGTTATCCATTCCACCCAAAACCACAACAAGGAGGAGAGGATTCATGGCTTACGATGCGGTTAACATGGCAGACTGGCAGATCTCCGAAGAAGCTGAGAAAAACATGCCGACACCGGACGATTGGGTCGAAAAACTGGGTCTGGAAAAAGACGAGATGCTGCCCATGGGCCGGCTGGGCAAGCTCGATTTTCTCAAGATCATCGATCGCCTTAAAGACAAACCCGATGGCAAGTACATTGAAGTCACCGCCATCACCCCGACACCATTGGGCGAAGGCAAATCCACCACCTCCTGCGGCCTGATGGAAGGTCTGGGCAAACGCGGCAAGAACGTCGGCGGCGCCCTGCGTCAGCCCTCGGGCGGCCCCACCATGAACGTCAAGGGTACGGCGGCCGGCGGCGGTAACTCGCTCTTGATCCCCATGACCGAATTCTCGCTGGGCCTCACCGGCGACATCAACGACATCATGAACGCCCACAACCTGGCCATGGTGGCGCTGACCGCACGAATGCAGCACGAGCGCAACTACAATGACGAGCAGTTGGCCCGCCTGACCGGCATGCGCCGCCTGGACATTGACCCCACCCGCGTGGAAATGGGCTGGATCATCGACTTCTGTGCCCAGGCCCTGCGCAACATCATCATCGGCATCGGCGGCCGCTTCGACGGCTTCACCATGCAGTCCAGATTCGGCATCGCCGTGGGTTCCGAGTGTATGGCCATCCTGTCGATAATCCGCGACCTGGCCGACCTGAAAGAACGCCTCAACAACATCACCGTGGCCTTCGACAAATCCGGCAACCCGGTCACCACCGGCGACCTTGAATGCGGCAATGCCATGACGGCCTTCATGCGCAACACCATCAACCCCACCATGATGTGCACCGCCGAGTACAACCCCTGCCTGGTGCATGCCGGACCGTTCGCCAACATCGCCGTGGGCCAGAGCTCGATCATCGCCGACCGCGTCGGCCTGAAGCTCTTCGACTACCATGTCACCGAGTCCGGGTTCGGCGCCGACATCGGCTTCGAGAAGTTCTGGAACGTCAAGAGCCGCTTCTCCGGGCTCAAGCCGCACGTCTCGGTTCTGACCACCACCATCCGGGCGCTCAAGATGCACGGCGGCGGCCCCGCGGTCGTGACCGGCAAAGCCCTGCCCGAGGAGTACACCAAGGAGAACCTGGAGTGGGTCGAAAAGGGCTGCGCGAACATGGTGCATCACATCAACACCATCCGCAAGGCCGGCATCAACCCGGTGGTCTGCATCAATCGCTTCTACACCGACACCGACGCCGAGTGCGCCGTCATCCGCAAGGCCGCCGAGGCTGCCGGCGCCCGCTGTGCCGAGTCCAAGCACTGGGAACTGGGCGGCGAGGGAGCGCTCGAATTCGCTGATGCCGTCATCGATGCTTGCGAAGAAGAGAATGACTTCAAATTCCTGTATCCGTTGGAGATGAAGCTGCGCGACCGCGTGGATCTCATCGCCAAAGAAGTCTACGGCGCCGACGGTGTTGCCTGGGATGCTGCGGCCGAGGCCAAGGCCAAGATGCTGGAAAACGATCCCAAGTACGCCGACTTCACCACCATGATGGTCAAGACCCATGAGAGCCTCAGCCACGACAAGACCATCAAAGGCGCGCCCAAGGGCTGGACACTGCCCATCCGCGACGTGCTGATCTACTCCGGCGCCAAGTTCCTGTGCCCCTGCGCCGGTCCCATCAGCCTGATGCCGGGTACCGGCTCCAACCCGGCCTACCGCCGCGTGGACGTGGATCCGGTGAACGGCAAGGTGACAGGGCTGTTCTAAATCTTTACACGCAAAGGCCGCAGCCGGCTTCGCTGGCTGTGGCCTTTTACGTTAACAGACACCCACGAGTAACTAAGGGGTCGCATCTTAACGGCCTGTTGCCCAAATAGCTGATTTCCGCTTGTTTGTTCTTATCAGAGCTGGTAGATTTTCTTCACTTCGAACCCCAGAACAGTGCGCCCCCCTATTCCTATTCAATTTCCCGCCGACAAGCCTGACCACGAGCCATCGAAATATAAGCAAGCGCTTTAGGCCCGCTTGGCCATTTCCTCGTCGCGCAGGACCCGTCGCAGGACCTTGCCCACGTTGGAGGTCGGGATCTCGTCGCGGAACTCGATCAGCTTGGGGCGCTTGTAGCCGGCCAAGCTCTCCTGGCAGAAGGACTTGATTTCCTCTTCGGTGCAGGTCTGGCCCTGGATGACCTTGATGAACGCCTTGACCACCTCGCCGCTCTTTTGGTCCGGCATGCCTACCACCGCCACCAGCTCGACCTTGGGATGGGTGAACAGAATATCTTCCACCTCCCGCGGGTAGACATTGAAGCCGCCCACCAGGATCATGTCCTTTTTACGGTCGGTGATGACGAGATACCCCTCCTCGTCGACGTGACCGACATCACCGGTCAGGAAATAACGCCGGCCCTCGATTTCCCGGAAGACCTCTTCGGTTTCCGCCGGCCGGTTCCAGTACCCCTTCATCACCTGGGGGCCACTGATGGCCACCTCACCGTCTTCGCCCCGGGGCAGTTCGCTGGTGCCGGCTTCCACATCCAGAATCTTGACATCGGTGCTGGGCAGCGGAAAACCGATGGAGCCGATCTTGCGGGTTTCGGGGTTGGTAGGGTTCACGGTCGCGACCGGTGCCGTTTCGCTCAAGCCGTAGCCCTCGAAGATAATCGAGCCGGTCGTCTCCTCGAAGCGCTTGCAGACCTCCGGCGGCAAGGGGGCCCCGCCGGAAAAGCAGCCCATCAGCGAAGTCAGGTCGAACTGATCGATCAGGGCATGATTTGTGAAGGCCACGAAGATGGTGGGCACCGCCGGCATCAAAGTCGGCCGGTGCTTCTGGACGATCTTGAGCACTTCGGTGAAGGGCGGGTCACCGGCCCGGGGATCGGGTACACAGATCAGGCGGCCGCCCAAGGCGCAGGCCGATAGCATGGCGACCGTCATCCCGAATATATGATAAAAGGGCAACACGCCGAGGTAACAGTGATAACCGCCGGCACGCAAGTTCTCGGGCGGCATGCCAGGTTCATACACAAGACGTAACGTAACAACCCCTGCCTTCAGGTTGTGCATGAAGTTGGAATGGGTCAGACAGGCCCCTTTGGGCACACCGGTGGTGCCGCCGGTGTAGATGATGAGCGCCAGGTCTTCCGCGGGGTTCACGTCAATCTCCGGCGGTTCGGGTTTGGCGCCGGCCACCACGTTGTCGAAGAAGAGATGTCCGGGTTCGTGGCTGGCGGCCTTGGGAATCTTGCCCAGGAGGCCCCCCAGAAACCCCTTGAGCCAGGGCAGGTACGATTTGACGCTGCAGACCACCACCGTGGTCACATCCGTGTCCCTGATGGCCTCCACCGTGGTGGGGTAGAACTGCGGGTGATCCATGCAGAACAGGGCCTGCACACCGGCATCCTTGAGCTGATAGTTGAGCTCGGCCGCGGTGTACAATGGGTTGCAGGTGACACCGATCGCGCCGGCTTTGAGAATGCCGAAGTAAATCTCCGGATAGTGCGGCAGGTTGGGCAGAAAAATGGCCACGCGGTCGCCCTTGGCGATACCCCGGGCATGCAGAAAATTGGCGATGCGGTCGGCGGTTTCTTTTACCTGGGCAAAGGTGCGGGTGGCGTCGTTGAAAATCGTGTAGATCAGGTTTGGATACTGGGCGGCCGCATCGTCGAGCACCGAGAACAACGGCTTGTCGTAATCGCTGATGGTGTGCGGAACACCTTCGGGCCAATGGGGCGTGGGCCAGACGCTAGCGGCCATGGTAGGTCCTCCCGTGGGTTGGAAGTCGTGGGCGGCGGTTGCGCACGGTTCAGCGCGCTGGGGGGCGAGATGCGTTCATCCATACTGAATCGCGTTCGCGCCTGTCAAGCGAAACCCACCGCCGGAAGACGAGCCGGGCCCGGCGCCGAGACGTATCAGTCGTCGGCGTCCTTCCAGGCCGGGAAAGCTTCCCGGTAGTCATCCAGCTCCTGGCGCGAAAGGGTCAGGGTGGCGATGTCTTCCCGGTCTTCACCGTGGTAGCGCACCGTTCCCTGAGGACCGATGACTGTGGAGTCTCCCTGGTAAGCAACGCCGTTCCCGTCGGTGCCTACACGGTTCACGCCCACCACATAGCTCTGGTTTTCGATGGCGCGCGCACTGAGCAGGGTGCGCCAGTGCGCGGCCCGCGCCGCCGGCCAGTTGGCCACGAAGACCGCCAGATCGTAAGCCTGACGGCGGTTGCGGCACCAGATTGGAAACCGCAGATCGTAGCAGATGAAGGGCCGCAGCCGCCATCCCTTGAGCGCTACGGTCAGCACTTCCCCACCGGCGGCATAGACCTTGTGCTCGCCGCCCATGCGGAACAAATGCCGCTTGTCATAGGTGCGGAATGTGCCGTCGGGCGTGACCCACAGCAGGCGGTTGTAGAAAAAACCGTCCTCCCCGATGATGACGCTCCCGGCAATATCCGCCTGCAGTTGCCGCGCCATGTCACGCATCCAGCCAAGCGTGGGGCCCTTCAGATCTTCCGCCAGCGGGTCGGCATTCATCGTAAATCCGGTGGAAAACATCTCCGGCAGGATGATGAGATCGGTCGTGCCGGCCAGGGGCTTAAGACGCGTCGCAAAGCGGTCGAGATTGGCCTGGCGCTGCTCCCAGACGAGTTCGCTTTGAACGAGGCTCAGGGTTAGATCCGGCATAGCTTTTCGACAGCCTCCTCGAGGGTCTGGTCATGCTTGGCGAAACAAAAGCGCAGCACGCGATCGTCGCGCCGATCGTGGTAGAAAACCGAGGGCGGAATCGCCGCCACGCCGTATTCGGTGGTCAGGCGGCGGGCAAAGGCCGTGTCGGCCTCGTCATTGATGGCACGGTAGTCGGCCATCTGAAAGTAGGTGCCGCGGCACGCCAGCGGTTTGAAGCGGGTTTGGGCCAGCAGCGTGCGGAAGTGATCGCGTTTGCGCTGGTAGAAGGCCGCCAGGGTCAGATGGTCGTCGCTCTGCCGCAGATGGTCGGCCAGGGCCATCTGCACCGGGGTGTTGGACGCGAAGGTCAGGTACTGGTGGATCTTGCGCAGTTCGGTGGTGAGGGCCGCCGGGGCCAGACAATAGCCGATCTTCCACCCCGTGGCGTGATAGGTCTTGCCAAAGGAGCTCACCACGAAGCTTCGCCGGCGCAGGTCAGGGTCGCAGACCATGCTGGCATGCTTCCGCCCGTCGAACACGATGTGTTCGTAGACCTCGTCGCTGAGGATCAGAAAATCCCCCTGGCCGGCAATCGCCTTCAGGGCCGTGATATCTTCCGCCGTCAGAACGCTGCCGGTGGGGTTATGCGGTGAATTGAGAACCAGCAGCCGCGTGCGGGCCGATACGGCCTTGCGGACGCGTTCCCAATCCACACCATAATCGGGAAACGTCATGGGTACGAACACTGCTTGGCCGCCGTTCAACCGGACGGCCGGTTCGTAGGCGTCGTAGGACGGCTCGATGATAATCACCTCGTCCCCGGGCCGCACGACGGCCGCGATGGCGGCATACAAAGCCTCGGTGGCCCCCGAGGTTACTGTGATCTCGCTTTCCGGGTCATAGACCGCATCGTAGAGGTCGGCGGTTTTGGCGGCGATGGCTTCACGCAGGGCCAGGACCCCCGCCATGGGCGCGTATTGATTGCAGCCCTGACGCATGTAATGGACCACGCGGTCGATCAAGGTGGGATTGACGTCGAAATCGGGAAATCCCTGGGAAAGATTGATGGCACCATGCTCCGCCGCCAGCTGGGACATGACGGTAAAAATGGTGACCCCGACGTCAGGCAATTTGCTGGGCACGATCATGGCGGCGGGCTCCCATCGATGGTTTCAATCCGCCTGCAGTTCCGGCAGTTCGGCGTAGTAATCCAGGGCCTCGGGGTTGCGCAGGGCGTCCTTGTTGGTCACGGGCTCACCGTGAATCACTTTGCGCACGGCCAGTTCCACCTTCTTCATGTTCAGGGTGTAGGGGATGTCGGCCACGGCCACGATTTTGGCCGGCACGTGGCGCGGCGAGGCGTTGGCCCGGATGGCGGCCCGCACCCGGTTTTGAAGGTCATTCGTCAATTCGTGCCCCGGTGCCATCTGTACGAAGAGAATCACGCGCACGTCGTCCTTCCATTGCTGCCCCACCACCACGCAGTCGGCGATCTCCTCGATGGGATCGATCTGGCGATAGATTTCAGCCGTGCCGATGCGCACCCCGCCCGGGTTGAGGGTCGCGTCCGAACGCCCGAAAATCACCACGCCCCCGCGTTCCGTAATGGTGATGTAGTCCCCGTGGCGCCAAACACCCGGATAGACATCGAAATAGGCCTTGTGATATTTCTGCCGGTCGGGATCGTTCCAGAAATAGATCGGCATGGAGGGAAAAGGCGCCGTGCAGACGAGTTCGCCCTGACGTCCGATCACGGGTTGACCGTTTTCATCGAAGGCTTCGACTTTCATACCCAACCCCCGACACTGGAGCTCTCCGGCATAGACCGGCCCCATGGGGTTTCCCAGAGCGAAACAGCCGTTCAGATCGGTGCCGCCTGATATTGAGGCCAGCTGCAGATCCGGCTTGATATGTGCGTAGACGAATTCGAACCCCTCGATGGAAAGCGGCGAGCCGGTGGAGAGCACGGCCCGCAGGCGGTTCAGGTCGTAGTCTTCCCCCGGCCGTGTTCCGGAGGCCTGGAGGGCGGCGATATAACCGGCGCTGGTGCCGAATACCGTGATCCCCTCTTCCTGGGCCAGCTCCCAGAGCGCGCCCGGGTGGGGATGAAAGGGGTTGCCGTCGAAGAGCACCAGGGTGGCGCCCGTGGACAGGGCGCAGGCCAGCCAGTTCCACATCATCCAACCGCAGGTGGTGAAGTAGAATATCGTGTCGTCGCGTTTGAGGTCGGTGTGCAGAACCAGCTCCTTCATTTGGTGGAGCAGAATCCCGCCGGCGCTCTGCACCATGCACTTGGGAAGCCCCGTGGTACCCGAAGAGTACATGATATAGAGGGGATGATCGAAGGGCAGTTGCGCGAAGACCAGCTCGCCGCCGTCGCTTCCGGCAATCAAATCGTCGTACATCACGGCGTGGGGCAACGCCTCGATATCGGGGTGCGCTTCGGTGTAGGGCACCACGACGACCTTCTCGATGGACGGCAGTTGGGCCAGGATGTCGGCAATCCTCCCCAGGCTGTCGATGGCCTTGCCTTTGAAGGTGTAACCGTTGGCGGTGAAGAGCACCTTGGGCTTGATCTGACCGAAACGGTCCAAGACCCCCTTGATCCCGAAATCCGGCGAGCAGGAGGACCAGGTGGCCCCCAGGCTGACGGCGGCCAGCATGGCCACGACGGACTCGGGCATATTGGGCATGAAGCCCACCACCCGATCCCCCGCACGGATACCGCAAGCCCTCAGGGCCGCGGCCACGCGGGCCACTTCCTGATAAAGTTCGGCATAGCTCATCCGCCGCACCGGCCGGTCTTCGCCCTTGAACACCAGGGCCGGACGATCGTCACGGTAGCGCAGCAGATTTTCGGCGAAATTGAGACGCGCGCCCTCGAACCACCGGGCCCCGGGCATCAGGGCCAGATCGTCCACCACCCGCTCGCCGGGCTGCGAGGCACGAATCGCCATAAAATCCCAGATGGCCGCCCAAAATTCAGGAATCGCCTCGATCGACCACTGGTAGAGTTCGTCATAGCGCCCGAACGCTTTGTCGTGGCGCTGGTTCACGTACTGCATGAAGCGGTACATGTTGCTTTGCTCGATCTGGGCGGGATTGGGCTCCCACAGCAGCTTATGCATGCCCGCAACTCCCTTCCGCCCGGTAGCCTGTCTTCCCGGGCATTATGTGACGGTTTCGTGAAAAGTCCGCTATCGGCGTTACGCTTCAGCCCTCGTCATTGCGGCGTACCGGAAGTACGCCTCATTCCTCGGACATCTGCTGCCGCATATCGAACTTTTCACGAAACCGTCTGGCTAATGAATTATTGAACGTTCATTACGGTTTTTGAAGCCAGGCTACTGGTCGTAGAGGACGGCGAGGATCTGGGCCTGTCCTTGCTTGGCCGCGATCAAGTGGGGCGTCGTCGACAGGTAATAGAGGCTGTCGCCCGGTTCCAGTTCGAACTTGTCCTCGCCGATCTGCATGGTCACCGTGCCCTCCAGGACGTAGATGAACTCTTCGCCGTCGTGGACCGAAAGCTCTCCCCGGGGATTTTCCTCCAGCGTGACCAGCAGGGCCTCCATGTGGCGCCCCCGGACCTCGGGGGCCAGGCTTTTGTAAGTATAAAGCTTCTGTGTGCCGGCCTTGCCCGTGGAGCGCGACACGATGCGCTGCGCCTCGCGGCGGGTAATCGAGTAGAGCTTGTCGCCGACCCCGGAGACCAGGCGGCCGAAGGCGCTGTCCAGGGCCTTGGAGAGCTTGATGGCCGTACCCAGCTGAGGATGGACCTCTTTTTTCTCGATCCTGTCCAGCAAGTCCTCATCGAATCCGGTCAGCTTGGAGAGATCTGTCAGGGAAAGCCCTTTGGATTCGCGGATGCGCTGCACGCGATTGCCGATCTCCTCCATACCCTCACTGGCGGGGGCGTCGATCTGACCTGTCAGATCTTCAAAATAGTCCACATTGATGTGGGGCTTCTGCTCTTTGCTTCCCATTGATCGACTCCTTTTATTATTTCCATCCTACCCGGCATATAATTGTCTAACGCTCTCAGGCAACTTTCCATCTTTCAACATGAAGGAGCGGCAGGGCATAGATGGGCGGCCAAGTCTCTTCTGCGTGGCAGCAAACTTCTCAAGCACATCGGATCGAAAATCGTTTCCCAATTTGATTAGCATTTCCTGGTTTATACCTGTTTCGACCCCGATTTCATGAAACATCGACACCATATCCTCAGTTGAAATCAACCCGTGATTGAAGTGATCGCTGTAGTAATCGCCTTCACGACCTTCAATTACAACGCCGTCCACCGCATTCGCCGGCTGTCCGCCGATGCCTGATAAACAGGATTCAAATCGAATGATACCGGCTTTAAGCGCGGCGGCTGCATTTCTTAGCGCCGATGCCATGTTTTTGGTGTGAAAATGGGCGATGTAAAGGTTGGGGTCTGAATAGTCCCGACCATCCGGCCCGGTACCCATCTCCTGGGGGTCAAGTACACGGCTGAAAAACTCATGGGATTTGTGATAATCAGTAACCGAGCCGTCATGGTCGGCGAGTTCGATGTCGTCCGCCCCGCAATCCAAATATCTTTTGACGAAGGTGATGGCGATATCCAGTTTCTCCTCCATGCTGTATTGTTTATTGTAAGTCTCAAAGGGGCTGCCCCAGATTGTGCTGACCGTACCGTTCACCACCATTCCACGGCTGTGTGCGGCTTTAATGACCTGTTCGGTCATGGCGAAGTATTGGTCATGGGTTTTACCCGAATTGGCCTTCTGATGTTCAGGGCAAGTTGAGGTCATTTGCAGTATCCTGTCCGGGCCATGCCCCGCATCAAAGTCTTTAAAGGCCCTTTCAGCGCCAGCTTCATGGATGGCAACCGCTGTAAGTTCTACATCGCCGCCGTTACGTTTCATCATTGCGCCTATGGTTCTGCCATCCGGCCCCTTGGTTTCGCTGTTCAGCAATCGTTTTAATACTTCCGTTGCATCGGGGAAAAAGGGCACAAATTTGGGATGACCGTAGTTGGTGGCCTCCATGCGTTTGAATCCTGCCAGAATCAAACCTTCCAGGTATTTGACCTTGGTGTCTGTATCAATAATGGTCTCCAAGGACTGCAGACCGTCTCTGATACTGATATCGCTTAGTTCTACCCTTTTCCCCGCAAATTGATCTTTGGCAATATAAACATCAGTCATTTTAGTTTCCCCCGGTTTGATATTAAAATATCACGAATTAGGATTGTCCATGTAGAAGACCACAGCCTGCTGGATTATCAACGATAAGCAGGGATGCCCTTGACAAAAATGGGTTCGAGCAATCGGATTAGAACCTGAAATTGCCGAAAGATGGGTCACCAATTTCCTTGAGCAGACTGACCTCAAACGCCACGGCCAGCCAGTCGCGCAGCTCCTCGAACTTGAGCACGCGGTCGCTCAGCAGACGGGCTCCGCAATAAAACGGATGGGCCTCGCCGTCGTACTTGGCGATCATCTTCTCGCGAAAGGCCTGTTTGTCCTCTTCGCTCATGGGCTGACCCTTGGCCTGGTACTTGCGCTCTTCGATCGAAAGCAGGACACCGGCCGCACTGCGCCCGCTCATCACCGAGGTGCGGGCGCGCATGGTGTGGAACAGGAAGTGCGGGCGATAGGCCCGGCCGCACATGCCGTAATTGGCGGCGCCGTTGTCCGGCCCGATCACCAGCTGAATCCGCGGGACTTGGGCACAGGAAACCGCGCGCACCATGTCAGAACCGTATTTGCCGATCCCCATGTGCTCGGATTCGGAGCCGACCATATAGCCCGGGGAGCTCTGGATGAAGAGCAGCGGAATCTTCTCCTGGCTGCAGCGCACGATCCACTCGGTGGCCTTGCGGGCGGCTTCCACGAAGATGATCCCCACGGCGTTGGAGGCGATCACTCCCACGGGAAGGCCTTTGAGGCGCATCTTGCCGGCCACGATGTTGTCCCCGCGCCCGGGGGCATAGTCCCGCTTATATTCGGAGAACATGCTGTCATCCGCCAAGCATTCTAAAACGCCGCGCACATCGATCCCTTGGTGGATAGCGGCGGGCAGCAGCTCGTAGATGCGGTCGGCCGCGACACGGGGGGGGCGTTCTTCAAAACGCTGAATCCGAACCTCCCGGGGTTTTTCGAGACACAGGATTTCGCGCACGCGGGCGATGGCCTCCTCCTGGTCGCCGCAGAAATGATCGGCCCCGCCGGAGACCTGCGTATGCACGCGCGCACCACCCAGGTCTTCGGCGGAAATCTCCTCGCCCGTGGCCATTTTGACCAACGGCGGTCCCCCCAGGAAGGAATAGGCCTTCTGATCGATCATGACCGACTGACAGGCCATGAAGACGATGTAGGCGCCGCCGGCGGTGTTGCCGCCGGTGCTCAGGGTGATCTGTTTGAGTCCCTGGGCCGACATGCGGGCCATATTGTAGAACATGGAGCCGAAATGCTGATCGTCCGGAAAGACCTCGGCCTGCATGGGTAAAAAGGCGCCGCCGCTGTCGGCGATGTAGACGCAGTTCAGCCCGCAGCGCTCGGCAATGGCCTGGGCGCGCATGTGTTTTTTGAGGGTGATCGGAAAATAGGTGCCGGCCTTGACCCGGCTGTCGTTGGCGAAGATCATCGTCCAGTTGTTGTAGATCTTGCCGATGCCGGTGACGAGCCCTCCGCAGGGCACGTCGTCGACCCCCGGATAGCCCATCCCGAAACCGGCAATCCGGCTCAATTCGTAGAACGGCGTGTCGGGATCGATGAGCTTGCCGATCAATTCCCGCACCGGCCGCTTGCCCTGCTTGGCCAGGCGGTCCACCGCCTTTTGCCCCCCGGGCCACAGGGCCAGTTGCACCAGCTGGTCCAGGCGTTGTTCTTCCTCCTGCCAGAAGATGCGATTGTCGGCCATGGCGTTAGTGACAGCGCTGGCGGCGGCTGTGGTGGTGGTGACGGTCATGGTGATCACTCTCCCTTGTAGACGGGTTTGCGCTTTTCACGGAAAGCGGCCAGCCCTTCCAGGCGGTCCTGGGTGGGAATCGTAAGCCAGTAAGCGTTGGATTCGATCGCCAGGCCGGTGTGCAGATCCGTTTCCAGCCCCCGGTTGATGGCATATTTGGCCTGCGCGATGGCAATCGGGCCGGTTTCACATATCGCGGCCGCCATGGCGTCACAGGCCGCGCGCAGTTCTTCCGGTGGACAGACCCGATTGACCAAGCCGATGGCCTGGGCCTCTTCGGCCGATACCCGCTGGCCGGTGAAGATCAGCTCCTTGGCCTTGCCCCGCCCGACCAAGCGCGGCAGCCGCTGGGTGCCGCCGGCCCCCGGGATGATCGCCAGACGGGTCTCGGTCAGCCCCATGCTGGCACTCGTGGATGCCAGGCGGATGTCGCAGGCCAGGGCCAGTTCGGTCCCGCCCCCCAGGGCGATGCCGTTGACCACCGCGATCACGGGTTTGTTCAAATCTTCGATAGCGGTGAACAGATTGCGGATGGTGTGGATGAACGCCTTGACCTCAACCGGGCTCAAGCTGGCCCGCTCCTTGAGGTCGGCCCCGGCACAAAAGGCCCGCTCGCCCGCGCCGCGGATGACCACCACGCGCACCTCGCGGCGGAAACGTAAGTCCTCGATAGCGGCCGCCAGGGCCCGCAGCAGTTCGAAATTAAAGGCGTTCATCACCGCCGGGCGGTTGAGGGTCAGGTAAACCACCCCGTTTTGTTCTTCCATCAGCAAGACCTCTTCCGGCATCGTCTCTTCCCTCCCCTGTTGGGCCTCATCCTTTGGTCAGATGACCAGCATCGTCAGCACCCGATATAGCGGCTGATGACCAGGCGCTGGATCTCGGAGGTTCCCTCGCCGATGTCGAGCAGTTTCTGGTCGCGGTAAAAACGCTCAACATGGTACTCTTTCATCAAGCCGTAGCCGCCGTGGATCTGAACGGCATGGTTGGCCACGCGACCCATCAACTCCGAGCAGTAGAGTTTGGCCATGGCCGCTTCCTTGGCAAAGGGTCGCTTCTGATCCCTCAGCCAGCAGGCCTTGTAGAGCAGATTGCGCCCGCACTCGATTTCCATGGCACAATCGGCCAGTTTGAAGGCCACGGCCTGAAATTTGGAGACGGGCTGGCCGAACTGCTCACGCGTGTTGGCGTACTTCAAGGCCATATCGTAAGCCCCCTGGGCCCCGCCCAGCCCCATGGCGCCGATCGAAAGCCGTCCGCGGTCCAAGGTCTGGAGCATCTGGTGAAAGCCATCGCCGATATTGCCCAGGACATTGGTCGCCGGCACCCGCACATCGTCGAAATACAGTTCAGCCGTGTTGGAAGACCGCCACATCATCTTGCGGTGCATTTCGATGGCCTTGAACCCCGGGGCGCCCTGTTCGACCAGAAAACAGGTGTATTCGGGCCGCCCGCCGTCGCGGGTGCCGGTCACGGCCTGGACGGTCACACCCATGGTCATCTCGCAAGCCGCGTTGGTAATAAAGATCTTGGAACCGTTCAGCACCCATTCGTTGCCGTCTTTGACGGCCGTGGTCTTGCTGCCGCCCGCATCGCTGCCGGCGGTCGGTTCGGTCAACCCGAAGCCCCAAAGCCCATCGCCGCGACACAGCGCGGGCAAGTACCTGCGCTTTTGTTCTTCGGTGCCGAAGTAGTAGATGGGTCCGATGCCCAGTGAATTGGCGGCCGCGATCGTGGCGGCCTGGGAGCCGTCCACCCGGGCAATTTCCTCGACGGCGATGATATAAGCCAGATAGTCCATCTGCTGGCCTTCGTAGGCCTCGGCGACGAACATGCCAAACAGCCCGATCTGGCCCATTTTACGCGTCAGCGCGGCGGAAAACGACTCCGTCTCGTCGAGTTCGATAGCCAGCGGTGCGATCTCCTTTTCAGCAAAGTGACGCACCTCCTTGCGGATCATTTCCTGCTCGCGGGTTAGATCGAAGTCCACCGTGTCCTCCTTAGATATTTCCAAAGCCGTGGTTGATCCGTAGGCGTCAACCCGTCTGATTGGCGGGGGTCGGACCCAGGGCCGTCAAGCGCCCCGCCTTGAGCCCCCGCAGGACGAACTTTTCGTAAATATCGGCGATGGCGTCGACCGCCATGCGCCCCTGCGGGTTGAACCAGATCGCCCCGGCGTTGCAGAGGGTCAGAATCGCGTAGGAAAGGATCCTGACATCGGCCGTGGCAAACAGGCCGGCTTCGCAGCCGGCCCGGATGATGCCCTGAAAAATCTTTTCATAACCGTCGCGTTTGTCGACGATTTCCTGATAATGCTCGGGGGTCAGACCGCGCAGTTCCGTGTTGGCGATGAAGGTCTCCTTTTGCCGGTTGAGATGAAAGCGCACATGGCTGCGCACGGCCACGCGCATGCGGTCCTCGACATCGGTGAGCCCCTCCAGATTGCCGCGCAGATAGGCGGTCAATTCCTCCATGGTGACCTGTTGAATATGGAACAGTATATTTTCCTTGCTAGGGTAGTGATAATAGATGCTGGCTTTCTGGATGCCGCACTGCCCAGCAATCTCGCTGATGCTGGTGGCAAAATAGCCCTGGCGGTGGAACAAATCAATGGCAACACCGATGATCGTGTCTTTCATTGAGGGCATGGCAACCTCAGAATTAAGGGCATATGCTCAATTTCTACCTACCGGACGGTAGGTTGTCAAATCTATAGCGCCATCGGTTTCCGATTGTCAAGCCCCAAAAGGCCTAACCTCCCCGCATTGTCCACCAGCGGCGGATGGTATTCAAGCAACCAGGTTCGTTTGAATCCATCCGAGGCCCGTTTCGGCCCTGTTCAGGGATTGGATCCTGACACCCGCGGATTCCGCCCTGAAAAAATGATTGACAATGGTCATCGTAATGGATAAATCCGACTGAGCGCTCGCTCGGATTTCTAATCCGCTGGACGTTGCTTAGGAAATATTGGGGATCAGCGCCATGCATATTGCCTCGCGACAAACCACTGCCGACATTCCGACCCAAGTCAAAAACCAGGCCCTGGTGCAGCGGCGCCGGCGCCAGATCGTCGATGCCGCGGTCGAACTCTTCATCCAGAACGGCTTTCACAAGACCACGACGCGCCAGATTGCCAAGGCCGCCGGGGTCTCCATAGGTTCGCTCTATGAATACGTAGCCAGCAAGGAAGATATCCTGTACCTGGTCTGTGATGCGATCCATGCCGAAATGGAACGCGGGATGGCCGATGCCATGCAGGGTGTCGAAGGGCCGGGCAATGCCCTGGCCGAAGTCATCCGGGCCTATCTGCTGGTCTGCGACCGGATGCGTGACCACATCTTGCTGATCTACCAGGAAACCCAGTCTCTGCCGCACAAGTGGCGCAAATTGGTGCTGACCAACGAGGTGCGCATCACCGGATTGTTCACTCGCGCCCTGGCCCGGTTGATGGCCTCGGGGGACCTGCCGCCGCTCTCGCAGGCGGCCATGGATCTGATCGCCCACAACATCGCCGTCATGGGGCATATGTGGACCTTTCGCCGCTGGTTTTTGGCCTGCCATTACACCATCGAGGACTATATCCGGCACCAGACGGCCTTTGTTCTCAACATGTGTCATACCCAGGAACCTGCTCCGACCGAAACCGCCCCCCGCGGTCAAGGCTGAAGCACGAACCGTAACCATACCAAAAACAGGGAATCCACCATGGAATTTGAACTCAACCGGACACAGAAGGAAATTCAAAAGGCCGTCAAGGCATTCACCAAGGGCGAATTCGACAAGGATCTGGCCATCGAGCTGGAAGAGGCCCACGAATTCCCCACCAAGATTTGGAAGAAAGCCGGTGATCTGGGGCTGCTCGGCGTGCATTTCCCCGAAGAATACTCCGGCCAAGGGCTGGGCTGTCTGGAAGACATCCTGGTGATCGAGGAACTCTGCCGGGGCGATTCGACCATCGGCAGCGCGGTGGCGCTGGCGCCGTTTGCCTCGGAGCTGATCCTGCACAACGGCAGCGAGGCACAGAAACAGACCTGGCTGCCCAAGGTTGCCGAAGCCGAGGTCTTGTCGGCCGGTGCTTTCACCGAGCCGGATCACGGATCGGACATCACGCGCATGAACACAACGGCAATCAAGGACGGCGATGCCTACGTCATCAACGGCACCAAGACGTTCATCACCAACGGCGGCCTGGCGGCCTACTACTGTGTGCTGTGCCAGACGGATGAGGAGATTACCCCCAGCCACCGCGGCATGAGCGTGATCCTCGTGGAAGGCGACCGGGAGGGTGTTTCCACCGCCGATGTGGGGCCCAAGATGGGCATCCGCATGATGGCCACGGCCGAGGTCAATTTCAAGGATGTCCGCGTGCCGCTGGAAAACCTGATCGGGGAGGAAGGCCGCGGCTTCTATCATGTGTTGCATTTTTTCGATGAGAGCCGCATCCAGGTGGCCGCCCAGGGCCTGGGAACGGCCCAGGGCGCCTATGACCGGGCCCTGGCCTACGTCAAACAGCGGGAACAGTTCGGCAAGAAGATCGCCCAATTCCAGATTACCCAGCACAAACTGGCCGACATGGCCACCCGCATTGAGCTGGCCCGGCTGATCACCTACAAGGCCGCCTGGAATTTCGACCAGGGACGCATCGATCCCAAACTGACCTCGATGGCCAAGATGTACGCCGCCAAAACGGCGGTGGATGTATGCGACGAGGCCATCCAATTGCATGGCGGTTACGGTTACATGACGGAATACGAGGTCGAACGCTTCTACCGCGATGCCAAGATTTGCGAGATCTACGAGGGCACCAAGGAAATTCAGAAAAATACGATCGCCAGCGCGCTGATCGGCAAGCTGAAATAAGCTTGTTCCCGGAAGGCCGGTGATCACGGGCTGACAGGCAACGGCCTCCATCCAGGCGGCTTTGCCGGGTGAGACCTTGAATGTTCGCGGTCGGCATCATCACAGCGCGGCCTGTTTTTCAAGATTCCGACCGCCTGTGGATGAAGGAAACGATCCGACTGGGTTGCAAGGAGGGTTTATGACCGCTCAAGCTGAAGTATACCGACCCCGAAACAATGTCCGGGTCGTGACGGCCACGTCACTCTTCGACGGCCACGATGCTTCCATCAATATCTTTCGACGCATCCTGCAGAGCACCGGTGTCGAGGTGATCCACCTGGGCCACAACCGATCCGTCCAGGAGATCGTCGATGCGGCCGTCGAAGAAGATGCCCAGGGCATCGCGGTTTCCAGCTACCAGGGCGGCCATGTGGAGTATTTCCAATACATGATCGATCTCCTCAAGGAGGCCGATGCGCCGCACGTCAAAGTCTTCGGCGGCGGCGGCGGGGTCATCGTTCCGGAAGAAATCAAGGCGCTCGAAGCCTACGGCCTGGCCAAGATCTATTCCCCCGAGGACGGGGCGCGCCTCGGTCTCCAGGGCATCATCAACCACATGGTGCAGACCATGGATTTCCCGCGAAGCGGCGGCGATCTCCCCGATCTCGGCCAACTCGCCCCGGACAACAAGCTCCTGGTGGCCAACCTGATCACCGCCGTGGAACAGGCCAAGGCCATGGAAAACGGCCACCTGGCAAAACTGCGGGCCAAACTGCAGGCCCGCACGACGGAACGGACCATCCCGGTGATCGGCATCACCGGAACGGGCGGCTCCGGCAAATCGTCCCTGACCGACGAGCTGATCCAGCGCCTGCTCCACGACCTGAAGGATATCCGGGTGGCCATCATCAGTGCCGACCCGTCGCGCCGCAAGACCGGCGGGGCCCTGCTGGGTGACCGTATCCGCATGAATGCCATCGGCAGCCCGCGGGTTTACATGCGTTCCCTGGCCACCCGGCGCTCCCACACGGAAATCCCCGAGGCCCTGGCCGACATCATCCAGGTCACCAAGGCCGCTGGTTTCGATCTGGTCATCGCCGAAACCGCCGGTATCGGACAGGGGGATTCCCTGATCGTCGACCTGGTGGATGTTTCCATCTATGTGATGACGGCCGAATTCGGGGCGGCCTCCCAGCTCGAAAAGATCGACATGCTCGATTTTGCCGACATCACGGTGGTCAACAAGTATGAGAAACGCGGCGGCGAGGATGCGGTCCGCGATGTGCGTAAACAGGTGCAGCGCAACCGCAATGCCTTCGAAAAACCCCCGGAGGAAATGCCGGTCTACGGCACGATTGCCTCCAAGTTCAACGACGACGGCGTTACCGCCCTCTACCACGGGCTGCTGGATGCCATCCGGGAAAAGACCGGCTTGTCCTGGGTCTCCCACCTGCCGCGGCCGGCGACCTCGATATCGTCTTCCAAAACCATTATCATCCCGCCCGAGCGGACCCGTTATCTGGCGGAAATTGCCGAGACGGTGCGACGCTATCACGCCCGCACCGATGACCAGGCCGATGCCCTGCGACGCGTCTGGCACCTCGAAGAGACGGCCCGGGTGTTGGCCGACGGCCGCGAAGACGGCCCCGATGTGCCTCTGGAAAAATTGAAAGCTGAAATCGCCAGCGCCCGCCAGGGCCTCGATCCGGAAACCACCGACCTGGTGAACCGCTGGGAGGAAACCCGCACCGCCTACCAGCAGGATGAGCTTGTCTACCAGGTGCGGGATCGCGAAATCCGGGTGCCCCTCTTTACCGAATCGCTCTGTCGCCAGAGGATTCCCAAAATCGCCCTGCCCCGCTTCAAGGACCCCGGCGAGATCTACACCTGGCTGCGGCGGGAAAACCTGCCTGGCCACTTTCCTTTTACGGCCGGGGTTTTCCCCCTCAAACGGGTGGGCGAGGACCCCACGCGCATGTTCGCCGGCGAGGGAGACCCCCAGCGCACCAACAGCCGCTTCAAACTGCTCTCGGCCGAAAGCGACGCCAAACGCCTGTCCACAGCCTTCGACTCGGTGACCCTCTACGGCTACGACCCGGATTCCCGGCCGGACATCTACGGCAAGGTGGGCACCTCCGGGGTCAGCGTCTGCACCCTGGAGGACGTCAAGGTCCTCTACGGCGGGTTTGCGCTGTGCCACCCGTCGACCTCGGTGTCCATGACCATCAACGGACCGGCCCCCATCGTCTTGGCCATGTTTCTCAACACGGCCATCGACCAGCAGGTCGACCATTATCGCCAAGAAAACGGAAAGGCCCCCGCCCCCGAAGTCTACGATCAGATCCGGGCCGACGTGCTGGCCAATGTGCGCGGGACGGTGCAGGCCGACATTCTCAAGGAGGATCAGGGCCAGAACACCTGTATCTTCTCCATCGATTTCGCCCTCAAGATGATGGGTGATATCCAGGAATATTTCATCGCCAACAACGTGCGCAACTTCTACTCGGTGTCGATTTCCGGCTACCACATCGCCGAGGCCGGCGCCAACCCCATCTCGCAGCTGGCCTTCACCCTGGCCAACGGGTTCACCTATCTCGAATACTACCTCTCCCGGGGCATGCCCCTGGATCATTTCGGACCCAATCTCTCCTTTTTCTTCTCCAACGGAATGGATCCGGAATACACGGTCATCGGCCGGGTGGCCCGGCGCATCTGGTCCGTGGCCCTGCGGGAGAAATATGGCGCCTCGGCGCGCTCGCAGATGTTAAAATACCACATCCAGACCTCGGGACGCTCCCTGCACAGCCAGGACATCCAGTTCAACGACGTCCGCACCACCCTCCAGGCCCTGTGCGCGGTCTACGACAACTGCAACAGTCTGCACACCAATGCCTTTGACGAAGCCATCACCACGCCGTCCAAGGAGTCGGTGCGCCGGGCGTTGGCCATCCAGATGATCATCAATCGGGAATGGGGCCTGGCCAAGAGCGAAAACCCCCAACAGGGCAGCTTCATCGTGGACGAACTCACCGACCTGGTGGAGGAAGCCGTCCTGATCGAATTCGACCGCATCACCGAACGCGGCGGTGTGCTGGGCGCCATGGAGACCGGCTACCAGCGCGGCCAGATCCAGGAGGAGTCGATCTACTACGAAACCCTGAAACACACCGGGGCCATGCCCATCATTGGGGTCAACACCTTCCGTGATCCGGACGCCCACGATGACGAGCTTTCGGAAAGCGTCGAGCTGGCCCGGGCCACCGAAGCCGAAAAGGAATCCCAGTTGAAGCGCCTGGCCGATTTTCAGGCCCGCCACGCGGCCGAATCGCCGGCAGCCCTGGAGCGGCTTCAGCAGGTCGCCCTGACAGGCGGCAATATTTTCGCGGAGCTCATGGAGGCGGTCAAGACCTGCTCCCTGGGTCAGATTACCGGGTCGCTTTATGAGGTCGGGGGTAAATACCGCCGCAACATGTGATGTGCTCGTTCAGAAATGGTCTTTCGGGCCCTGATCGGCGTTCTCCGCGGGTTTCCGGCTGCGGCGTCCGAAAGTACGCCTCACCGCAAACCCTTGTGCGGCCTTGATCAGAACCCGAAATCCTCATCTCTGAATCGAGCACATATTTTCGATTTAAAAAATGGAAAAGCAACTGGCGGATTTGTAAAACGTTCGAGA
>JASJED010000062.1 GCA_030065585.1 Desulfobacterales bacterium | reverse complement strand
GTGGGCCTTGAGCACGGGCACTGATATCAGGTAGTGCGAAAAGACGATTTCCGGCAGCAGCATTTCAGGGAAGTTTTCACAGCCCGTGTTCCGGACGCGTTGCAGGGGGGCGGTATTCAGATCAACGAGTCGCACGCCCGTGCGTTCAGCCAGACGGTCGTAACCCAGGGCCCTAAAGACCTCCGGCGTTTCACAGACGGCATCGCCGCAACCTTCGGCAATCACGATTTCGGCTGACGAAAAGGCGCGAATGTACTCGATCAGGGCCTCGCAGCATGCCGACGGGGTGGTGACCGGGTGGGGATCGGTATTGATCAGGTTGGGTTTGATCACGATGCCGCTCTGGCGCTGCAGGACCGCGGAAGCCCCGATCTTTTCCAGCACCTCCGGAACAGATGCGGCATAGGACCGAAAAACGACACTGGCCATAGTCATGGCAGCCTCCTTTTATCGTTCAACGAAAAATGCCTTAATAAAACGAGATTGAGACGATTTTGTCAAAAGGTCGAGATCAAGGCTTGCGAGCCCCGAGGAATGAGGCGTACTTACGGTACGCCGCAATGACGAGGGCCGAAGCGTAACGCCGATATCGGCCTTTTGACAAAATCGTCACCGGAAACGATGCATGTTGGGCCGCGGCAGTACATCCGGATCCTCCGTAAGATGCTCCCGCAGCACCGCCCGGACACCCGCCAGATCACTCACCCGGCACAGACGGCCGTAAAGAAAATGGCCGTAACGAAAGTTAGCCGTAAAATAGGCGGCATAGCGGTGAAAACGGCGTTTGCCGGTGTGCGGGCCGTAACAGGCTTCCAGATGTTCGGTCAGCGCTAAAGCGCTTTTAAGATAGATGTCCTCCGATGGCTGGAAGTCTGAGGTCCATTCGGCGAAGACCCAGGGGCGGGCCAGGGCCAGACGCCCCAAGGCCACTCCGTCGCAGCCGGTCTGGGCGATCATCTTTTCACAATCATGGCGATCGAAAACATCGCCGTTGCCAATCACCGGGATGCGGACGGCCTCCTTGACCCGTGCGATGTATTCCCAGCGCGGCGGGCGTGTGCGGCGGTCCGGGGCCACCCGCGGGTGAAAGGTCAAGGCGTCCGCGCCGGCATCTTCGAAACGGCGGGCGGAGTCGACGGCGATTTCGGGATCATCATCCCAGCCCGTGCGAAACTTGACGAATACGGGCATGGACACGGCGTTGCGGATGGCTTTGATGATGGCTGCGGCCTGACCCGGTTCCTTGAGCAGGGCGGCGCCGTATCCCTTTTTACAGATCCGGGCCACGGCGCAGCCGAAGTTCAGATCGACCCCGAAAAACCCCTCGCGGGCGATGCGCTGCGCCGCCCATGCCATGGTTTCGGGGTGGTTGCCGAAAATTTGGCAGACCAGCGCGGACAAATCCTCTTCCGGCCGCCAGGTGAAGCCGCCCTGGTCGTGCCCGTTGCCGCAGGGCACCGATGCGGCCCAGCACATCTCCGAGAACAGCAGTCCGTAGCCGCCGAAGGCCGTCACGATCTGGCGAAAGGCGGTATTGCCCAGTTTGGCCATGGGCGCCATGAATAGTCGTCCGCGGACCTCGCGGTCACGGATGGTCAGTGGCGTCGTCAGAAACCGTTGCAGTGTCTGGTTGGTGGTCATGGTCGGGTTGGTGGCATCGCGCCTGGGCATCGCGTGGTCGTCTAAAAAGCGATATCGCCCGGCTGTCGCGTGACGGCAACCGGACGGATGCCGAAATCGTTCGGTATGCTTCAGCACGCATCAATGTTGATAAATTTGATCGAAAAGCTGATTGGCGATGTCTTCGTCAAGTCGCTTGAGAATCTTATACTGGGACAGGGCCGCGTCACGTTTGCCGTTTTCCAGGTAGATCAGGCCCATGCTGTAATGGGCCGGCGCAAAGTCCGGGTTGATCCGCAGGGCTTCCTTGAAGGCGCCGGTTTCGCGCTCGCGATCGCCAAGATTGCCGTAAACCAGTCCCAGGCCATAATGTGAGGGTGCAAAGTCCGGTTTGATTTGCAGAGCGGCCTGCTGGGCGGCGAGCGCCTGGGGGTAGAGGCCCAGTTTGTTGCAAACGATGCCCATGCGAAAGTGCGCCGGGAGAAAATCCGGGGCTAGATCGATGAGCTCGGCATAGACGCGTCTTTCTTCCGCGTGCCGGCCCAGTTGCCCGTAGGCCAGTCCCATGTGATAGCGTGCCAGGATGTGGTCTGTCTTGAGACCGATGGCTTCCTCAAAGGCGGCGACGGCTTCGCTGTAGCGCTCCAGGGTCAGGTAGTATCGGCCCAGGACGAAATGGGCATTGGCATTTTCCGGATCCTGGGCGATGACCTGCTGATAGGCGGCAATCGCTTCACCGGGCTGGTCCAGCCCCACATAGCAATTGCCGAGTCCGAACCAGGCTTCGGCATCTTCAGGGCTATTTTCGACCGCTTCCCGGAAGTATTTCAGGGCCTCTTTGTATTCTCCGCGAATCGCAAGGGCGGAGCCTTCGCGGCAGAGGTTCTGGACCGCCTGGGGTTTGTTTTTAACCTGGTGATAAGTCCATTCGGCCACCGACGTCTGCGGGGGCTGATCCTCCAGCTTCAACAGATTGTCGCTGGCGACGGCAAAATTGAGATTTTGCCCCGCCTGGGCCTGAAAGGTGACCACCCCGATAACCCGTCCGTCGGCGTTGACCACGGGACTTCCACTCGATCCTTTGGATATCGGGGCGGATACCTGGAAGACGGTGCCCACGCCAGGTGCGTCCCGGATAGCGGAGACGATGCCTTCACTGACCGTATGTTCAAGCCCCAAGGGGCTTCCCACCACCACCACGCGCGCGGCGATGATGGGGGACGCGTTGTCGACCTCGAGCCAGCGGATCTTTGTCGGGGGAATGTCGACGGCCACCTTGACCAGATCGACGGCCTGGTTGTCCGCCAGGATATGCGCGACGATGTGGGTTGCGCCGTCATGGGTTTTGACGGAAGCGGCATAAGCCCCCTCGAGGACGTGGTGGTTGGTGATGAGGTGCCCCTGGGGATTGATGAAGAACCCGGTCCCCAGTCCCACCGGGTTTCCTTGGGCATCAAAGGTCCGGATCGTCACGACGGCGGGCTGGATGTCCTCCACCACACGGCTGAAGATTTGCGGTTCACCGGAGGATGGCGGGGGCTTGCCGGCGCAGCCTGTGACGGCGACGATCAGCAGAATGAATAAGAATGGCACCTGCCTTAGGGTCATGGAAACGCACCTCGATTTGTATTCGTTTTCAAAGTAAGGCGCGTATCCGAGGGGTGTCAATTAAACCGCCCGAATCAATGCCTTGCCAGCGCCGCTTCGAGCGGCGTCCATCTGCCAAGGGCGCTTAGACCACCCGGGGTTCCCCGTAGCGCGCGAAATTGGCGTCGTCCACGGCGTTGCGGTCCTTCAAGACCGCCGGGGGCAGGCAGTCCAGAATCTGGCCGGCCGTGACGCCATCGTCGCCGGATGCCGCGGCCGCCAGTTCGCCGGCCAGCCCGTGCACGAAGACGCCCTTGCGAACGGCATCCTCGAATTGCAGACCCAGTCCATACATGGCGGCAACCGTGCCCGCGAGCACATCACCGGATCCGGCCGTGGCCATACCATGGCTGCCGCTGCGGTTGATATGGATTTGCCCGTCTGGAAGTCCAATGAGCGACGATGCGCCCTTGAGCACGATCGTGGCCTGTAAACGGCGGGCGGCCTGCTGCAGCTGGCCGATCGGGTCGTCTTGTAAGTCCCCGATGGTCCTACCGGTCAAACGGGCCATTTCGCCCATGTGCGGGGTCAGAACCGTTGGGCTGCGGCGCCGGGCAATGCGCTCGGGGGTTTCACTCAGAATTGTCAGGGCGTCGCCGTCCAGCAGCAGCGGAATGTCGGTGCTTTCCGTGAGATCGCCGACCAGGCGGGCGGTCTCGGGGTCCAGCGACAAACCCGGGCCCATCACCAGCATGTCCGCCCTGCGGATGCGATCCTCCAGGTCTGTTTTGTTACGATAGGCGAGACTGCCGGAAGCCGTTTCGGCCTGGGGATGGTAGACGATTTCGCGGCCCTGCGCGGCGATCACGGGAACGATCGATGCCGGCGCGGCCAGCCGGGAATATCCGCCGCCGGCCTTCAGAAAGGCCATGGCCGCCAGGTAAGGGGCGCCATAGTACCCGGCGGCGCCGGCGATAAACAGAACATCGCCGAAAGATCCCTTGTGACCGGCCGGGTCACGCTTCGGCAGCGAAGGGGGTTGATTGATCGAAATTTGCAGGTCAGACGATCGGGTCAAATCCGGCGGAAAGGAAATCCGCGTGACGAAGCATTCCCCGCCGTGCCCACAGCCGGGATAGAGTAGGTTGCCGACTTTGGGCAGACCGAAGGTGACGGTCACATCCGCTTTTACGGCCACGCCCATGATCTGGCCCGAGTCCCCGTTGATGCCCGATGGAATATCCAGGCTCAACACCGGTTTGCCGGCCGCGTTGATCAGGTCGATGACCTCGGCGTAATGGCCGCCCACGGGTTTGGAGAGCCCGGTGCCGAAAATGCCGTCGACAATCAGATCGGCCTGACGAATCAGCGCCTGGGCCGCGGCCCGATCCGTAAAGGCCGCGACTTGGATGCCGAGCCGGCTGAGGATCTCGAAATTGGTGCGGGCCGCCCCGCGGTAGCGGGCGGGGTCGCCCAGCAGCAGGACGACGGGGTGCCCGCCGTCTGATAAGATTTTGCGCGCAACCACGAAACCATCGCCGCCGTTGTTGCCCGCGCCGCAGCAGATCAACGTCTGACGACCAGTGGTGCCGTAGTGTGCGGACAGAACGCGGTAGGCTGCCAGGCCGGCGTTTTCCATGAGAATCAACTCCGGGATACCGCGTTTTTCGATGGCGGTTTGGTCCATGCTGCGCATTTGTTGAACCGTGCAGACTCGCATTGGGACGCTCCATGTTTTTGGCGGGCGGGCCGTATCCGGCGGATGCCAGGGCGGGCTCCAACAGTCCGTTGTTTTTTACCGTCCGCTTCTCACCGATGCCCCCCAGAGGATTTGAAACGGCAGGCAAGTATTCTTCGTGAAGGCCACCGGATGGCACCGGTGCTGCGGGAGACGGCGTATGCTTTAGCGCTATCAACCCCTAACAGACTAGTTGGAAAAGGATCAAGCTCAAAGGCCCCTGGTGCCTGTCTTGCAGATCGGTGGCGACCATGTTAGGTTATCCACCTTATACCGATTCACGTTAACCTGAGGTCATGATGCCCGATTTCATACCCGATTGCCGTCCCTTACTTATCGGCAGCCTGCCGGTGGCCGATCACAATGAAGCCCTTGATCTGGTGCTGGCGGCCACGCCGCAGATACCCGTCTGGGCGCAGTTGCCCGTCTTCCGCGAGGAAGGCATGGTGCCGCAGTTCATGCCCGGCATGCCGGGCCTGGTGAAGGACGAGGAACACTGGCGGGTCGATACCGGAAGCGATGCCTTCGAGTCTGAATTGACAACGTTTTACGAGGACTATCTGCAGGCCTCCGAGGATCAGGCTGCGCTGCAGACCTCGCGATTTGCCCTGGCCAAGGACGTGGCCGGAGGATTTCATGTTTTCATGTCACGGATCGCCAAGGCGGCCGCACGGCCGGTGGCCGTCAAAGGGCAGGTCACGGGGCCGGTGACCTTTGGCCTGGGCTTGAAAGACCGTCAGTCGCGGCCGGTCTTCTACGATCTGAATGCCCGGGATGCCGCCGTCAAACTGCTGGCCCTGAAAGCCGCCTGGCAGGTGGCGCGTCTTCAAACCCTTGGGGCGCCGGTCATCATCTTTGTGGATGAGCCGGCCCTGGCCGGCTACGGGTCCTCGGAAATGATCAGTATTTCGGGTGCTGAAATCCTGGCGGCGCTAAACGAGGTCTTCGAGGCCATCCACAAGGGCGGTGGGATCGCCGGCATCCATGTGTGCGCCAATACGGACTGGGGGCTCATTCTGGAGTCGACAGTGGATGTAGTCAACTTCGATGCCTATGGATATGCCGACCGTTTTTTACTCTATGCCGACCAGGTGCGCCCTTTCCTGGCGCGCGGCGGCATCGTTGCCTGGGGCCTGATCCCCACCGGACCGGCGGACGTGATCGACGCGGAATCGGTTGATTCGCTGGTGGCCCGCTGGCGGGAACTGATGGCCGCGGCCGCGGCTGCCGGGCTTGATCCCGAAGTTCTGCGGCGCCAGTCCCTGATCACGCCCAGTTGCGGAACGGGTTCGCTCAGTGTGGCCCACGCCCGCAAGGTCCTGGAACTCATCCGCGAGGTTTCCCGCGTGGTGCGGGGTATCTAAATTTCACGCCTGGAAATATCCGATAGCGATACCGATACCGATACCGACCCCGATCAATATTGTTCCGAGGCGCGGTTCGGGACAAAGAGATTTAATGCTAACATCGAAAATGGCAATCGAGATTCCCTTTTGTGACGGCATTGCTGGATTATCCGATTTGCCAGACTGCATCACCAAAAGGGCAGAGCACAATTAAAAAAGACTCAAGGCGGGTTCGTAAGAAGTTCGAGATACGGCTTGCGAATTCTGAGGAACGAGGCGTACATGGTGTACGCCGCAGTGAAGAAGAATTCGCGTAACGCCGATATCGGACTTCTTACGAACCCGCCCCGATTGAGAAGAGGTTGTTATGTTGGACACCGACCGCAAAAACTTCAGCGGTGCCAGCCGCTATGTTCTGGATGCCGAACTGGCGGCCATCGTCAACATCTCCATGGCCCTGGAGATGCCGCTGCTGCTCAAGGGCGAGCCCGGCACCGGCAAGACCATGCTGGCCCACGCCATTGCCGAAAGCCTGGGCATGCCCCTGATCGTGCTGAACGTCAAGTCCAGCATGAAGCTCGTGGAGGCCCTCTACCAGTACGATACCCTGACCCGGCTCAATGACAGCCGGTTCGGCGATTCGACCCGCGATGTGAGCCGCATCGAAGACTATATCAAGATGGGCAAGATCGGGCAGGCCTTCACGGCCGAGGCCCGCAACGTGCTCTTGATCGACGAAATCGACAAGGCCGACACCGATTTCCAGGACGACATGCTGGACGTCCTGGACCAGATGGAATTTGACATCATCGAGATCGACAAGACCGTTACGGCGGTGCATCGGCCCGTGATCATCATCACTTCCAATGCCAAAAAAGATCTTTCCGACCCGTTTCTAGGGCGCTGCAATTTTCACCACATCGCCTTTCCCGACCCCAAGATGATGCGCAAGATCGTCCGCGTGCATTTTCCGGAGATCGACGCCGCGCTGATGGAAAATGCCGTGGAGACCTTTTATCGGCTGCGGGAACTGGAGGGCATCGAGAAGCGGCCGGCCACGCGCGAATTGATCAACTGGATCCGGGCCCTGGGCGCCGATCCGGATTTCAAACCCAAGCATTTGTCCCGGGGCGATATCCCTTTCCTGGGGGTCTTGTTCAAGAAGAGCCAAGACTATCAGAAGGCCGGCGCACTGGTCAGCCGCCGCAAGCTGTTCTGATGTTCATCGATTTTTTCTACACCCTGCGGGAATCGGGCGTGCCGGTCAGCCCGACCGCCTTTCTGACCCTGCATCGGGCGCTGGCTACCGGTCTGATTGCCTCGCTGAGCGATTTCTACACGGCCGCGCGGGCCATTCTGGTGAAAAGCGAGCGCTATTTCGACCGCTACGACCAGGTCTTCGCCCATTACTTCGAGGGGGCCGAACTGCCGGAAGTCGAGGGTTTGGAACTGGATGAGCTGGCCCGTGCCATGCTGGCGGAATGGCTGCGCAACCCCCGGGAGATGGCCGACGCCTTGGGGATCGATGAAAACGAACTTCAGAAACTCAGCCCGGAAGAACTGCTGGACTATTTCAAGGCGCGTCTTCAAGACCAGGATGGCGAGCATCACGGCGGCAATCGCTGGATCGGTACCGGGGGCACTTCGCCGGTGGGGCATTCGGGATTCCACCCGGGCGGCATGCGGGTCGGCGGGGTGTCGCGTAACAAGTCGGCCGTCAAGGTGGCCCTGGACCGGCGCTACCGCGATTACTCCTTGAGCGGCCCCCTGACCGAGGCCATGATGGGCGAGGCCCTCAAGCGCCTGCGTCACATGGTGCCCTCCGGGCCCCGCGACCGGGTCAATGTGGAGGCCACCATCTACCAGACCATGAAAAACGGCGGCGAGATCGAAATCGTCTTCGACCGCGATCTCAAGGACCGTCTCAAGGTCATTCTGGCCATCGACAACGGGGGCTGGTCCATGGACCCCTACGTCAAAATCGTCCAGACCCTGTTCGACTATGCCAAGGCTCAGTTCAAGGACATCCGCACCCTCTATTTTCACAACAGCGTCTACGACGCCCTGTGGGTCGATCCTACCCGTTATAAAAAACCCCTGCGACTGGAGGAGCTGGCCACACGCTATGCACCCGAAACCCGGCTCATTTTGGTGGGGGACGCCAGCATGGCGCCCTACGAGCTGATGGCCCGCGAGGGCTCCATCTATATCCAGGAGCGCAGCGGCGAGCCCAGCATCAAACGGCTGCAGTTTCTGGCCGACGCCTTCGACAAGACCGTATGGCTCAATCCCGTACCCCGGCGCATGTGGGACTACACCCAGACGATCGATGTCATCCGCGGCATCTTCCCCATGTTCGAGCTGTCCATCGATGGGTTGGAGGGGGCGGTCACACACCTCATGTCCAAACCTTAGAAGTCGTTTATAATTTGCATCTAACGCCCATTGGCGGCGTTATCCCGCCAATTGTAATGCTCACGTACTTCCGTGTACGCTCCGCTTACAATTGACGGGATGCCTTGCCATTGGACGTGATCTACAGATTCTAAACGACTTCATGAGAAGCTCTGCTCCGCTTTCGCATCACCCGGCGCCTTGCTCTGAACCACGATCTAAACGCCCCAACCCGATTTTGGTCTTGAGAAGGCTCCGCTTCCAAATCACGAAACGCCATGCCCTTGGCGGCGATCAACGGGGTCTAAACGGCTTCTTGCCGTTCTTTTTTAATCGGGGTCGGTATCGCTATCGGAATCGGCATCGAGGTGTTTGCTGCCATTTTTGGGATCCGATACCGATACCGATTCCGACCCCGATGGAACTGCGGCTTCTGCAGGTCGTTCCACAACTCGCCCAGAAGGCTGGGGCCAATCTGTCAGAGGCTGATCACCGCCGCGTCGCAGGAGAGGTTGATCAACTCCACGGCTGTGCCCATGCGGGCGCCGTCGATGAGATCTTCGGGGGTGATGCGCCGGGCTTGGGCGCAGGGCGTGCACACCAGGATCGGGACCTCGTGGGCCTGGAGGTAGGCGATCAGGTCGTCGGCCACATCCCCGGTGGCGGCTTTGAGGTTGTCGGCCAGCCCCTTTTTGCCGAGGTAGACCCCTTCGTCCAGCAGGAAGACCGTCACGTTCTTGCCCTCTTTGTGGGCGATGGTGGCCAGGTGAAAGGCCCGGGCCGAACGGTTGGGGTTGTCGGTGCCGCAGGAAAGCGCGATGACCACATTGTCCGTCATGGTAAACCTCCTGTTCATTTGCCCGGGCCCGGCTTGGCAGGCGACCGCGGCGCAGGCTGGTTTTTGGTTTTAACGGCCTGATCGAAAAGGGGATCGATGCAGGCCGGGCCGTTGTGGCGGGTGGCGTTGACCTCCCGGGATACGGGGCGGCTGGTGAATTCGGTTTGGACCCGGTCGCGGAGCAGACTGTCCAGGGCCTGGGTGTCGGCCAGGCGCGGGTCCAGCCAGGCACTGTAGGCATCCGGTTTGAGCACCGCCGGCATGCGGTGGTGAATCGGCGCGATTGACGGACTGGCCGTCGTGGTGATGATGGTGCAGGAGCGATAGCTGACGGTATTCTTGTCGGGGGGACGCCAGTTCTCCCACAGACCGGCAAAGGCAAAGGGCTCTTCACCGGGTAAGGTGATGAATATGGGCTGTTTGCGGCCCTTTTTTCCGGTCCATTCATAAAAACCGTCGGCCAGGATCAAACAGCGTCGTTTGCGAAACGCATGGCGGAAACTGGGTTTGGCCGCCACGGTTTCGGCCCGGGCATTGATCAGACGGTTGCCGATGGACGGATCTTTAGCCCAGAAGGGCACCAGGCCCCAGTGGAGGCGCTCGAGCCAGTTTTGGTCTTCCCGTCGCAAGATGGCCAGCACTTCCTGGGACGGGGCCACGTTGTAATTGGCGGTAACTTCGGCCATCGCACGGTCGATGGGGAAATATTGCTGAAGCACCTCAAGGGGGCGAAAGCCGACAAATCGTCCACACATGACGGATCTCCCTGAACCGGGTCGTTGCGTCGGGTATGCGGCGTGGTTTTCCCGAAGACCGCGTCAACTTCATACCCTGCCGTGAAGGGGATGACAAGCGGCGATCAACTGATTGAAATTTCGGAAGGCTGAATGCCGTACAGGCGGCAGGTGTTGTCCCAGACCGCTTCCGCCATGGCCTCCGGCGCGGTCTTGCGAACTTCGGCCACCTTGAGCAGCGTCGAACGCACGAAGGCTGGTTCGTTGCGCCGATGCCGGTTGCGTTGCGGGGCCGGTGTCAGATAAGGGGCGTCCGTTTCCACCAGCAGGCGGCTTTCCGGGATGCCGGCAATCATGGTGCGCAAATCGCGGCCGCGGTCCTGCATGGTGACGATGCCGGTGATGCCGATATACAGGCCCATTTCCAGGTAGGCGTCCAGTTCGTTCTGATTGCCGCTGAAGCAGTGCACGACACCGCGCACACGGCCGAACTCCCGAAGGATTTTAAGGAAGCGTCCGCCGCTGTCGCGTTCGTGGAAGATCAACGGCAGGTCGCGTTCGCTGGCGATTTCGATCTGCCGCCGAAACCATTTTTCCTGGACTTCCCGGGGGGAATACATGCGGTTGAAATCCAGTCCGGTTTCACCCCAGGCCATGACCCGGGGATGTGCCGCCATCTGCCGCAGCTCGGCGAGCACGGCTTCCGAACATTGGCTGGCGTCATGGGGATGAACCCCCACGGCGGCGAAGATGCCGTCATGTGTTTCCGCCAGGGAAACGGCCTTGCGGGAGCGGGGAATATCGATACCCACCATCATGATGGCTTCCACGCCAGCTGATCGGGCGCGCTCCAGTACATCGCGGCGGTCACGGTCGTAGCTGGCGTCATCCAGATGGCAGTGGCTGTCGAAAAGACGCATCGCCACCCTTTTCAAGAGACTTTCAGGGTCAACATGGATTCGATCCCCAACCCCTTGTAGATTCCATGCGTAATCTGCTCCTGCTGCTCGTTATAGCTCTGGAGGGCATCGCCCATGCCCATCTTATCGACCACCGTGCGAAACGGGCGTTGGCCCGGCGGTGTATCGACCAGAGCGGCCACCGCATCGGCGACTAGCTGGGGATCTTGGGCCGGGTTGGCTTGGAGTGCTTTACGAAAACTGGCCACCGACATCTCGGGGGCCCGGGCCAGTTCGCCATAGCCCGCATCCCGCGAAGCATCGCTGGGTTTGACGAGATTGTCGTGGAAGGTGGTGGGAAAACCGCCGGGTTCCACCAGGCAGACATCGATACCCAGTCCGGACAGCTCGACACGGTAATTTTCAGTGAGGGCTTCGAGGGCCCATTTGGAAGCGTTGTAGGGGCCGTAGAAGGGGATCGTAAAACGTCCCAGCAGGCTGGTGACATGAATCAGCAGGCCGGCCCGGCGATCCCGCAGGTGGGGCAGGACCGCCCGGTTGACGCGCTGAACGCCGAACAGATTGACATCGAAAATCTTCTGCCAGTCCGCCGGGGTGAAACTTTCCTGGAGTCCGAGTACGCCGACACCGGCGTTGTTGACGACGACATCCAGCCGGCCAGCGGCCTGAATCGCGTCCGCGACACCCTGGTTGACGCTTTCCTCGCGGGTCACATCGATTTCGACCACCTTGGCCCCGGCGGCCTGCAAGCCATCCGCCGCCGTCCTGTTTTTTTCAGTCGTCCCCCGCATCGAGGCCACGACCGTGTGTCCCCGCTTTAACAATGTTTCGGTGATTAGCCGGCCGAAACCGCTGCTGGCACCGGTCACAAGAATATTCTGAGCCATTGCGTTATCCTTTTTTGCGGGCACTGCCGTTAAAGGCGACCACTTTCATGTCAACCCCCATTGCAGATGGTCTGGTTTATTCTTTTTCAATCGTGCCATAGTCGCGCACATCGAGCACCTGGCCGGTCATGTCGCCGTCGATACTGGCCAGATAGGCCCTGGCCGTTTCGGCCGCCGACATGGCGCCGGCAGTACCCATCCCCATCTTCCGAGCCGTTTCGGTTACCAGGATGGGGCTCACGGCGTTGAGGCGGATGTCAGGCACCAAATCCAAAGCAGCGGCGCGGACAAATCCTTCCAGGCCCGCGTTGACCATCGCCGTAGGGGCCGTGCCCGGCCAGGGTTCACGCGCCAGAAGCCCCGTGGTGAGGGTGATGGCGCCTCCGGCCGCGATGCGGCCGAGGGCCAGGCGCACAAGGTTGACCTGTCCCATGAGTTTGTTATCGATTCCGACCCTGAAGTCCTCGTCGCTGGCCCCAACGGTTTTGCCAAACCGAGAGGCGCCGGCGGCGGAAACAATAACATCAAACGCACCGATCTTCTCAAATAAATTTGCGATGGACGCTTTCGCGGACAGATCAACGGTGAAATCGCCTGCACGGTGACCGACACGGATCACTTCGTGATCAGGCACCAATAAATCCGCCACGGCGTTTCCGATGGTGCCGCTTGCGCCCACAACGATGATTTTGGCCATAGGTGCCTCCTTTGCGTTTCTCTTGTCGATGGCGGCGTGATGGCATATCACCTCGATGGCAAGGGCCTCGCGATTGAACCTGCCATCAATTTCAAATGCGGGAATACATCGAGCGTACCTACAAATAAGGTGGCCGCCTGACTGTGTCAACGGATGGAACCAGGACTCTATACAGGCTCCGGGCGGCAAGACCGTGCGACTTGTCGGCCCGCCCGTCCGATTCTGTTTGCTAGAAGGATTTCGGAACATGGTCACCGCCAGTTTTCTATTGTCAACCGTCATGTGGTTAAGGTAACAAACTCAATTCGGCGCCATCAATGCGTTCCGAACGGGGACCATCTCAATCGGAGGCTTCCAATGTTTAAAATTGTCAAACGCGAAGAAATGACCGCCGGCAGCGTGATCCTGAACGAGATCGAAGCGCCGGCAATCGCCCGCAAAGCCCAGCCGGGGCAGTTCGTGATCCTCAAGGCCAACGAGGACGGTGAACGGATTCCCCTGACCATGGCGGAGACGAATCCGGACCAAGGGACGATTACCGTCATCTACATGGTGGTGGGAAAATCCACAGCCCTGTTCAAGACCCTGCAAGTCGGGGATAGCTACCAGGACGTGATCGGTCCTTTGGGCAAACCGACCCATGTCGAAAAGGTTGGCACCGTCGTGTGCGTGGGCGGCGGCACCGGCGTGGCCGTGCTGCACCCCATCACCCGCGCGCTCAAGGATATCGGCAACAATGTGATCTGCATCATCGGGGCCCGCTCCCAGGATCTCCTTATCATGGAAGATCATATGCGGGCGGCTTCCCACGATCTCAGGGTCTGCACGGACGACGGCTCCTACGGCCACCATGGATTCGTGACCGATGTTCTCAAGCAAGTCATGGAGACCGAAGACGTCAAGCAGGTGGTGGCCATCGGGCCGGTGCCCATGATGAAATTCGTCGCCGAGATTACCAAAGAAAAGGAGGTTCCCACAATCGTGAGCCTCAATCCCATCATGGTGGACGGCACCGGCATGTGCGGTGGCTGCCGGGTGAGTATCGCCGGCGAGAACAAGTTCGCCTGCGTGGACGGTCCGGAGTTCGACGGACACCAGGTGGACTACGACGAACTCATGCAGCGGCTGCAGGCCTATTGCGAGGATGAACAAGCCTGTATGGACGGTGACTGCCTAATCCGGTCCTGATCGCGAACCAGACAACGCTTCCGCGCCTGCCGCGCGGCATAAATAATCCATGGGGTCAAGGAAGAGCAACATGAAGGAAACGAAGGCCAGCAAAGGCAAGAAAGCAACTATCCCCCGCCAGCCCATGCCGGCGCAGGATTCAGATGTCCGCCGGCGCAATTTTGATGAGGTGCCTCTGGGGTACACGCCTGAGACGGCCCGCGCTGAAGCGGCGCGCTGCCTGCAGTGCCGCAAACCGGCCTGTGTGGAGGGGTGCCCGGTGGGGGTCGATATCCCCGCTTTCATTCATTTGATCAAGGAAGGCGATTTCACCGGGGCCATCCGCAATATCTGGGGTAAAAATGCCCTGCCGGCCGTGTGCGGCCGGGTCTGTCCCCAGGAGATCCAATGCGAGGGCGTCTGCATTCTGGCCAAAAAGGGCGACCCGGTGGCCATCGGCCACTTGGAGCGTTTTGCAGCGGATTACGAGCGCCTCAACGGCAGTGGTGAACTGCCGCCCCGGGCGGAGCCCACCGGTAAGAAGGTGGCCGTGGTGGGCTCTGGCCCGTCCGGTCTGACCGTGGCCGGTGATTTGGTTCAGAAAGGCCACGACGTTACCGTGCTGGAAGCTTTTCACAAGCCCGGGGGGGTCCTGGTCTACGGTATTCCCGAGTTCCGACTGCCCAAGGAGATCGTGGCCCAGGAGATCAATTTCCTGGAGCGCCAGGGGGCGCGGGTGGAATGCAACCAGGTGGTGGGCCGCACCGTGAGTATCGAGGAGCTTTTCGCCGAAGGCTATCAGGCGGTTTACCTGGGGGTCGGGGCCGGCTTGCCGCGTTTTCTCAACATCCCCGGCGAGAATCTGATCGGGATTCTCTCCGCCAATGAATATCTCACCCGGGCCAACCTGATGAAGGCCTATCTTTTCCCTAAGGTGGATACGCCGATCCCCCGCGGCAAGCACGTGGTGGTGCTGGGCGCCGGCAATGTGGCCATGGACTCGGCCCGCACGGCCATGCGGCTGGGGGCCGAGAGCGTCAAGATCGTCTACCGCCGCTCGCGCGAAGAGATGCCCGCCCGGGCCGAAGAAATTCACCATGCCGAGGAAGAGGGCATCGAGTTCTTCCTGCTGACCAATCCCACCAAGTATATTGGAGACGAAAAGGGGCGGCTTACCGGCATGGAATGCCTGCGCATGGAACTGGGCGAACCGGACGATTCCGGCCGGCGTCGGCCGGTGCCGGTGGATAGTTCCGAATTTGCGATGGACTGCGATCTGGCGATCGTGGCCGTGGGCTCGGGCGCCAATCCGCTGCTGACCCAGTCCACCCCGGATTTAGAGCTTAACAAATGGGAATACATCGAAGCCGATCCCGAAACCGGCAAGACCAGCATGCGGGGCGTCTGGGCCGGTGGTGATATCGTCACCGGTGCGGCCACTGTCATCCTGGCCATGGGGGCCGGGCGCAAGGCGGCGGATTCGATGCATAAATACCTGACCTGGGGCTGGTGATGTTTCGTTGGAAAGGGATCGTTTTGCTCCCTGTCAGCGTTCTCGGCTCCTGGGTGTCCTCGACGTAGCCGAGCTACGCCTGCGGTACCCAGTCACCTGCGGCCTTGACAGAAACCAAAACGCCCCCTTTCCAATCGAAACATACGATATAACAATATTATGTGCTTCCTGCCGGTTCTCGGCGTAGCGTGGGCTACGCCTGCTATCGCAGGACAGCTTCGCATGCGGGCGTCAGTCGGCTGCGGCCTGGCCCGGAACCACAATCTACCCCTTGGGTGCGGCCACCGTGTCTTCTTTTGGGGCATCTAGCGGCCCCGGTCGGCGTTCTCGCCTCCTGCCCATCCTTTCTGCTTTCAAGCCACGAAACGCTTCGTTTTTGGCCACCATTCGGGACCTTGAATTCACATAAAAGAGAATTTAAATCTTTCAATTTCATCCTGGATCTGCAATGTTATTGATGCATTGCATGGTGCGAATCGCCTACCTATCAGCGTGGCACCTATCAACCCCGGGCAGTGTTCTCGCTTACCGCCGGCTTACGATCTAGTCGGACGAAGCCTGATGTTGTCAGGCGAATTCAGCAGCGACCGGCATGATTTTCCCTTAATGACATTTATTTACCCTAAATTTAGTTCAAATCGAAAGTATACCTGCTACTGATAATATCAGGCCTGTTTAATATGAACGGACTTGCAGGGGGTTGAGAATCCACGGCTTGTAAATCTGATGAACTCTAAAAAGTCATATTTCAGACGGTTTCGTAAAAAGCCTGAGATACGGCTTGCGAAGACCAAGGAATGAAGCGTACTGGCGGTACGCTGACTGACGAGGGATACGCGTAACGCCGATATTCATCTGCCTCGGGCGGATCGGACTTTTGACGGCTCTTCAAAAGTATTTCCAAATCCTCAGATTTTAAGTCCCACCAGCAGCATAAAGGAGATCAAGATGAAACTGGTTAGGTGCCTGCTCATTGTCGGCCTCTGCTTGGCTGTCGGGTTGCCGCTCGTAAATGCCGGTGAAATCGAGCGTATTCAGGCCAAGGGAGAACTGGTGGTATCCTTGAACAAGGGCTATCCGCCTTTTTCGATGCTGATCGATGGCCAGCCGGCCGGGTTGGATGTGGATCTGGCCCGTCTGCTGGCGGAATACCTGGGTGTTGAGGTGCGCTTCATCCGGCCTGAGAGCTACGACCAGCAGATCCCCCGCCTTTTACGCGGTGATTCGGATATCATCATGGCGGCCATGACGCGCAGGGTGGAACGGGGGCTCAAGGTCAGCTTTACCGATCCCTATTTCGAAGTCAGCCAGTCGGCGCTGGTCCGCCGTAAAATGGCTTCCGCTCAGGCCAATTCCTATTTCGACCTGCTGGATATCGAGGGTTTGCGGCTGGGCGTCAAGGCCGGCACGACCCATGAAATTTTTGCGCGCGAATTGTTTCCGGCCAGTGCGATTAATCTTTACCCCACGGCGGCGGATGCCGCCGAAGCGATTCTGAAGGGTGAGGTCGATGCCATGGTGGCGGATTCACCCTTCGTACGCGTCTGGGAGCGCACCCATCCCGAGCACTACCGCGAGGTGCAGGCCCTGCTCGAACCCGTGACGCAGGAGTTCTATGCCTTTGCCATCCGCCCGGGGGATCCGATGTTTCTGAACTGGTTGAACCTCTTTGTCGATCAGATCAAGATCGACGGCACCCTGGATCTTCTGAACTACGAGTATTTCGAGGTCATGTCCTGGACCGGCAAACCGGCCCTGCCGGACAAGAAACTGACCCCGGCCCGATTTCTGAAAAATCGTTTTGTCGAACGCCGTAAGGCCCTTATCGATGAACGCCGCAAGGCGGCAACGCCCGCCAAGCCCGTCTACGATTAAGATGATCGAACCTCGGTTTTAAGGTGGTACCATGAAGGATTACATCACGACGTCCCTATTTGATATCTTCAAGACCGGACCAGGGCCTTCGAGCTCGCATACGATCGGCCCCATGAAGGCCGCCCTGGGTTTTCGCGAGGCAGTCCAGACGATGGATTCGCCCCCGGACCCGGCCGAAGCAACCATCGATGTCCATCTGTATGGATCGCTGAGCTTGACCGGGGAAGGGCACGGGACCCACAAGGCCGTTCTGGGGGGGCTCTTGGGCTGGATGCCGGAAGACTGTGACTGCGAACAACTGCTGGCGCTGCTGGACGACCCCGAGACTGTCTACGCGCTGCCCTTCGCGAAAGGCAACATTGCGTTTACGGCCGCCAACATTCATTTCGAGGGGTCCGACCCTTTGTTGCCCTACCAGAACACCCTTCGCTTCCGCCTGGCGGTGGCGGGTGAAAGTCTTCTCGAGCGGGAGTACTATTCCATCGGCGGCGGATTTATCCAATGCAAAGGCGAGGATGAACCAGAACGCCCGAAGCCGCCCTACTCGTATGGCAACATGAACGAACTGCGCAAGCTCCTGCGTAAATCGGACCTGACCCTGCGCGAGGTCATGCTGCACAACGAAGAAGCCCTGACCGGAAAGACACAGGCCGAGATTCTGGCCGGCATCGATGCGGTGGTCGCGGCCATGTGCCAGGCCGTGGAAAACGGGCTCGCCACCGACGGGCTTCTACCGGGGCCGATCGGGTTGATGCGCAAGGCCCCGGTGCTTTTCAAAAACGCGGCCCGGATGAAGCGCGAGACCGGCCGCTCGCTGGCCCGACTGAATGCTTACGCCCACGCCGCTTCGGAAGAAAATGCCGCCGGCCGCATCGTGGTTACGGCCCCCACATCCGGGTCGGCCGGGGTGCTGCCCGGTGTGATCTATCTGATGAAGAAGCACTTCGATTTTACGGCGGAGCAGTTCCGGGACGGCATGCTGGCCGCGGCGGCGATTGCCTTTATCGCCAAACACAACGCCAGCATCGCCGGTGCCGAAGTCGGCTGCCAGGGGGAGATCGGGGTGGCCTCGTCCATGGCCGCGGCCCTGATCGCCTATGCCAGCGGTCTGCCCATCAAGCAGGTGGAAAACGCGGCCGAAATCGCCCTTGAACATCAGCTGGGCATGACCTGCGATCCGGTGGGGGGCTACGTCCAGATTCCCTGCATCGAACGCAATGCCGTGGGCGCCGTGCAGGCCATGAACGCCTTTATCCTGGCGGAGGCCGGGGATCCGGCCCGTCAAAAGGTCACCTTCGACGAGGTGGTCGAAGCCATGATGGAAACCGGCCAGGACATGTGCACCAAATACAAGGAGACCGCCAAGGGCGGCCTGGCCGTGTGCTGCGTCGCCTGCTGATGGCCCTAGTCATCGATACATCGTCACTACGAGATTCGCCGCAGGATTAAAGGAGAGCACCGATGAAAAAGATTAGCAACAGCACCTGGATTTTGATCGCCATGGTTGCGGGGATCGTGGCCGGATTCTTCCTGGGGGACAAGGGCGCCGTATTCGCACCCCTGGGGGATATCTTCATCCTTCTGCTCAAGATGGTCATCATTCCGTTGGTTTTCTTCAGTATCATTCACGGGGCTGCCGCACTGGGAAAGACCAAGTCCGCCGGCAAGGTGGGCATTATCACGGTTGCCTACTACATGGGGACCTCGGCCATGTCGGTAGTCCTGGGCTTGCTGGCGGGCATGATCTTCAAGCCCGGCAAGGGGGTCGAGATCCCCGAATCGCTGATGACCGATGCCTCCAAGTACGCCGAGAACGCCGAGATTGCGGGGTTCTGGGAAACCCTCATGGGCATCATTCCCGAAAACCCGTTCCATTCCCTGGTATCCGGCAACATCCTGCAGATCTTGTTCTTCGCCCTGTTCTTCGGCATCGCCCTGTCGGTGATGCCGGAGGAGAAGCAAAAGCCCATTTTGGCCATACTGGACATCATCAACGAGGCCCTGATCTGGATCATCCTGAAGATCCTGGCGATTGCCCCCATCGGGGTGTTCGGTCTGATGGTCAACGCCATTGCGCAGTTCGGGCTGGACATCATGGTACTGGTGCTGGTCCTGTTTGCCGTTTTCACGGGCACCCTGGGGCTGATCCATTTTGTGGGGATCCCGGGCCTGGCCATGCTGCTGGGCGGCATGAATCCGCTCAAGTTTCTGGCCGGCATGAAGGAGACCCAGATCCTGGCCTTTGCCAGCGCATCCTCCATGGCGACCCTGCCCGTCAACAAGAAGGAGTGTGAGGCCCTGGGGGTCAAGCCGGAGGTGACCTCATTCGTTCTGCCCCTGGGGGCCACCATCAACATGAACGGCAATGCCATGCTCTATGCCCTCACGGCCATGTTCTTTGCCCAGCTGTTCGGCATCGAGCTGGGCATGCCCCAGTACGTGGCCATCGTGCTAACCTCCGTCTTGGGGGCCGTCGGAACGGCCGGCGTGCCCGGACCGGCCCTCCTGTCGGTGGCCGTGCTGGCGGCGGCCGGCATTCCCCTGGCCGGTCTACCGCTGATCTTCGGCGTCGACCGCCTGTTCGACATGATGCGCACCTCCACCAATGTCCTGGGGGATGCCTCCTGCGCGGTGATCGTCAACCGCGTTCTGAGCGAGGAAAAGGCGCCCGCCGGCAGCCCTGAAAGCGTGGCCGCCGAAAGCTGATAACGACGCGCCGGCGAAGTCAATCGAACCCTATCAACACCAGGAAGGCATACATGACACCACAAGCCCCACAAAGCAGCGACGCCAAACCGGCCCGGATCATGATCCTGGCAACGGGCGGGACGATTGCCGGCGCAGGCGAGACAGGGACCCAGTCAGGCTACACATCGGGCCAGGTGACCATCGAGAGTATGATTGCCGCCGTTCCGGGCATCGACAAGCTGGCGGATATCAGCGGCGAACAAATTTCCAACGTCGGCTCCCAGGACATGACCTTTGCGATCATGATCCAGCTGGCCCGCCGGATCAATGAACTGCTGGCCGCCGACGCGGCCGACGGTATCGTTGTGACCCACGGTACGGACACCATGGAGGAGACGGCCCTTTTCCTGGGGCTGACGGTCAAAAGCAAAAAACCCGTCGTCATGACCGGGTCCATGCGCCCGTCCACCGCCGTGAGCGCTGACGGTCCGCTCAACCTTTACAATGCCGTGGCCGTAGCGGCCGACCCCCAGTCCGCCGACCGCGGCGTCCTTGTGGTGATGAACGACCGCATCCACGGCGCGCATTCCCTTACCAAGACCGACACCACCGCCGTCGAAACCTTTCTCTCTCCCATCAACGGCCTGATGGGCACCGTGGCCTATGGCAAGATCCAGTACTTCCGGACGCCCTTCCGCAAGCATACCCACAAGAGTGAATTTTCGGTCGACGGCGTCAACGACCTGCCCCGGGTCGACATTCTCTATGCCTGCGTGGACACGCCGCCGGACCTGATCGACGCTTCGGTGGATCGGGGGGCGCAGGGCATCGTGATCGCCGGCAACGGCAACGGTAACATGAATGCCGAGGCGGTCGAACGGGCGGCACAAGCGGCCAAGCAGGGGGTTGTCATCGTCCGCAGCTCGCGGGTGTCTTCGGGCAAAATAAGCCGCAACGTGGAAATCGACGACGATCGCCTGGGATTTATTGCCTCGGACGAGCTCAATCCGGCCAAGGCCCGTATCATGCTCATGCTGGCGCTGTTGAAGGAGAGAAGTCTAAGAGAGATCCAGCAGCTCTACTATGACTATTAAGCGAAGCAGAGGTTTCAGGTTTCGGGTGTCAGGTGTCAGCAAAACCCGAACCCCGAACCCTGAACGCTTAAACCTGACACCCGAAACCTGAACCATGTGTGTTAAGGTGATTACCCTGATCACCCCTCCGGGGCAGGCCCATTCGGGTCCTCTGAACCCACCTCCAACCTAACTCGACCGCAGGCCGTGCTTCAAACCTTCAATGGCGGTGCGCTCATACTTTCAGCTTTGAGCATGGTGCTCCTCTATGCCCGCCTCCGACCTAACTCGGCTGCCAGGCCGTGCCTCAAACCTCCAACGGGCTGTAAGCTCATACTTACAACTTTCAGTATTGGGCGTGGCGCTCCACTTTGGGCTCTGATCATTTGGTTTAAGTTAGGTGCCAGCCATTGTGTTTCGGGCTTCAGCAGTTCCTGACACCTGACACCCGAAACCTGAAACCTACCATTTCCCTTCACTTTCTCCCTCCGGCATCCGAATGACCCGGTCGCAGTCCCCCATCAATCTTTCGGTGAGTCGGCGCTCGCGGCGCGTAATCGGGTGATCTGCAAAGCTCTCTCCGTAATAGGCATTGAGCAGGATGGTGGTCGCCGATTGTAGAACGGCAGCCAGGCGGGCATAGTCGCCGGCCTGCAGATAGAGCGTGACGTCGTTGATCACCAGCAGCGGGTGGGGCTGTCTGAGGCAATCGTCCAGCAGGGGCTCGATGGCCCGGGCATTGGCGGCGGCCAGGTCGGAAATTTCAGCAGCGCTCTGGCCGATAAGACGGGGTGGTATGATTTCGGTGAAAAGGTAGCGTCCCATGAAACGCGGTGGAAGGGTCAGGCGCCCCCCGATGCCGTGGACCGGTTCCGGCGCCAGATCCAGGAC
>JASJED010000319.1 GCA_030065585.1 Desulfobacterales bacterium | reverse complement strand
ATGGGCACCAGGGGGATATCAAGCGCCTCGGCCACCACGGCTGGCACCAGGTAGTTGTCGTCGTCGACGGCCCGCTGACCGGCGATGATCAGATCATGGGGAATCTGTTTGAGCGCCGCTGTCAAGGTCCGGGCCACGGCCACAGCGTCCGCCGCCGCTAAACCGGGATCGTCGATCCGAATGCCCTCGTCGGCCCCCATGGCGTAGGCCGTCCGAATGGCCGCATCGGCGCGCTGGGGTCCGACACAAAGGACGGTCACCTTGCCCTCCCCGGACTTTTCCTTGATCTGCAGCGCTTCCTCGACGGCCAGTTCGTCATAGGGGTTGACCACCCATTTGACGTCATCGGTCTTGATTTCGGCGCCGCTGTCCGCGATCTCGAGAAGGGATTCGGTATCCGGAACCTGTTTGAGTAATACCACGATATTCATAGCCGTTCTCCTCAATGGGGTCGATAAAATCAGGACCAACCGCCGGCAATGCCGTCCGCCGGCGGCAAACGATTTTTTTACAACCGGGTCCGCTCGTTTTGGGGGTCATAGGGCGAGCGCAGGTGAACCTTGGCAGGGATGCGCTCGCCCTCTACCATGATCTCGTATTGGCCGTCCAGGATCCAGTCGTTGGTGATGCCATCCGGGTTTTTGAGATAACCCATGCCCACCGCGCTGCCGACCTTGAACCCGTAGGCACCCGAGGTGATCTGGGATACCTGCTCCCCGTTCTGGTAAATGGGCTCGTTCTGGTAGAGCTTGGCTTCCGGGTTATCCAGGGTAAATTGGACCATCTTGCGGACCAGCCCTCCCTGCTTCTGGGCCAGCAGAGCGTCTTGGCCGACAAAATCACCTTTGTTGAAATCCACGGCAAACGCAAGCCCCGCTTCGAGCGGCGTGTCCTCGGGGGTAATGTCGTTTTCCCAGTGGCGATAACCGCATTCCATGCGCAGCGAGTTGACCGCCTGCATGCCCACGAGCTTCAGGCCGAATTTCTCCCCTTCGGCCATGATGGCGTCGAAAACCCCCAGGGCAAAGTTGCTGGGGATGTAAAACTCCCATCCGAGTTCGCCCACGTAGGAAATGCGCAGCGCCAGCGGGCGGGCGTAAGCCAGATCGATTTCACGGCCCGTGCGGAAGGGGAAGCCCTCGTTGGACAGATCCGCATCGGTCAGGTTTTGCAGGAGATTGCGGGCCTCGGGGCCCATGACCGCCAGCATGGCGTAGCCGTGCGTGACATCCGTGATGGTCGCCCGCGCGTCCGCCGGAATACGACGTTTGATGTAGTCGAAATCGCGGATTACGGTACCGGCCGCCGTGACGACAAAAAAGGCATCCTCGCCCACACGGGTAACTGTGATGTCCGTCTCGAACCCACCCTTGGCGTTTAGAACCGGCGTGTAGACCACCTGCCCCACGGCAACGGCCATGTTGCCCGCGCAGATCTTCTGCAGCACGGCTTCGGCGTCGGAGCCCTGGACCAGGTACTTGCCCATGGAGGTCAGGTCATACATCCCGACGGCCTCCCGCACCGCAAGATGCTCCGCCTTCTGATAGGGCAGCCAGTTGGGGGTTCGCCAGTCGTACGCGTAGACCGGGTCCACCCCCTCGGGCGCGAACCAGTCGGCGCGCTCCCATCCGGCAATCATGCTGAAGGCGGCTCGGTTGTCCTTGAGCCGATCGTGGAGGGGGGAGCAGATGACCGGCCTGGCCGTGGTGCGCTGGCGGTTGGGATAGTGGTGTTCGTAGAGGATGCCCACGGACTCCACCACGCGGTCGTGTACATAGCGGTTATTCTGCTGCCAGGGGAAATACCGGCGCACATCCACGGGCCAGAGCTGCTCTTCGGGATAGCCCTGATCCACCCATTGGGCAATGGCGCGCCCCACGCCGGCCGCGCTGGCAATCCCCACCGAGTTCATGCCGCAGCCCACAAAGAAGTTTTTGATGCCGGGCGCCTCGCCCACCATGAAGGCGTTGTCCGGCGTGAAGCTCTCGGGCACCACGGAAAGATGGCGGACTTCGGCCTCCTCCAGGGCGGGAAACCGCTGGAGACCACACTCCATGAACTCTTCGAACTGATCCCAGTCCTCCGAGAGTTCGGTGAACTTGAAAGACCCCGGAATACCCTTCATGCCCCAGGGCTTGGCGACCGCTTCGAAGCCGCCGAAGAGGATGCCCCCGACTTCGGACTTGAAATAGGTCCGGCCGTCGAAATCCCGCACACAGGGGAACACGGTCGGCATGCCCTCGATCGGCTTGGTGATGGCGTGCATGTGCTCGGCCGCCGCCAAAGGCAGGCTCACCTTCACCATTTTACCGACTTCCCGCCCCCACATGCCGGCGCAATTGATCACGATCTCACAGGCAATCTCGCCCGCATCGGTGCTGACCCCGCAAATCGCACCGTCTTTCACTTTGATGTCCGTCACCAGGGTGTTTTCGAAAATCTGGGCACCTTCCATCCGGGCCCCCTTGGCCAGGGCCTGGGTGGTTTCCAGCGGGTTGGTCTGACCGTCCTTGGGCAGGTAAAAGGCACTCACGAGCCCTTCGGCACTCATTCCCGGAACCATATCCTCAGCTTCTTTGAGGCTGATCTCGTACATCTCGATGCCGAAAGCCCCGGCCATGGCCGAGCCGCGCAGCCACTCCCGGCGGCGGTCCTCGGTCTGGCAGACGCCCAGGGCACCGGTGGTGACATAGCCGGTGGCCACACCGGTCTCGGCTTCCAGCTTGGCGTAGAGCTCGGTGGCATATTTGGCCAGGTTGGTCATTTCCTGATTCTGGCGCAGCTGGGCGACCAGGCCGGCCGCGGCCCATGTGGTGCCGGACCCCAATTCCTTGCGCTCCAGTAAAACGACGTCCGTGTAGCCGTGGCGGGTGAGGTGGTAGGCAGTGCTGCATCCGACGATGCCGCCTCCGATAATGACGATCTGTGCCTGGGTGGGAAGCTGTGCACTCATGGGTTCCTCCTGTGCGGGAATCTTCTATGATCTGGTAACACCACCGATCCTGAGCGATCGGCGGCAGGTTGTCTCTTGCCGTCAGGCCATGGTGTAGCCTGGTCCGCCCTCGCCCTCCGGACACACCCAGGTGATGTTCCGATAGGGATCCTTGATGTCGCAGGTCTTGCAGTGCAGGCAGTTGGATGGATTGATCTTAAGCGACCGCTTCCCGGCGTCCTCCTCCAATTCGTAGACTTTGGCGGGGCAGAACCGGGTGCACGGGCTGCCGAATTTGGGGTAGCAGGTGTTGACACACAGATCGAGATCATGGACCACGAGATGGCAGGGCTGATCTTCCCGGTGCATGGTCTTGGACAGATAGACGCCGGTGAGCTTGTCCACGTAGAGGGTGCCGTCGGTTTCGATTTTTGCCCCCTGGTCGCCATCACGTCGGGCACCCGCAGGGCGCAGGGTCTGCCAATCCGCCTCGAGGGCCATGGGGTCCTGGAACCCGCGTCCCTTGGTGACATATTGGGCCCCGAGATGAATCCACTTGCCAAATCCCCTTCTGGACAGCGCCGCTGCAACATTGCGGCCTTCGTAAATCTCCGTTTTGACCCAACTGGCTTCGAGAAGCGCGGCATAACGGTCAAGGGTGGCCCGGGTGTAGTCCTCCTCCTGGAGGGCCGCCATGATGGCCTCGGCCGCCAACATTCCGGACTTCATGCCCACATGAATCCCTTTCAACGCCGGGGTATTGTGGATACCGGCCCCGCCGCCGATCAGGACAGCGCCGTCGGTGGCCAGTTGCGGCATAGAATAATAGCCCCCGGTGGAGACGGTTCGCGCTCCCTGCTCGATCACTTTTCCGCCCGTGATGATCTCGGCAACGAACGGATGTCGCTTGAAGCGCATGAACATGTCGTAGGGATCCAGTCCGGGATCGTCATAGCAAAGCGCCGTGAGGTAGCCGAGGGCGATGCGGTTGTCCTTCATCTGATAGATGAAGCCCCCGCCGGGCACATCGAACCCCAGGGGATAGCCCAAGGTGTGGATGTCGTTTTCAGCACGGGAACTGAAATCGCTGTTTTCCGGCAGTTGAATGACTTCCTTGATCCCGGTTTCGTAAACCTGCGGCATATGCGAGTGGGAAAGCCCGCGTTTTTCGTCCAGGGCCTTGGTGAGACTGCCCCGGGCCCCTTCACCGAGGACGGTGACCTTGGCATGGATGTCGATGCCCGGTTCGTAATTGCCTTTGGGCTGACCGTCCGGTCCAATGCCCTTGTCGCCGGTGCGAACGCCGACCACGGTCCGGCCGTCGGCACCGTAAAGTATTTCCTGACCGGGAAAACCCGGAAAAATGTTGACGCCCGCCTCCTCGGCCAGTTCACCCAGCCACCGGGTGAAGCGTGCAAGGCTGATGATCAAAAAACCGGTATTGTGCATCTGGCGCGGCACAATGGGCATTCGATAAGCTTTATGCCGGGTTAAGAAATAAAAGCCGTCCCCGTTGACGGTCTGTTCGACCGGACAGCCCCGGTCCGCAAAATCCGGAATGAGCTCGTTAAGCGCCAGCGGATTCAGGACAGCTCCGCTGATCCCGTGCGAGCCGATTTCGGCGCCTTTCTCGATGACGGCCACTTCCAGTTCCACCGCGTTTTCCTGGGCCAGCTGCATCAAACGTATAGCGCCGGCCAGACAGGCCGGTCCGCCGCCGACAAAAAGAACGTCGAATTCGATCGATTCGCGATCTGCTGCCATGGTCTCACCATTCATCCGGTTTGTGACGCCGGTCCCCGAAACGTTTCAGTCTGAATGCCCCTCACGGGCGATAAACCAAGCCTTATGATCGATCTTAATCTATAATATGGATCTGATGTATCAGATTTTTTTTAACATGTCAATAATATTTTATTTAAAAATTCGCTGATCCCTCTGTCGGGCTGGTCATCAAAAATGTGTCTAACGGGGATTTCCCCTGAAGGTCAGGCAGGCATTCACGCCGGCGCTAAGCCGGCGGTGGCGGCATTGACGAACGCGAAGGGGCGCCTTTAAATCGTGCGGCGAGAAAAACGGGCTAAACAACGCGGCGAACGGACCGTTGCCCGGCGGGGTCATTGTCCGGCGGTTTCGTGAAGCAACATGAAACCAGGATATCGAAAGTGATATTGAGAGTTTACGCTTTCACTACCTTCGAGGCCTCGCGCCGGTACGCCCGCAGGGCGGGCCATCGCTTGGGACCATTTCATAGATGTCTTGGCGATTGGCTAATAATCGCCAACCCATATCGTATCGATATGAGACCCGTCCCCACGCGAGGGGGATCCACCCTGGGACGCCCGCCCTTGTCAAGAACCCAAAACGCGGCGGCATGCCTAAGATCAGCGCCAGGCCAAATGCGAGGTAATCGTCTCTTCCGAATCCGCGTAAAACCGCCGGATAAACTTTTCGTAGGCTTTGAACGACCAATGGCTGTCGCGCCATAGCCTGGAAGCCTGTTCGGGTTGGCCGTCTCTGATAAGTGCGATGAGTTTTTGATGCTCGCCGCAATTGATGCGCTCCCATTCCTTGATGTAGGTTCTCCGGGGAAAATCGTAGAGGCGCTGCTTGAGCGGGGTTACGATCCTGTGGATCTCCTTGTTCTGATTAAGATCGAGAAAGACGTCATGGAAGGCGATGTTGAGCTTGTAATAGGTGTCAAAGTCCTCACCCTCGACAGCGGCTGTCATGGTCTGGTTGAGGGACTCGAGCTTTTTGACATGCCTGGGTTGAATGAAATTGAAAACTGATAAAATAACCGCACTTTCCAGGGTGCCGACGACCTCGAGAATATTTTTTACATCTTCAATCGTCAGTTTATTGACCAGTATGCCCCGGCGCGGCTGTATGGTGACAAAACCTTCGCACTCGAATTGGATCAGCGCGTCGCGCAAGGGCGTCTTGCTGATGCCCAGCGTCTGGCTGATTGCGTTCATGTTGATATAGGACCCGGGAAGGATCCGGCCCTCGTGCATCTCATCTCGCAGATAGTCGTAGACCTGTTCCCTCAAGGAGCGAACTTCAAAGATATTAGCTGTCTTTTTCCGGTTGGGCGTCATCGGCTGATCGGTTCTCCCTCTCTGGGTCGGATGCCAAGATATGAACTGGCGCGCTTGCGGCACCTTAAGGGGCAACATTGATTGGCCATACCCACCACGCGGCCGCTGTTGCGAACCGGTCCCGGCACCCCTGCCGGGTTCGGCCCAAGGAACGACCAAGGGTCCGGTTAACCTAAGTTAGCCCCTATGCGCATCGGGGGCATTGAATGCCACATGCCCTTGGGTTTGGCAACCATTTCCGAGTTCATTTGCCCGCCGTCCCTGGTTGCATCTTAAGGGCGCTTGCATTAAATCCCTTTCGACGGGAGTGAGATTTCAATAACCCCGGCATGCGGTGGTCGGCAACAATGGGGGCCGCTGGCGATGATCGGTGAACCGACGGACGCCAAACTGCGACCCCTAAGACCAACTCGCCGGTTACCCCTAACATTCGGACATTGCCCCGAGGCAGCGACATGTGCCTTCTGGTTATCGCCTACAAATGCCGAACCGACTACCCACTGGTCATCGCGGCCAATCGGGATGAATTCTTCGACCGGCCCGCCCTGCCGCTGGATTACTGGCCGGATCACGATGATATTTTGGCCGGTCGGGATCTGCAGGAATCCGGCACTTGGATGGGGCTGCACACAAGCGGCCGCCTGGCCGCCATCACCAATTTTCGCGAACCGGAGCGCCATCGGCCGGACGCCCCTTCCCGCGGACACCTGGTGCGCGATTTCCTCTGCGGCCGCCGCACGGCCGATCGATATTTTGCGCGCCTGCGCGCCGACGGACGGCGCTACAACGGCTTCAACCTTGTGGCCGGAAGGCCCCAC
>JASJED010000067.1 GCA_030065585.1 Desulfobacterales bacterium | reverse complement strand
TAATGACATACGCCATGTGCGGATTTGCCAATCCCGGAAGCCTCGGGATCATGATTGGCGGTATGGGAACCATGGCTCCCGGCCGCCGGACCGAAATAGTATCTCTCGGGCTGCGTTCCATCATCGCCGGCACCCTGGCGACCTGTATGACCGGTGCCGTGGTGGGAATAATCGGGGGATGAGGGGAATGACGAATGATCCGCCTTGGCGGATCGAATGTCGAATTATTGAATTCTGTCTATTTTAAAAGAGATTGAACTTTGCGTTATTTGCGCCTTTTCGCGGCTAAATCAATAGTTAGACTTAAAATTCAAAATAACAGCACATTTTTCAATCGAGTTTGGGTCATTAGAAAATTGTAATTTGGAATTTATTTGGGATTTGTAATTTGTTATTTGGGATTTAATAATTTCACGAATCCCAGGCGCTGAGAGATTTAGCCCTGAAATATTATTATTTTGACGTTGATACCAGTTCATCAGCCAACTTCACCACGCCTTCCAGATCGAAGTCTTCAGCCAGCTGTTCGATTGTATTTCCGATTGGGATGAACGTGCCCGATTCGGCCCGCAGGGCCTCGGCAATTGATTTTAATTCGGTAATATTTCCCATATCCGCGGCCTTGCGCAGTCGTTCGGCGGTATGCTCGGCTAACTCGGCCGGCAGCGACGGGATTGGCTCCGTTTTGGACTGAAGATCCGGTTCCGGTGCGGAGGCGCTCAATCCCTGACAGGATGTCAACGCTTCCTCAATGGCCGCTTTTAATTTTTCCAGGGACGGCTCCAGCTGATCTGCATCAATATGATTGCCGACCATGACCTGTTTGACCTGTCCGTCCATTTCGGTTGCCGCAGAATGAAGACGGGTAGCCGCCAGGTTGCCGGCAAGTCCTTTAATGTTGTGTACCAGACTGTGGACCTGATCTATGTCGCCGGTCGCCAGGGCTTTTTGAATCTCAGCACCGATCGAATCATAACCGGCACTGAAATCCAGCAGCAATTTGCGGTACAACCGTCGGTTGCCCTGCAGCCGTGCCAGACCGGCCGCCAGATCGAATCCCGGCAGGTCTTGGGGAAGTCCGTCATCATCACTGACGAGCCGGGGTGAGTCGGCCACTGGTTGAGGTGCCGCAGCCCTGGATGTCGTCGATCCGGAATCCGGTTCCTGCGCTGCAACGGGTTGAATCCATTTTGCCAGAGTCGTAAACAGATCCCGGGTATCGATGGGTTTGGTCACATGATCGTTCATCCCGCAAGCCAGGGCTTTCTCGCGATCACCGGCCATGGCATGGGCCGTCATGGCGATAATTGGGATATTTTGGATATCGGATTCTTGTCCGCCGTCTCTTTGGCGGATCGGATTTCGGATTTCGCGCGCAGCGGCGTATCCGTCCATGACCGGCATTTGAATGTCCATCAGCACGACATCGTAATCGTGTGCCTGAACCATATCCACGGCCTCCTGTCCGTTAACCGCCAATGCCACCTGCAGGCCGGCGTTGGTCAATATTTCGGTTGCGACCTGCTGGTTGATTTCATTGTCTTCCACCAGCAGAATCCGGGAACCTTTGATTTGTCGCAGTGCATCGACGGGTTCACCGCGCTCAGCTGAATCGCCGGGCTCACGTACGGCATCTTTTCCGAATACATCCATAATGGTGTTGAGCATGACCGATGGATTAATCGGCTTAATTAAAAAACCCTCCAAGCCGGCGGCTTCGGCCTGCTGCATTATCTCCTGCCGGCCGTAAGCCGTCACCAGAATTATGCGCGGCATAGCGGAACCTGCGAATTGTGCCCGGATTTTGCGGGCGGTTTCGATACCGTCCATTCCGGGCATTTTCCAATCCATTATGATCAGATCGTAGCCCTGGCCGCGCTCAGTTGCTGCAGCGAATTCTGTGATGGCCTTGGCACCTGAATCGGTAACGGTGACATTGAAAGTAAATGACTCCAGGGTCTCCTTGAATATACTCTGGGAGGTCGCACTGTCATCCACCACCAGCACCCGCAGACCTTTCAGCGTACCCACCTGTTGCGTCCGCTTTTTAATTTCCTGGTCTGCCAGCCCAAAAACGGCATGGAAAAAGAATGTGCTGCCCTCGCCGGGTTCGCTGGTGACACCGATGTCGCCGTTCATCATTTCAACCAGTCGTTTGCATATCGTCAGCCCCAGGCCCGTGCCGCCATATTTGCGCGTGGTCGAGCTGTCGGCCTGGGTAAAAGGCTGAAATAATTTGGCGGACTGTTCGGCGGTCATGCCGATACCGGTATCCCGCACCGAAAATTTAAGGGTGGCAGTGTCAGGAGCTCTCGTTACCAGCTCCGTCGAAACCACGATTTCTCCCTTATCGGTGAATTTAACAGCGTTATTGGTCAAATTGAGCAAAATCTGACCCAGGCGCAGGGGGTCCCCGATCAGGGACAGGGGGACATCCGGGGCGGTGGCATACAGAACTTCCAGCTGCTTTTCACGGGCTTTGGCCGGAATCATATTGGCCATATTTTCCAGCACTTCCTCCAGATTAAACTCAATGTGCTCAACATCCAGTTTGCCCGCCTCGATTTTGGAAAAATCGAGGATGTCGTTGATGATTCTGAGAAGTGAATGAGCACCGGTTTGTATTTTTTTCAGGTAATCTTCCTGTTTGGACGTTAACTCCGTCTGCAGCGCCAGATGTGACATCCCGAGAACCGCATTCATGGGTGTCCGAATTTCATGGCTCATGTTGGCCAGGAAATCGCTCTTGGCCTGATTGGCCTCGTCCGCGGCCTGCTTGGCATGCAACAGCTCCTCCTGAAGATGTTTGCTCTCGGAAATGTCGCGCAGCGACTCGATGGCTCCGGTGACATGGCCCGCCGTGTCATAGAGCAGGCTGGCAATGGCATTGATATAGATCCCGCCGTCGCCGAGATGAGGGTGGTAGGATTCGGCCCTCAGATTCTCACCGTCTTTTTTGACCGTCAGGTATTTTTGCTTGTAGGCCTCGTTCCATTCACGCACGAGATCGATCAGGACCGGACGGCGCTCGTCATAAAAGGGCAGCGCATATTCGTAATCGCCCTTGCCGCCTATGTCGGCAGCAGGCACACCGGTGAGTTTTTCGATGGCCCGGTTCCAGGAAACCACAACTCCGTCGCAGTCCACGACCCAGGTGGGGTCCGGCAGAAAGTCCACGATCTGGGAAAGCTGGCGCTGGGAATCCCTGATTTTGTCTTCCGCCATCTTGCGTTCGGTGATATCCCGGGCCACGTGAACCACCTGGTGCACCTTGCCACCTTCGGAACGGATGGGAAAGGTGGAGACCTCCATGATCAGCTTCTGGCCCTGGGGACCGGTATGGACGTGCTCGGTCATGCATTTACGCCCCGTCTGAATGGTCTCCAGCATAGGGCATTCATGATCCGGCGGTGCGCAGATGCTCACCTGTCCATGGGTCAGTTCATGACAGGGCTTCCCCACGACCTCTTCCCAGGATCGGCCCAGTTCGGCCAGAAAAGCATCGTTGGCGTCAACGACCTTAGCGGTTTCAACGTCGATGATCGAAATCGCATCCGGGATGCTGTTGATGACCGTCTCCACGAATTCCTTCTGCTCGCGGATGGCCTCCTCCGCCTTTTTGCGCTCGGTGACGTCGCGCACCGAAGCCACCACGAGCGTCCCTTCCCGGGTGTCGATGGGGCTCAAGCTGATGTCCACGGGGATCACGGTGCCGTCCTTGGACTGGGCCGTAAGGTCGAGGGCCTCGCCGATGACGCGTACCGCGGGCTGATTGAGATAACGGCGGACAAGGGCCGGATGTCCTGCACGCTTGGCTTCGGGCACCAGGATTTCAATGGGCGCGCCCAGCAGTTCCGCGCGTGGGTAACCGAAGAGGCGTTCGGTCTGGGAATTGACCAGCACGATCGCACCGTCCTGATTGATGATCACCATGGCGTCCGGCGCCGCCTCGAGCAGCGCCCGGAAACGTTCCTCCTGCTCCTTGCGCTCGGTGATGTCCTCCTCCAGGGCCACGAAATGGGTGATCGCGCCGGTCTCGTCGAAGATCGGCGCAATGGCGGCCCTTTCCCAGAACAGCTCGCCGTTTTTGCGGCGGGTGCGCAGTTCGCCGGTCCAAACTTTCCCGGCATGGATCGTTTGGCGGATGTCGTCATAGACCGCTTCAGAAACATCGTCGGATTTCAAAATGCGCGGGGTCTGCCCCAGGGCTTCGGCCTCCGGATAGCCGGTGACCTCCACAAACATGGGATTGACATACTCGATCCGGCCGTTCTGATCGGTGATCACCACCGAGGCCGGACTCTGCTCCACCGCTTGGGAGAGCTTGGTCAGTTGGACCTGCACCCGACGGCGCTCGTCGATTTCGCTGGCCAGGCGTCGGTTCCAGAAAAAGACCACCAGCACGAGTGCAATGGCAGCGCCCACCACGATCGAGATGATGCGCCAGAAGTAGGGCCAATCCACCGTGCGCTCGATGATCACGTTGATCCAGCGATCGTGGATCGCGGCACGCTCGTCCTTGCTGATAGTCTGCAACCCTTTCTCCAGGATGGGGATCAGTTCGGGCCAGTCCCGCCGCACCCCCATGGAGAGGTCGAAATTGTATTCCGTGGTGGAAGCCACCTTCAGCGTTTCCATCTCCAGCCTTTTGGTCACGAAGGTGACCGAGGCCAGATTGCCCACAAAGGCCGCGATCTGGCCCCTGGCCACGGAGCGCAGACCTTCCTCAACGCTTTGGAAAGGCTTCAAGCCGATTTTCGGATAGTCGCGCGCAATCGACTCGTGGGTGATATAACCCTCCATGACCCCCACGCTGCGGTCGTTCAAATCCGCCAGGCCGCTGATAAAGGGGGCGTCCCGGAGGGTCACGATCACGGTTTGAAAAGTAAGATAAGGTTTGGTGAACCGAAGAAACGCCTCCCGCTGGGGGGTGGGCGATATGCACGGCACCATGTCCAGTTCCCGGTTGCGAACCTTGTCCAGCACCTGGGTCCAGGTCAGCCCCATTTCCGGCGTCATCGCGGTTCCCAGGCGCTGGTTCAGCAATTTGACATAGTCCGAGGTGATGCCGGCGTAGGCGCCCTGGGAGTCTTTCTGCTCAAAGGGCGGCCATGAGGGATCGACCCCCAGCCGGATCTGGGGATGATCCTGGAGCCATTGCTTCTCGGCTTCGCTCAGCACGACCGTTTGGCGATCGGCATCGCGGTGAGCAATCCAACGGTAGTGAAGTTCGCGCCGCTCCGCATCGGTGATCAGGCGCATGCCCTTGGTCAGGATGCGCGCCAGCAGGACGTCTTCGCTGCGGGTGGCGATGTGCAGCGGAATCGGGCGGCCCTCGGCAATGCCCAGGTCGCCGCCGACCTTCAAATTGGTCACCTGCAGGCGTTCCAGGGCATGGTTGACCACCGGCATCAGGTCGAAAAGCGCGTCGGCCTTGCCGGTGGACACCGCCAGGATGGCATCGGTGGTGGTATTGACTTCCAGCACCTCGATCCGGGGATAGCGCTGCAGCACCTCCTGAAGATAGAATCCCCGGGGCACGGCCATGCGTTTGCCAAAAAGATCTTCGATGGCGGTGACATTGGGAAAATCCTGCCGGGTGTAGAGGGCCTGGATCATCTGAAGATAGGGCGGGGTGAACGTGAGGAATTCCTGCCGCTCCGGCGTCATGGCGATGTTGAGCATCACGTCCAGGTCGCCGGATCGCATCTGGTCGAAAAATGCATCCCAGGAGGGTCCGGTCACGAATTCGATATCCAGCCCGGTCTTGGCCGCCAGCAGCTTCATATAGTCGATCGAATACCCCATGGGGGTGTCGTTCTGGTTGAAATTAAACGGCACCCAGTCGGTTTCGTTGTGCACCCGCACCGTCTCGGTGCGCGCCAGAAAGGCGGCCTCGTCCAGGTTGAGTTTCAGGGCGAAGTCCGTGGGGATCGCCTTGGCCCGGCGCGCAATCCACTTTTTTTCCATTTGCAGGCGGTCGTCCGGGCTGATCTTTTGCAGGCCCTGATTGACCGCCTCGATCAGACGGCTGTTGGCCTTGGCGGTAGCGGTGAAATACGTCTGCGTAAAAAGGGGCGTTTGCCGGTCGTAGCCGAAGATATTGGCCAGGCGTTTCTCGCTCAGATAATAGAGCAGACTGATCTTGGTGGCCACGAAGACCTTGATCTCGCCCTTGAGCGCCGCCCGGAAGAGAGCATCGTAGCTGCTATAGAAGGCGATATACGGGGATGGGATCTTGGCCCGCACCACCTCCTCGGTATACCCCCCCCGAACCATGCCCACGATGAAGCCCGTGGCCTGGTCCAGACTTTCGAGGGGTTCGATGCCGGGGTGGGTGAAAATATGGTAGTCGAGGGTCAGGATCGGCTCGGAATAGGCCAGAAAACGCTCCCGCTCCGGCGTCTTGAAGAGCCCGGCATGCAGGTCGGCCCGGCCGCTGCGAAGCATTGCGATGGACGCATCGAAGCTGTCCACACTGACGAACTCGATTTCACGTCGCGCCTTGAAGGCCCACTGGCGCCACAGATCCGGGAACAAGCCCTGGGGTCGGCCGGCATTGTCTTCGAATTTTAGCGGGGCAACACCGGTGTTGTAGACGATCCTGAGCGGTTCTTCGGCACTCGCGGGGAATACGACGGCCATCAGCATCAAAACCAGTGCCGCCAAAAGGATCAACCGGGATAATCGCATGGGCGTTCCTCACATACAAACTTGCAGAATGAAGGGGACCGCAATAACGGGAAATCGATGTCGATTGCTTGTTTTCTGTATCACATCGAGTGCCTTTTCAAAAGGTTAGCGCCAAAGCGCGTATGACCACCTTGACAAAAACGGGCAACAATTTTAAGACCGGTCAACCTTTAAGCAGGAGGAGCGTTGATGAACGATCGCAAAATCGACCTGCCGGTGCGTGAGATGCCCCGGCAGTGGTACAACATCCTGGCGGACATCCGCCTCAACCCGCCGCTCAAACCGGATGGTGCGCCCATGGCCCCCGAGGATCTGGCGCCGGTTTTCCCGATGAACCTGATCGAACAGGAAATGAGCACCGAACGCTGGATCGACATTCCCGAGCCGGTCATGGACGTGCTGAGCCTCTGGCGCCCTTCCCCCCTGATGCGCGCCAAATCCTTGGAAAAGGCCCTGGGAACACCCGCCCGGATCTACTACAAGAACGAGGGTGTCAGCCCGCCCGGCAGTCACAAGCCCAACACGGCCGTGCCCCAGGCCTATTACAACAAGATTTTCGGGATCGAGCGCATGACCACCGAGACCGGCGCCGGCCAGTGGGGCAGCGCCCTGTCATTCGCCTGTTCGCAGTTTGGACTGGCGTGCAAGGTTTACATGGTCCGCATCAGTTTCGATCAGAAACCCTATCGCAAAGCCATGATGCAGGCTTGGGGTGGCCAGTGCGTGGCCAGCCCGAGCAGCGAAACCCAGGCCGGCCGCAACGCCCTGGAAAAAGACCCGCAGACCCCAGGCAGCCTGGGCATTGCCATCAGCGAGGCCGTGGAAGCCGCGGTTTCCGATACGAGCGGCAAAACCCGTTATTCCTTAGGCAGCGTGCTCAATCATGTCATGCTGCATCAGACGATCATCGGCCTGGAGGCCCGCAAGCAGTTCGCCCTGATCGGCGAAGAACCGGATGTCATCATCGGCTGCGCCGGCGGGGGAAGCAATTTCGCCGGTCTGGCTTTTCCCTATGTGCGCGACAAGATCAACGGCCGCGAGATCGCCATCTACCCGGTGGAGCCGGCGGCCTGCCCCACCCTGACGCGCGCGCCGTTCGTCTACGACCACGGGGATACGGCCGGCTACACACCGCTGCTGCCCATGCACAGCCTGGGACACGCCTTCGTGCCGCCGCCGATTCACGCCGGCGGCCTGCGCTACCACGGCATGGCGCCCACGGTCAGCCAGCTGGTCGACGAAGGACTGATCGAACCCCAATCGGTGGAGCAAACCGAGGCCTATGAAGCCGGGGTTCTGTGGGCCCGCACCGAGGGGATCATCCCCGCCCCCGAGACCACCAACGCCCTGGCCCAGGTGGTCAAGGAAGCCCGCCGGGCCAAAGAGGAGGGTCAGACCAAGACCATCGCCGTGAGCTTCAGCGGCCACGGCCTGCTGGACCTGGCGGCCTACGACAAATACTTCGCCGGCGAACTGAAGGATGTCTGCATGCTGGAGGAGGACATGCGGGCCTCCCAGAAGGTTTTTGCCGATTTCCCCAAACCTGATAGCCTAACCAGCGGGAAGTGATATTGACGATATCGCCAAGCGCCTGATATCGGATGCTGACCAAGTCTCTTCGCGTATCTGTCAGCAGAACGTTCCGATTTAAAACCATTCGGGGTCGGCATCGGGGTCGATATCGGGATTGACACCTTCCCAAGTATTTTCGACGATACGAAGGGCGCCGATTCGATACCGATACTGATGCCTTGCGGACAACACCCTGCAATCAGTTGCCGCAGAAGGCTGTTGAAAAACATCAAGCATGCCCATCGACGACCTTGAAATGCGCTGCCCCCGGTTGGGCGGCCCGGTAAACTTCGGCTATTGCCGCCGTTGCGGAGAGGATGGCCATCCGTGCTTCAAGATCCTGGATTGCTGGTGGCAGCGATTCGATGTGGTCGGTCATCTGAAATCCCGAATGCCCCGCGAGGAATTCGAGGCCCTCGGTCGGAAACGTCCGCCGGTGAAGATCACCAGCCTGCTTGATCTGATCGAGCAGGCCCAAAAAAATACCGGAGGCCGCTAGGGCCTCCGGCAGAATGGTCAAGATTGTCTAATTCCCTCGTTTCATTCATTTGATGAACTATAAAAACTCATGTTGAAGACGGTTTCGGAAAAGGTTCGAGATGCGGCAGCAGATGCCCGAGAAATGAGGCGTACTCAACGTACGCCGCAATGACGAGGGCTGAAGCGTAACGCCGATATTTATCCGCCTCGGGCGGATCGGTCCTTTTGCGAGACCGTCTCCCTTAGATCTCAAAATGCTTGTCAAGCCGCCGGTGGCTAAAGGATCGCCCGTCGGGTCCGCTGTAGTCGGCCACGATCTGGCCATCGCCCACCAGACGCCACTGGTAGATCAGCAGACCCTCCAGACCCACCGGGCCCCGGGCGTGGATCTTGTTGGTACTGATCCCGACCTCGGCGCCCAGACCAAAGCGGAAACCGTCGCTGAACCGGCTGCTGCAGTTCACGAAAACGTCGGCCGTGTCCACATGGTCCATGAAACGCAGGGCGCGCGCCCGGTCGGCGGTCACGATCACGTCCGTATGCCCCGAGCCGTAGCGGTTGATGTGGTCGACGGCCGCATCCAGGCTGTCCACCACCCGAATCGAGACCACCAGATCCAGGTACTCGGTTCGCCAGTCCTCCTCGGTGGCCGGCTTGGCCGCAACGATCGCCGCGGTTCTCTCGCAGCCTCGGATTTCAACCCCCCGGGCCGTTAGATCCTCCATGAGCGGCGGCAGCAGCGCTTCGGCCATCCCGGCGTGGACCAGGAAGGTTTCCGCGGCGTTGCAGACCGCCACGTACTGGGTCTTACTGTCCACGGCGATCCGCCTGGCCATGGCCGGGTCCGCGTCCCGATCGATGTAGACATGGCAGATCCCATCCGCATGGCCCAGCACCGGAATGCGGGTGTGGTCCATGATATAACGCACGAATTCGTTGCTGCCCCGGGGGATGATCAGATCGATATGGGCATCCATCGCCAGCATGGCGGCCACATCGGCGCGCGTCTCCATCAGGTTCAGCCAACCATCCGGCATACCGGCTTCCCGACTGGCCCGCATAATGATGTCGGCCAAAACGCGGTTGGTTTCGCCCGCCTCGCGTCCCCCCTTGAGCAGCACGGCATTGCCGCTCTTCAAACACAGGCAGGAAATCTGCACCAGCGCGTCCGGACGCGACTCGAAAATCACGCCGATCACCCCAATGGGCCGGCTCACCCGGTAGAGCAGCAGGTGGTCGTCCAATTCGGTGGCCGCCTGGGTGGCGCCCACCGGGTCGGCCAGACCGATAAGGCTCGCGATGCCCTCGCAGGCTTCGGCAATCTTGGGGGCATCGAAACGCAGGCGTTTGAGGAGCGGTGCGGCCAGCGCTTCGCGGGTCGAACGTTCCAGGTCGGCCTGATTGGCGGCCAGGATGGTGTCCTTTTCGGCTTCCAGAGCCCGGGCAATGGCGGCCAAGGCCCGGTTCTTGGCCGCCGTATCGGCGGCAGCCAGGTTAATGGCGGCCGTCTTGGCCTTCTGGGCGATGTGTTCCATTTCCACGGCGATACCTCCCGATGAAAGATGCCTTTTATGGATGGGCACTACCTATCCCAAGGCCTGCCAAACATCAACACCTCGCCGGACGAGCGCGCCACATGAATGCGCCCGTTTGATCTTTGAAAGGCCCCATGCCATAATCGCGCGCCTCCGATCAAGACGGATTCGTAAAAAGTTCGAGAGGCAGCTTGTGAATCCCGAGGAATGAGGTGTGCTCAAGTACGCCGCCATGACGAGGGGCGAAGCATAACGCCGCTATTTATCCGCCCAGGCGGATCGGGCTTTGTCCGAATCCGTCAATCAAGCCAAACCATGGAAGGCCTCATGAACCTCTACGCCGAACGCAACGCCACGATCGGAACGGAAAACGCCTTTAAAATCGGCCCTCACATCGCCGGGCTCGAAGCCAGGGGACATACCGTGATAAAACTCAACCTGGGCGAGCCCGACTTCAGCGCGCCGCAATGGGTCAAGGCGGAGGTGATCCGTCAGATCGCGGCGGACAATTCCCATTATTGCGACCCCCAGGGCATCCTGTCGTTGCGCCGGGCCATCGCCCGACAGGTTTCCGCCACGCGCGACCTGGACATTTCGCCTGACAGGGTCTGTGTGTTTCCCGGAGGGAAGCCTTCTATCGGATTCACTCAACAAATCTACTGCAACCCCGGCGACGAGATCATCTACCCCAGTCCGGGTTTTCCGATCTACGAATCCTTTATCCGCTATGTCGATGCCGTTCCGGTCCCCCTGCATCTGCGTGAGGAGGAGAACTTTACCTTTACACCGGAACAGTTGGCCGCGCTGATCACGGCGCGCACCAAGCTGATCATCCTCAATTTTCCCTCCAACCCCACGGGCGGCGTGGCCACGCCGGATCAATTGCAGGCCATGGCCGATGTGATCCAGGCGCGCTGTGGACCGGAGGTGCGCGTTTACTCGGACGAGATCTATGAAAACATCGTCTTCGACGGCCGGGCGCATGCCTCGATCGCCTCGATGCCCGGTATGGAATCCCGCACCATCATCAGCAGCGGCCTGTCCAAATCCTTCGCCTGGACCGGGGGCCGGATCGGCTACGCCGTGCTGCCGAGCACCGAGGAAGCCGCGGCCTTCAAGAATTTGAACATCAACTACTTCTCCTGTATTCCGCCCTACAATCAGGAGGGCGGCCGCGAGGCCATCGAAAATCCGCTCTCCGCCCCCTGGATGGCGGCCATGTCCCAAACTTTCGAAAAACGACGTGACATGGTCCTGGCGCAGTTAAACGCCATCGACGGGATGTCCTGCCAGAAACCCGGCGGGGCCTTCTATCTGTTCCCCAACATTGCTGGGCTTTGCGAACGCCTGGGCGCGCTGGAGGCCTATGGGAATCTCCCGGATGAGATTCGTGCGCAGACCTCGCCGTCAACGCTGTTTCAAATGTTCGCCCTCTACCATCACCACCTGGCCGTGATGGACCGCCGTTCCTTCGGGGCCATCGGCGCGGAGGGCCTGCATTACCTGCGGCTGTCGATTGCCGCCGATCTGGACACGCTCGAGGAGGGCTTACGGCGTATCGAACGCGCTGGCCGCGATATAGAAGGATTTCAGCGTTTCGTGGCGGCCGGCGTGAACCAGTTCTGAACGTTGCCCTGAGGTCCGTTCGAAATGTGGTGTCAGGATCGCCGGGTGCGCCCCAGGAGGCTTGGGCCGTCGATCATGGCTCCAGGGGCACTACGCACGCTCCAAAGACGACAAACGCGACTTCCGTGCCCGAGGCGGAGAACACCAGTTTGCCGCTTTCTTCATCGATGGCCATGGTCCACCCCAGGCCGTCCTTGGTGTCTTCGCGCCCGTCTTCGGCGCCCTGAAGGATCAGTTTGCCGTCAACGCTTTTCATGTGTTCGATATCCGTTTTGAGATCCTTGCGCCCCATTTGCTCAGCACGGATTTTTTTATCCTTGAAGCTGAGTTGTAGAAAATCAGGGAAGTCCACTTCCGCTGCCTGAACCCGTTTACACTCTCCTCCGGGCAAACATTCAACGACGTCCATCGCCGCGCAGATCAAGGCCTGCGAGCCATCGAAATCTCCAGCAAGGGCCGGGTTGACCAGCAGGCCCAGACCCAAAAACAGTCCCAATATCATCGTCATCTTGTTCATCGTCGCTCTCCTTGCGAAAATCAGAAACAAAACCTTACCACCCAATCCCATCGCACGCACCGCACCGGGTGTCGGTAACCGACCGACCGGACACGGTTCGCTCAACTCCAGTGAGCGCCCCGCCCGGACCGTGCGGGGCCGCTACTTGACGGAGTAACCACGGCCTTCCAGGCAGGCAGCGTAGGCACGGTTGTAAGCATTACGCCCGGCACGATAATTGGCGGCCTGCTCTTGCTCCCATTGCTGCTGCCGCTGCTGTTCGCGCTTCTTCTGATCTGATCGACGCATTCCCCCCACCGCGGCACCGCTCCCTGCGCCTACCGCTCCTCCGATGAGAGCGCCTTTGCCACCGCCGGCAATCCCCCCGACGCCCGCGCCCAGCAGTCCGCCGCCGACGGCCCCCGTACCGGCGCCCCAGGTCTCCTTCTCTTTGACCGGCCGGGGCGAGGTCGCCGTGGGCGTCTTCATGGGATCGAAATTCGACTCCCGCTTGGCCCAGTTGTAACATTCGTATTTGTCCCTTTCAGTCTGGTCCTGGCTCTGACCTTTGGCCGGGTAGACCACGAAATCGCCGTCGGAAATTGCCGGGCCGGCAAACCCGAAAACCAAGGCAATGACCGCAATCGATGCAAGTGTGCGCTTCATGTAACCTCTCCCTTTTCGTTTGTTATGGTTGCTTGGCTTGATGAACTCGTAAAACTAATGAATCGGATGGTCTCGAAAAAAGTTCGATACCAAAGCTTGCGAAACCCGAGGAAGGAAGCGTACTTACAGTGCGCTGCCGTAACGAGGGGTGACGCGTAACGCCGATATTTATCCGCCCCGGGCGGATCGGACTTTCTACGAGGCCGTATTGGTTTGTAAGCATTGGCTTATACGGACATGTCATTCAATTCCCGGAGATGAACCATCCATGGTCAACCGTCCGGTGGCAATGTCTTTCACCGAGACGCATTGCTCAGACCGCCTTGTGCAGGCAGATCGCGGAATCCGGGCAGATGGTCTTGAATTCTTCGGTCGCCTGGAGGTCCTCCGGCGCTGATTCACGACGGACTTGGCGGTAGGCGCATTTTTCAAACAAGCCGGCGGCCGTGAGGGTGAGCAGATAAATGGATCGCACCCCGACGTTGCGCGCATGGCGTTCGATGGCACCGATCAAACGCCTGGCGATGCCCTGACCGCGATAAGGCTCTACCACGGCCAGCGAGCGCAGCAAGCCGTGCGGCGGAAAGACCTCTAGACCGACGACCCCGATAACGGCATCCCCCTTACGGGCCACAAGGAAATGGCGCAGCTTTTCGCGCGATAGATCGCCGCTGTGCAGATCGCCTTCCTCCAGCAGCGCCATGACGGTGTTTACTTCCCCGGGCCGCACGCCGCTGAAGGTCACGGCTAGAATTTTATCGAGGTCCATCCGCGGTTGCCTCCATTGGTCCGTCAACAGGATAATTTTCGGTAGAGACCGGTGTCCGGCGCCTGGCCGGCGAATTTACAGCGCTTTCGTGCGCTCGACGACTAGCGGGCCGCTTCGGATAAATCGCGCACCGGTCAAATTGATATGCCGATCAATATAGACGGATTTTATCAAGTTGCAAGTTTTTATACGGCCCCCTTAACCGTCGCTTAGCCCCCAGGGGCGCATCGGACGCCGAGTAGTGACAAGTCACCGCTTAGGAATTAATGTCACCTTTATGACCGTAACGCCGGGAGGGCGATCGCACAGGGAAACCGGCGTCAACGCTTCACAGGGAAGGCGATATCATGTCCGAACCGGTTGCGCTCAACCTGCGCTGGGTCAACCGCATCAAGTCGATTGACGAAGCGGCCTGGAATGCCCTGGCGGCCAGCCTGCCCACGCCGTTTTTCGAGTGGGAGTGGCTACGTCTGTTGGAAGAATCCGGCAGTGCCGTGGAAACCAACGGCTGGCAGCCGCATCATTTGACGGTCTGGCGCGCCGATCGCCTGATCGCCGCGGCCCCCCTTTATATCAAGAGTCACAGCGCCGGCGAGTTCGTCTTCGATCATGTCTGGGCGGACGTGGCCCAGCGCCTGGAATTGCATTACTATCCCAAACTGGTGGGCATGAGCCCGTTTTCACCCACCATCGGCTATCGCTTTCTCATCGCGGTCGGTGAAGACGAAACCGCGTTGAGCAAGGCCATGCTCCGGGCCATCGATACCTTCTGTCGTCGCTACGGTCTTTCAGGATGCAGTTTCAACTACGTGGATCCGGACTGGGCCCCTGTGCTCGCAGCCGATGGTTTTCTCTCCTGGACCCACCAGAGCTATGCCTGGATAAACCGCGACTACCGCAGCTTCGACGACTATCTGGCGATCTTCAAGTCGGGGCAGCGCCGCAACATCAAGCGCGAGCGCAAGGCCATGGCCCGGCAGAGCATCCGCCTGGTGCCCCTAAGCGGGGCGCAGATAACCACTGACCTCTTCCGCCACATGTATGCGCTCTACAGCGATACAAATGCCCAGTTCGGCCCTTGGGGCTGTCATTACCTGACCGACGCTTTCTTTAAAGGGCTGCATGCGCGCTATCGTCACCGCATCCTGTTGATGGGCGCTTTCCAGGACGGCCGTAAACTGCCGATCGGGATGTCGTTTCTGCTGTACAAGGGCGACCGTCTCTACGGCCGCTACTGGGGCGCCACCACCGAGGCCCACGCCCTGCACTTCAATGCCTGCTACTATGCGCCCATCGAATGGGCCATCGCCAACGGGATCCGCCGATTCGACCCCGGCATCGGCGGTCACCACAAAACCCGGCGAGGCTTCGAAGCCGTTCCCAACTACAGCTACCACCGCTTCTACGAGTGGCGCCTGCAGGAAATCCTGCGCCTCAACATCGGTAAAATCAATCAGATGGAAATGGCCCAGATCCGGGATCTCAACCGTGAACTGCCCCTGGCCAACCGCGAGTTCCGCTGACAAGCTCTATGGCGCCCGTCTCGGGCGGGAAGCGAGAGCACCTATCAGCGTTGTTCAACGAACCGTGGTGGCCTAAAGCCCACAGATGTAGCAGCGAGAACGCTGTCTGGGACTGCGAGGTGCCCCTTCGCGTAGGCCACGAGATGCGGCACAAGGCGCAGATTTTGATTCTGATCCCCGCCACCCCATTCATCGCGATGGCGATCAGATAGAGCGACGCCACCCCGATAAACCTAGAACGCATCCGCCGCATGCCGATCACCAGCAGGGCGGCGACGTAAAAATGAAAGCAACCGAAAAAAAAAGCCAGCCCCCCCAAACGAGCGGTTCCACCAGGGGTACTCCCAGATGAGCAGCCCTCCCATGTTGAGCAGGCATTCCACGAATACGCAGACCGTCCAGCACCTGTTGCGAAGCTTTGGTCATCTAAGGATCTCCCTGGCGTCCGGTTAACCGAATTTAGCCTCAACCAGCCGGGCAACCTCGTCGCGCCGGTGGCAGGCCGCCCAGTGCCCCAAAGCGACTTCTTCCATGGCGGGCATCACCTCGCGGCAGATCGGAAGGACAAACGGACAGCGGGTGTGAAACCGGCACGCGGCCGGGGGGGCTGCCGGGTCGGGTACGTCACCGCTCAGCACGATCCGCGCACGTGTGGCTTTGACCTCCGGCACCGGGATGCCCGAGAGCAGGGCGTGGGTGTAGGGATGGGCGGGATGTTCAAAGAGGCGCGGGGTCGGCGCCAGTTCCACGATCTGGCCGAGGTACATGACCGCCAGCCGGTTACTGATATATTTGACCACCAGCAGGTGGTGGGTCACGAAGAGATAGGTCAGTCCGAGCCGCTGCCGGAGATCCTGCAGCAGGTTCAGGATCTGGGCCTGGACCGATACGTCGAGGGCCGAGGTGGGCTCGTCCAGGACCAGAAACGCGGGCTGGGTGGCGATGGCCCGGGCCACGGCGATGCGCTGCCGCTGTCCGCCGGAAAATTCGTGGGGGTAGCGCAGGAGATGGTCGCGGGTAAGACCCACGAGTTTGAGCAGGTCCAAAACCCGGTCCTCGAGTTCGCGCCCCCCCCAGCGCCGCTGCTCCCGCAAGGGCTCGGCCACGATGTTCTTGACCAGCATCCGCGGGTTCAACGACGTGGTCGGATCCTGAAAGACCATCTGCAGTTTGGCGCGCAGGCCCTGCCGCTTCAGCGCCCGCCGCGACAGCGCGGCCAGGTCGACAACCTGGCGTCCGCCGCCGTTGGACGGATGATAGCGGATTTGCCCGGCGGTGGGTTCGTGCAGACGAATGACGGCCTTGCCTGTGGTGGTCTTGCCGCAGCCCGATTCCCCCACGAGCCCCAGGCATTCCCCGCGCCGGATATTAAGGTCGATCCCGTCCAGGGCCCGCACCGCACCCACCGCCTGCCGCAGGACCCCGGCCCGTATCGGGTAATGCTTCTTCAATCCCCGCAGTTCGAGAAGATTTTGATTGAGCGCCGTCATGCGCATTTCCTCGTCGACCGTCGGTTCATGGGGAAGCGTGATCCTCATCGCGTGTCGCCCGCGGCTGATCCGTGTAGAGATAGCACGCCACCGCATGCTTGGGGCCCACCGCCACCGTCTCAGGGAAACGCCGGCGGCACGCCGGCATGGCCGCCGGGCAGCGCGGGTGAAAACGACAACCCGGGGGCGGCGTCACCAGGTTGGGCACGCGCCCGGCAATGCTCTTAAGCGCCCCTTTCTGGTCCAGGCGCGGGACGGCGTCGAGCAGTGCTCGGGTGTAGGGGTGCTGGGGGTTCTCGAAAAGGTCGGCCACGTCGGCCACCTCGCAGAGCTGACCGGCATACATGACGCCTACCCGGTTGCAGGTTTCGGCCACGACCCCCAGGTCGTGGGTGATCAGCAGGATAGAGGCGATCTCGGTTCGTTTGAGCTGCCGCAGCAGATCCAGGATCTGGGCCTGGATGGTGACATCCAGGTTGGAGGTGGCCTCGTCGGCGATCAGCAGATGCGGGCTGCAGGCCAGGGCGATGGCAATCACGATGCGCTGCTTCATCCCCCCGGACAGGTTGTGGGGATAACGCCCAATGATGTCCCGGGGGTTGGGGATGCCCAGCTTGCCGATGATGTCGACCGCGCGGTCCAGGGCCTCACACCGCAGACGCACCTGCCAGCGGCGGGCCAGCGGCAGCCGGTCGAGCACCCGAAGCGCCAAGGCCTCCGGGTTTTGGGCAGCCTTGGCATAGAGCCTGCGCTGCAGGGCATTCAGGGGGTTGAAGCGCCGGCCGCCTTCGTCCTCGAGCGCCGCCAAAATCTTGCGGCTCATGGCCTCACGCCGATGGAAGAGGAAGCTTTCGGCCACCTGTTCGCCGATGGTCATGATGGGATTCAAGGCCGCGTTGGGCTCCTGAAAAATCATCGAAAGCCGGTTGCCGCGAAGCTCCTCCATGGCGGCTTCGGACCGGGCCAAAAGCTCGACCCCGCGGGCCTGGTCCCGGTCATCGAAGAAGAAGAGCACCTGGCCGTCCTCGATACGCCCGGGGGCCGGCACGATCCTCATGATCGAACGCACGCTGACGCTCTTGCCGCAGCCCGACTCGCCCACCAGCCCGAAGGTCGTGCCGTGGTCCACCACCAGGCTGACCCGGTCGAGGGCCTGCACCACGCCTTCATAGGTGTAGAAATTGGTGACCAGATCCCGGGCTTCGAGCAGGGTTGCCATACGAACTCCTAAGAAGTGGTTTTAAAACCTCTTATCGCGTTAAAGAGCAAGGCGCAGG
>JASJED010000001.1 GCA_030065585.1 Desulfobacterales bacterium | reverse complement strand
CAATCCTAAAACGCCGATCATCCAGCCGGCGCATGGGCAGATCATACCAGTCATGCGCCCGGGGCGCCTGATCTTGCTCCACGGCCTGAATGATTTCCTCGCGCGTGGTGGCCGCCTGGCCTAAGTTGGTGCGCAGCCAGGCGCTACCGTCGGCCGCCGCCGGCAGTTTGAGTTCAAAGCGCACAGCGTCGCCGCGGGTCATTAGCTGGCGGGTGCCGGTGGCGGGGCTCTGTTCCATGGAGCCTAGCGGGGATCCCTTCTACAAACCGTTGTCCCTTGCCGTTTGCCGTGCCGGCCAGTCAAACGGATGGGGTGATCGTGGTTATCGGCTGGCGGTGGTTCCTTGCCTGCCGGTCTTGGAAACGGCGCTGGGCGGGGGTGGATCGCTTCCCGTCATGCTAAGCGCATTGTGCCGTCTTCGAAATTGCGGATTACAATGTGAGGTCCGCGTTAATCACGCGGCCTGCCTGGATAACTTTCTGCGATCCCTCCGGATTGGTCAAGCATACCCGGCCTTCGATGGTTACCGGGCTTTCAAAGCGGATGTCTCCTTTGACGGTCAGCTGTTCACAGGCCAGCAGTGACGGCACGCCTGCTGGAAAGCGAGCTTCGAACTGGTCGATATGGCGGTAGTAGGCGGGATCGAGGCTGACCAGGGGGCCCGCGGTTTTTTTCTGCGGGTTGATTTCCAGCTGGAACTGGTGGTTAAGCGTAAAACAGTCGGATCGCACAATCAGTAGATCACTGCATTGTTTGACCGGGAAAAAGCGCTGACGCGGTACGAGAACGGCGCGGGCACCGGCGAACAGCCCAATGGCGGCCCCCATGGCGGATTCGATCTGAAAAACCGCGGGACTAGCGGCGTCGCGGGGATCCAATGTCTTGGGGTTCAGGATCAAGGGCAGCTGAATGGTACCCTGGGCGGCAATCAACTTCTTTAGATCGGGGAGGTTGACCCACAAATTGTTGGTATTGAAGAAGGCATACCGCTCGATATCGCCGCCGTCGCTGTTGGCGGGAAACTGGGCCGATTCCCTCAGGATCAGTCCCCCCTTCGTACGGACGGCCAGATGGCCGCCCTTGGCGTCGGCGGGGGTTCGACGCGCGACTTCCATGATGAAGGGAACGTCGTTGGCGGCCATGAATCCCAGCAGCGACATGTCGAGGGTGGCGCCTAGATTGTCGGAATTGCAGATCAGGGCATAGCGGCATCCGTCCTTCAGCAGACGGTCCAGCACGCCGGAGGTCTCGATGGCCGTGAAGATGTCGCCGTGGCCGGGGGGATTCCATTCGAGGGCCGGTGCCTGCGGCCAGTCGGCCGGTTTGAGGCTGTCCTGCAGTATTTTAGGGAATTTGTTCTGCACAAAGGTCAGCGGCGGGGCTTGGCGCGCAATGACCGAGAGGGCCGTCCGGGTGGGGCCGTCGGTGGTGAAGCTGTTCATGAAGACCTGTCGAATCGCACCGCTCTGGGCCTGACGCATAATGATGTCGATAAAGGTCAAATTTTCCCGGACCGGCAGCAAGGATTTAGGCCCGATGAGCCCCATGCTGGTGCCCAGCCCGCCGTTGAGGGTAATTCTGACGGCGTGCGGGAGGGCGCGGCGGCCGTCTTCCGCAAATGGCTTCAATTCGCCGGCCACTAGCACCTCATCCCTGGTGGGCGGGCGGATGGTGTCGTCGGGAATAAGACCGGTGGCCCCCTCGACCACCTCGCGGTAGTAGTGCTTGAAAGTTTCGATCACCATGCCGCCCAGTTGCTCGGCCGCCATTTTGGCTTCGAACAGATTCAGGTGGGGATAGCGGTTCGTCATGGCGGCTCCTGTTTTGAGGGGTGGCCTGGATATTGAACGCCATGACCAGACGGCAGGTCCTTTCGCCGTGGTTTGGGGAACGAAAAGCGGTCGGCGCTCGGTTTCAAAGGAGGATACGCTCACCCGGGATGCGGCGGTGGCTCGTTAAACCTGTACAATCCAGCCCAGGGGATCTTCCGCCTGGCCGTATTGAATCGCGGTGATGGCATCAAAGAATTTCTGGGCCATGGGGCCCACGCGACCACCCCCGATTTCCAGCACATTCTCTTCGAAGCGTAGTTCGCCGACCGGCGAAATCACCGCCGCCGTGCCCGAGCCGAAAATTTCCTGAAGTGCTCCCGAAGCATGCGCGGCGATCACCTCGTCGATGGTGATGTCACGTTCGGAAACCTTCAAGCCCCATTGTTTTCCCAGGGCCAAGACCGAATCACGGGTAATTCCCGGCAGGATGCTGCCGTTCAGTGCCGGGGTGATAAGTTCGTCACCAATCATGAAGAAGATGTTCATGGAGCCCACCTCTTCAATATACTTCTGCTCCACGCCGTCCAGCCAGAGGACCTGGGTGTAGCCGGCCCGCTGGGCCTTGTCGCCGGCCAGCAGACTGGCGGCGTAGTTGCCCAAGGTCTTGGCTTCGCCGACCCCACCGCGCACGGCCCTTACATGCTCCTTGGTGACCATGATCTTGATCGGGTTGAAACCCTCGGCATAATAGGCGCCCACCGGTGAGAGGATCACGAATAAGCGATAGGTGTGCGAGGCCCTCACGCCCAGATAAGGATCCATGGCCAGAATGGTCGGGCGAATGTAAAGCGAGGTCTCGGGCGCCGTGGGCACCCAGTCGCATTCGACCTGCAGCAGCGCTTTCAGGGCTTCCATCATGAAGGCTTCATCGAAGGTGGGGATGCAGAGCAGCCGGCAGGATTTGTTCAGCCGCTTCATATTTTCCCGGGGACGGAAAAGCTGGATGCCGCCGGAGGCCGTGTGGTAGGCTTTAAGCCCTTCAAAGACCCCCTGCCCGTAATGTAGCACCATGGTGGCGGGATCCATGGCGATGGGGGTGTAGGCTTCGATGCGCGCCTGATGCCAGCCCAGGTCCGGATTGTAATCCATATTGAACATGTGATCCGTAAAATGGGTCCCAAATCCCAGATGGTGGTCATCCGGCTTGGGCTTTAAAGAAGCGGCCTTGGTTATGGTGATATCCATAACGTCCTCCTATGCAGGGTTGGGGCGTTTTTCCCGTTCAGATCGAGATGCACCGCAACAGGTTGCGCTCCAGGCGGGTGGGGCTGATTTGCCAATCGATCGAACCGATCGCATGTTTTCAGAAATTAAATTTCATAGCATGCTGGGTGGTTAAATCAAGCCTTATCCTGCCGCTGCCCGGCGGAACATGGATCGACCCGGTTTGACTTGCCCGGTCTTTCCAGATAATGAAGAGGCTTTTAAATCCAGGGCCGGTTCGGCCGTCCCTTGGAAAATCAAACCTGGAGGATTTACGGACCCGATGACCGATAACGACACCAACGAGACCAACGACGCCATGGCCCGGATCGCCCCGATGCGGGTGGGCTTGAAAAGCCAGTTTAAATTCAAATGCCATCCGGAAATATCCTGTTTTACCAAGTGCTGCCGGGGCATCAACATTACCCTGACCCCCTATGATATTATCCGTCTAAAAAATCGGCTGGGGCTGTCTTCCGAGGAATTCCTGGCGATCTACACCGAACCGCACATCATGGAGAAGACCGATCTGCCGATCGTGACCCTCAAGCTGCTCGACGACGACCAGCAATCCTGCCCCTTCGTGCGTGACGACGGCTGCATCGTTTACGAAGACCGCCCCACGACCTGCCGCTACTACCCCCTGGGCGTGGCCTCCCTGATGCACAAGGAGGACGCCGACGACGAGGGGTTTTACTTCTTCGTTAACGAACCGCACTGCAAGGGGTTTGAAGAGGATCAGGAATGGTCGGTGGCCGAATGGCGACATGATCAGGGTGTGGATCGGCACGACGAGATCAATGCCGAGTGGACCGACCTGGTGGTGCGTAAGCGCTCCTTTCCCCCCAACATCAAGCTCACCGACCAGAGCAAGCAAATGTTCTTCCTTTCGAGCTACAACCTCGACAAATTCCGCCAGTTCGTTTTCGAAAGCTCTTTTCTGGATCGCTACGATATCGATGCGCAGACGCTGGCCAAGATCAAGGACGACGAGGTTGAATTGCTCAATTTCGGCATGCGCTGGCTGAAATTCATTCTCTTCAAGCAGGGTGAATTCAAACCAAAAGCGGATGCCGATCCGTCCTGACGGACTTGTGCCCGGTGGGTGCATTTGGGGCCGCGGCCCGGATGCGCCTTCATCATGCCCGATCAATGCTGGTTTATCATGGTCCGGGTGAATGCGGGCAGCCTGCCCAGGAAAAATCCCAAACGCTAGGCTGGTAAGAACAAATCCGTTTTACCCGCACGGTTGGATGGGGTTGACGGCAATGCCCAGCTGCTCATCCGGCAGTCCCATCGCCCGGCCTAGAAGCTGCGTGTAGAGAACCGCCGGTAAAGCATCGCCGGCGCAATGCTCCCGGTCCTGATCCGCGCGGACGGCCTCAAACTGCATCTGGCAGTAGGTGCAGGCAGTCGTCAGCAGCTGGGCACCGGCCTGCTGCGCATCATCGATTTTGCGGGCCATGAGCGCAAGCGACAGGCGATCATTTTTCCCCCACTGCGGGTGGCCGCAGCACTCCAGTCGCAGGGGCCAGTCCACGGCCGTGGCGCCGGTGGCTTCCACCAGCTTCTCGAACAGGCTGGGGGCCAGGGGGTTGTCGAACCGGACCACAGGTCCGGGCCGCAGCGCATGGCAGCCGTAATGGGCCGCGATCTTGAGATCGCCAAGCGGGCGCGTGATGCGATCCCGGATGGATGGCAGGCCGATATCATCGGTCAATACGGACAACAGGTGATACACGCGCACCCCGTCGGTCCATCTCAGGCCCTCGTTTTTCAGGATCGCATTGACGTCGCGGCGCAGGTCGGGCCTCTGGCGCAGCCAGTAATTCGCATGCTTGAGGTTGCCGAAGCAGCACTGGCAGGGTGTCATCAGGGCCAGCTCTTTCCGGGCGGCCAGGGCCAGGTTGCGGGCCGCGGCCAGCACCGAAGCCGTCAAATCCTGATGCCGCACGGGGTAGCCGCAGCAGTTCATCTCGCGGTCGTCCAGCATCACATCGAACTGCGCCATGATGGTACGCACCGAACGGTCATATTGCGGCAGCCGGGCGTTTAGCTGGCATCCCGGGAAGTAGAGATAGCGACGTCTCCTCATGTCAGGCCTCCCCCTGCGCGTCCTCCGAACCTTGTGCCCGGGGTGCGATCGGCTGTAGTCGCCGGACCGCTTCGTTGCGCAGCTCATAGAGGATGTCGGCCACCCTGACCCCCTGGGGGCAATGTTCCTGGCACTGGTAACAGGTCACGCAGTCCCAGACCATGCGCGCTCCCAGGGCCAGCTCCCGGAGCTGCAGGCGCATCAGGTTCATGACCTGCTGCGGCGTGAGGTCCAGGTCCCGATGGGGGTCTTCGGCCACCGCGACCACCGGACAGACGTTTGTGCAGGTGGTGCACTGGACGCAGGCCCAGAAAGTTTCCGGGTTGTCGCCGAGTCCCAGCGTATGCGCCTGGTGCGCAGGATTTAGGGGCTTCGACCCGGCCCCTGAAGCCCACTGGGCGGCATTCTGCGACCGAATCCAGTGATGGGCCGGCCCGCGTCCGCGACGGACGAGATCCTTCTGGGAGGCCTGCCACAAGTCCTGCAGATCGATCCCCGACGGGCACCATTGGGTGCAGCGGCCGCAGGCGGTACAGATGAAGCTGCCTTCGGCCAGCTGTGATGCCACGGGCGACTGGGCATCATTGGTCCAGCGTTTCAAGGCCCCGATCTTTTCCGAAGGCAGGATGGCGGGATTGGGAATGGCCTGGTAGATGACGGCCACCGCACAATGCTGGCTGCACACCCCACAATGGGTGCAGGCATCCAGCCCCATGGCCCGCCGCACCGATCGCAGGGCCGGTGCCGTCGCTTCGGCCGGACCGCCAGCGCGCACCATCAGACTGATGGGAGTCGCCAGCAGGTGGAAAAATTTGCTGAACGGCAGAAGGGCCAGACCCAGGCAGGCCGTGATAAAATGCAAGTACCACAGCAGGCCTTCGAGCCCCAGGCGATCCAGACGGTCGGCCAGAGGTTTCAACGCCCGCGAGACCGGATAAGACAGGAAGGCACTTTGGGGACGGTCATGACAGTCTGCACAAAAGGCGGCATGCATCTCCTGCCCCAATGCCAGAATCTGGGCATCGTCGGTCGGCAACTCCGCAGTAACGCCCGAACCCCAAGAAGAGGACCAGTACGTTTTGAGCGCCTCGATTTCTTGGATATCATCGCTGAAGGCATAATCGTCGACCATGGCATCGAAGATGGCGGGCGACAGGATCTGGACGCTTTCCAGTAGGATGCCGGAGACCACCATCGCAGCCAAGAAGGTGCGGGCCAAACGGTCGGCCAGCGAACGGGTGCGTTTCCGGAATGGATCCGCGCGGCAGCGCCAAACTGCCATGGCAACACCCGTGAGGACCATGATACCGCCGAGGTTGCGCAGGAATCGCCAGGGGTTCAGGGTGGGCATATAGTCCACGCCGAGGGGCTTGAGGGTGAAGTCGTCCAGGGCATGCAGGACCACCAGCAAAACCATCCCGTAAAAAAGGGCCATGTGCATGACCCAGCGCCGCCAATCGTGCTTCAGGATGTGAAGCTGGAACAGGGTGTCCACGGCCAGGGATCTCAGCGGCCTGCGAAGCCCGGCCGCAGAGACGGCCTTGAGGGTTGCCGCGAAGCTGCGGGCCGCTGCGCGGAGGCTCGGCGCTTCCTGGTTTTCCGGCCCGATCTTGATCCAGAACCAGCGTCCGATCCGCCCGAGGCTGCCGAGTACGGCGATGCACAGGGCGCTGTAGGCAATGGCGGCGGTCGTCATGGTGCGTGCGTTCCCTCCAAACCGCGCGGAATTTGGGCGCAGGCGGCAACGGCGGCATAGGCGCTGGTGATGGCTAGCCCGCTGCCGCATTTTTGGCGAACCCAGTCCTGGTGGGCCAGAATCGACCCGGCCGCAAACAGGCGGGGATGTCGGGGCGCCCCGTCCTTGTCCACCGGGCGGAACCGCGCATCCACCATCAGGCCGGCCCGGTTGATCGCGTGACCGTCCGGGTGGAGCAGATCTTTGTGGTGCCATTGGCCCCGCTTGTCGGGCTGATGAACCGGCAGATCAAAGAGGTTCTCCCGGATGGCGGTGCGCTCGGCGTGCAGGCCCCGACCCAGAAAGCGCCCGGTGGCCAGGATCGCCGCCCGGGATTGAACCCAGAAGCCATCCGCGGCGCTGCCGATACGAAAATGCAACGCGCCGTCGGCCCGGATTTGAGCTTGTTTCACGGCGTACTGGTACCAGGTGCGCACGCCCAACCGGGGAAGTTGCCGGGAGAAGGTATCGAGCAGACGCCGTCCGGGAACACTGGGCAGCAGGGTCGGGATTTCAAAGAGCGGCACACCGAGCCGCCTCTGGATCAGGTCGAAATGGGGACCCGCGCGATGGAGACCTACGACGGCCGGGAGACCGACGGCCTGGGCGCCCGCCAGACGGCTTTTGATGGCCTTGGCCAGTTCGCGGCAATGATCACGGCGCTCCAGGAAACGGGCCAGGCGCTCGGGCTGGAGTTCGCCTTCGAGCGCGGGAATTGGGAGACGTGTGGTGCGCAGCGCGGGCCAATGCAACTTCAGGCGGGCGGCGATCTGACGGGCGCTGAAACCTTTGAGGCCCGCAAAGTCCACCAGCAGGCAGGGTGGGCGACGGCGCAGGGCCTCATCCGCGGCCATCATCGAGCGCGGGACGGCATAGGTCAGCTTGACCGTCCCCACTGGGTTGATCATGCGCATATTGCGCTCGGGGTGCGCAACATAGGGCAAGCCGCTATCGGTTAAAAAGGCTAGCATCTGCTTCCAGGCCGTTCGCATCTCCCGGGTGGTCATGACGGCGTAGGGATGATCGGATTCGTCCTGTCTGAGCTGGGCGATAGCCTCCCAGGGGTTGGGATGCCATCGGCCCGTGCGAACCGGGTGAACACCTATAAAATCCAGCAGACCGCTGGCAAATGGAAGCGTGCCGACCGGGCCGACCTGGATCGTATCGATCCCGCGCAGGGCGGCAAATAGACTGGCGGCCATGCCGGCCATCCCAGAGCCAATGACGAGCAATTGGCATTTGATATCATTGCGTGTTGCCATATCAAAGGCCGATCGGTTTGATGGCGCCGGTCACCCCCCGGGATCTACCGGGTCGAGTTCCAGACCGAACAGCCCGCAATGGGTCGCCTCTAAAAGCTCGGCCTGGGCAAGCGAAATATCCCAGAGCAAAGGCGCCTGGCCCCGCCAGCGCTCTCTTAGAAACGCGCGCAGTTCGTCAATCCCCCGGTCATCCTGCCATACGCCGCGATCGTAGAGATAGGCGGCCACCCGCTGGCTGCAGAAGGTCCCCTGGCAGGGCCCTTTGCCGATTCGGCTGCGCAGACCGATGGCCTTGAGGCTCGCTGCCCCCCCCTGCCGCGCCAGCGTGCGCACCAGATCGTCGACCACCGCCTGGGGGATCATTTCGCATTCGCACAGCAGGAGATCTCCGGGATTGCCCCTTTCCATCCAGGTTCGTGGGGCCAGGCCCGGTTCGGTCCAGCGCCCGGCGACGGTATCGGGCAGCGGTTCCGATTGCGTGCGGCAGGCATCGCCGCGGCCGAGCCGCTGACAAACCCGATCGGCCGTTTTTTCGGCCATCAGTCGATAAGTGGTCAGCTTGCCGCCGGTGATGGTCAGGAAGTTGTCGAGCGGGTTGTCGTCCGCTTGGCCGTGGTCGATGAGGGCAAATCCGCGGCTGACGCTGCGATCGTCGCAGGCCTCCCCGCAACTGACCAGGGGGCGCACACCGCAGTAAGCGCGGATATAGCGCGTGGTCGCAAGCATCGGCACCATGGCCGTGCCTTGGTCGATGATCCGGTCCACCTCCTGAATTTCGGGGTAGATGGCATCCGGTGATGCACTGCGCTCGGAAGTGGTGCCCAGGATCGAAACCGTGCCGCCGGGGACCAGGATATCCCCGTCCGAGGGGTGCCGCAAACGATTGATCACGCGCTGGGCAATGCGCGTGCCGGTCACCAGCAGACTGCCTTTGGAGTAGAGCAAAGGGATGCGGGCGCCGGCCAGAGCGGCCACTTCGCCGGCCCAGGCGCCGGCCGCGTTGACCACCACCTCGGCTTCGATTTCCTGAGACCGCCCGGTAATGTCGTCCCGCAGCACGACGGAACGAATGCGCTGATGGGCCAGATTGAAGCCGACCACCGCATTGAATCGCAGCAAACGCCCGCCCAGCTGGACGGCGTGGGCCATGTTGTCCAGGGCCAGCCGGAAGGGATCGATGGCGGCGTCGGCGACGCGATAGGCGGCGATCAGCCGCTCGGACAGGCAGGGCTCCATTTCGCGGGCTTCGCGGCCGTCGAGCGGCTGGGCCTTTATCCCACAGCGCGCGCACAAACCGGGGAAATCGGCGATATAGTTTTCGTCATCGCCGGCCACGGCCACGAACAGCCCGCCGGTATCCTCGATGCAATGCGGGGCCAGCTGTTTGAGTCGCAGGCTTTCCCGGCGGCACTCGGCGGCGGCGGCCGGATCCGAGGCGACATAGCGGGCGCCGCTGTGCAGCAGACCGTGATTGGCCCCGGAAGCGCCGGCGTTGACGTCCCGCTTTTCCACGACGACGCTCTCAATACCGCGCAGGGCCAGATCGCGGGCCAAGCCGGTGCCGGTAACACCGCCGCCGATGATGAGAACCGTTGTCTTCAAGGGTCCATCCCCGGCCGGTTCCCGTTGTTGGATAAAGCTCAATGGCGGGGCCATTACACCTGATAATTTTCGCTTGCGAAAAAAAAAGCGCGATGTTACGGTGCGACAGCCTCTAAAAACGGGAAAAAGGCCTGTTTTATCCTTAGTTATCTATCACACTCGACACTTAATGTCATGCATATTTTCGAATTACAACAATTAAGGCATATTCATTTTCTTTTTAGAAAATCATACTAAGCTTCTGATTCGCACGAAAGACGGTGTAGAATGATGGCAACGCACGTGGACGGTCATATTCGACACGGTGGGGATGATGATCCAACCCCGGCCAGTGCCAAAACCGGAGCGGTGCGCGATCGGCATGCCAAGATCAAGCAGCGGGTCAACACCAAAGGCTTCGTGACCATCGAAAACCTGGCCGCGGAGTTCGGGGTCACCCCCCAGACCATTCGCCGGGACATCAAGGTCCTCAGCCGGGAAGGCAGCATCCATCGTTATCACGGGGGGGCGGGGGTTCCGCCCAGTACCGAAAACGTGGCCTACACCCAGCGCAAGGTCCTGTGTCTAGACGAAAAGCAGCGCATTGCCCGTCTGGTGGCGGGCCAAATACCGGATCATGCCTCGCTCTTCATCAATATTGGCACGACCACCGAGGAGATTGCCAAGAGCCTGTGCGACCACGACCGGTTGCGCGTCATCACCAACAGCCTCAATGTGGCCTCAATTCTGGCGGGCAATGAGAACTTCGAGGTCATCGTGGCCGGCGGTTTGGTCCGGCCGCGGGATGGCGGCATCGTGGGACCGCTGACCATCGATTTTATCCAGCAATTTCGTGTGGATTACGGAATTATCGGGATCAGCGGCATCGATCTGGACGGCACCCTGCTCGACTTTGACTACCGGGAGGTTCGGGCGGCCAGAGCCATCATCGACAATTCACGCAAGGTTTTTCTGGCGGCCGATCACACCAAATTCGGGCGCAATGCCATGGTTCGGTTGGGCAGCATCGGTGAAATCGACAGGCTGTTTACCGATCGCCTGCCGGTCGAGTCCGTGATGGAAGCCCTCGGTGCCTCCGATGTCGAATTGCACGTGGCCGATGGCGTGGCAGGGCGCTTCGCCCCCGGGGGAGAGACACCCGAAGAACCGTGGAATGATCGCGAGCCCGAATGATGTCAAGCGTACGTCTGTGGCCCTTTATTTTTCACTTGTGAAAATAAAAGTCGAATGCTATGCGCATGATTGATCGCCTTAACGCGTTTTTCTCACCTCGACCAGGCGGTTCGATGCCGGTGTACTGATTTACGGGCAGACCACGGGAGACAGCTGATGAGTCTGGCGCTCGAGAATGTCGACAAAATCGTAGGCCGGGAAACCCACCTTAAAAACATCAATCTCAATTTCGAAACCGGATCACGCAACGTCATTCTCGGCCGCACCCTGGCCGGCAAGACATCCCTGCTGCGTATCATGGCCGGTCTGGATAAACCCTCCAAGGGACGCATCCGCGTCGACGGACGCGACGTCACCGGCGTTTCGGTGCGCAAACGCAGCGTGGCCATGGTCTACCAGCTGTTCATCAACTACCCCTCGCTGACGGTCTACGACAACATCGCCTCACCGCTGAAGACCAGCGGTATGGACAAATCCGAAATTGATCGCCAGGTGCGGGAAATCGCCGCGATGCTGCGGATCGATGATCTTTTGGAGCGTCTGCCCGCGGAACTGTCCGGTGGCCAGCAGCAGCGCACGGCCATTGCGCGCGCCATGGTCAAAAACGCGGATCTGCTGCTGATGGACGAACCGCTGGTTAACCTGGACTACAAATTACGTGAAGAATTACGGGTCGAGCTCCAGGACATCTTCTCCCAGCGCAAGGCCATCGTTGTCTACACTACGACCGAGCCGACCGAAGCCCTGATGCTGGGCGGCAACGTGACCGTCCTCGACGAGGGGCGCATTCTGCAAACCGGCGTCACGGCCGAGGCCTATCGCCGTCCGGCCACCGTCAAGGTGGCGGAAGTCTTCAGCGATCCGCCGATCAATTTTCTGCGCGGCCGCGTTCAAGGCAAGACGGCCCGCATTGGACGGGATGATATCCACGTCCCGCTGGAGGGCGAAATGCAACGCCTTGCCGACGGGGATTATACCTTCGGCATCCGCTCCAATCATTTCCTTTTGGAACGAACCAGTGACCGTGATGCCCAAATTGAGGCCCGCGTCGAACTGGCCGAGATCAACGGATCGGAAACCTTCATCCATTTCAATCATGCCGACACCCGGCTCGTGGCCCAGGAGGATGGTATCCATCTGTATCGCATCGGATCGGCGATCACTCTGTATGTCAACCCGGGCTGCCTCTTCACCTTCGATCTCGAGGGCAACCTGGTCGCCTCTCCTTCACCAGAACGCCGTGAGGGGCCGCTGTCATAGGAGACTGCCTTGGCGCGCATTGAACTCAATGAAATCGCCCACAGCTATCGGCCCAAACCCCGGAGCGATGAGGACTTTGCGCTCAAACGCATCCATCACGTTTGGGAAGATGGCGGCGCTTATGCCCTGCTGGGCCCATCGGGCTGCGGCAAGACCACCCTGCTGAATATCATTTCCGGCCTGCTCAATCCCACCCGTGGGCAAGTGCTCTACGACGACAAGGACGTCACCGACCTTCCCCCTGAAAAACGCAACATTGCCCAGGTCTTTCAGTTTCCGGTGCTCTACGACACCATGACGGTTTTCGATAACTTGGCGTTTCCGCTGCGCAACCGGGGTCTCGCAGGCCGCGACGTTGAGCGCCGTGTCCATGAGGTGGCCGAGATCCTCGACCTGGCGCCCTATCTTAAAAAACGGGCGGCGGGCTTGGCTGCCGATGCCAAGCAGAAAATCTCGCTTGGCCGGGGGCTGGTCCGCGATGATGTGGCGGCCATCCTTTTTGACGAACCCCTCACCGTAATCGACCCGCATCTGAAATGGAACCTGCGGCGTAAACTCAAGGATATTCATGAACGTCTCAAGTTGACCTTTATTTACGTGACCCATGACCAGGTGGAAGCCCTTACCTTTGCCGACAAAGTGGTCGTCATGTACGAGGGCGAAATCGTGCAGATCGGCTCGCCTCAGGATCTTTTTGAGAACCCCGAGCACACCTTTGTGGGATATTTCATCGGCAGCCCCGGGATGAATTTTCTGGATTGCACCCTGGAGGGCAACTTGGCCCGCAGCAACGGGGCGCGGATTGCGCTGGATGAGACCGTAGCGGCCAAAGCGCGCGGTATCCAAGGCAAGTTGGAACTCGGCATACGGCCCATGCATCTCAAAGTGTGTACGGAAGCGATTGAAGGCGGTGTGCCGGCCAACGTCAAGGCCATCGAAGACCAGGGCAGCTACCGGATCGTGATTGCCTCCTTTGGGGGCCAGATCCTGCGAGCCCGGCTACCGGAAGGCCGACATACGCCATCAGACCAGATCTGGCTCGTATTTCCTCCGGAGTGGACCCGCTTGTTCGTCGACGGGCGGCTGATCAAAGCTTAAGGAGCGGCACGATGGACAAATGGCCCGACAATCGCGCCTGGTTTCTGGTGTTGCCGGCGTTTATCATCGTCGCCTTCAGCGGCATCATTCCGTTGATGACGGTGGTCAACTATTCGCTTCAGGACATTTTCGGTCCGGGCGAAGCCGTCTTCGTCGGCACGGAATGGTTCAAGGAGATGTTGGGCAACTACCGCCTGCACGCGGCGCTCTGGCGGCAGTTTTTGTTTTCCGGACTGGTCCTGCTGATCGAGATACCCCTGGGCATTCTGATCGCACTGGCCATGCCCAAACGCGGCTGGGGGGTCTCCGCCTCGCTGGTCATTCTGGCGCTGCCCCTGGTGATTCCCTGGAACGTGATCGGTACCATCTGGATCGTTTTTACCCGGCCGGATATCGGCCTGTTCGGTGTGGGCATCAACAGCCTGGACTTGCTGGAAGTACCTTTTGACCACACGGCCAAGCCGCTTTATGCCTGGATTACACTGCTGGCCATGGAGGTCTGGCACTGGACACCCCTGGTGGCCCTGCTGGCCTATGCCGGGCTGCGGGCCATCCCTGAAGCATACTACCAGGCGGCCAAAATCGACGGCGCCTCGGCCTGGGCCACCTTCCTTTATATACAGCTGCCCAAAATGCGTGGCGTGCTCACGATTGCCGTTTTACTGCGCTGGATGGACAGTTTTCTGATCTATGCCGAGCCCTTTGCCCTTACCGGGGGAGGTCCCGGCAATACAACCACTTTCCTTTCCATCTATCTGGTCAAACTTGCCACCATGCAGTTTGACCTGGGGCCGGCCGCCGCCTTTTCGCTGATTTATTTTCTGATTGTATTGCTCTTCAGTTTTGCCTTCTATCAGGCCCTTTTGAACGTCGGCCGGGGAGAAAAGGGATGAAAATTCAAAAACGAACCATCGCCCTGTGCATCTATTTTGGATTTCTGATCCTACCGATCTATTGGATGCTCAACATGTCGCTTAGGACCAACGCCGATATCCTCGGTAATTTCGCCCTGTATCCGGCCGACATCACCTTTCGAAACTATATCAAGATTTTCACGGATCCCACCTGGTACATGGCGTATATCAATGCCATTATCTATGTCAGCATGAATACGGTGATGTCCCTGGCCTTTGCCCTGCCCGCGGCGTACGCTTTTTCACGCTACAAGTTCATCGGCGACGGTCAGATGTTCTTCTGGCTGCTGACCAACCGCATGGCCCCGCCGGCGGTCTTCCTGCTGCCCTATCTCCAACTGTATTCGACCTTCAAGTTGATGGATACCCATATCGCGGTGGCCCTGGCCCATTGCCTGTTCAACGTGCCCCTGTCCGTCTGGATCCTGGAGGGTTTCATGTCCGGGGTCCCCAAGGAAATCGATGAGACGGCCTTTATCGACGGGTACAGCTTCCCTCGGTTTTTCGCCACGATTTTTATCCCGCTGATTCGCGCCGGGGTCGGTGTGACCGCCTTTTTTTGCTTCATGTTCAGTTGGGTCGAATTGCTCTTTGCCCGGACACTGACGATCACCGAGGCCAAACCGATCGTGGCCACCATGACACGCACCATCAGTGCCACCGGTCTGGACTGGGGCCTGCTGGCCGCCGCCGGCGTGCTGACCATCGTACCGGGCGGCTTGGTGATCTGGTTTGTACGCAACCACCTGGCCAAGGGTTTTGCCCTCGGCCGCGTTTGATAAGGGGACATCGATGGGTCTCGAGTGGATGTACTGGACCAAACCGACGGCCATTTTCTTCACGACGATCTTCCTGATGCTCTGCGGCATGCTTGTCTGGGAGCTGGTGTCCCCGACCATCGAACGCCGGGGGTTTCTCATGATCCCCACCACGCGGGGGACGCGTTTTTTTCTGGGCTTATTGGGAAGCGCTTATATTCATCTGGCCTGGCTGGGGTTTACCGATTTAGCGTTGTGGTACGGAACGATTCTCTCGGTGGCCTGGCTCATCATCGTCATGCGCTGGGGGTGAACAGGCCGGGCGGCCAGCCCCCCTGTTGATTCCCACCACGGATCAATGCCTTGGCGCCGGACTGGCTGAGGCTCACCGGCTTTATCGCAAGCGTGGTTTGTTTCTGTCCGGCGGTAAGGCTTTCAGCTACAACCACCCCTATCGGAGAGGAGGACACGATGCGGAAATTGACCAATCGATGGTTCGAGGTGCGATCCATTACGCTATGGATCGTGACCTTGGCATTCATTTTGGCCGGTAGTTTGGCGTGGGCTTCGAGCCACGGCGCGCAAATGGAGGCGGCCAAAAAATGGGTCGACACGGAATTCCAACCGTCGACATTGTCAAAAGCCGAACAGATGAAGGAGATGGAATGGTTCATCAAGGCGGCGGCGCCCTTCAAGGGGATGAACATCAAGGTCGTCTCGGAAACGATTCCCACCCATGAATACGAGGCCAAGGTGCTGGGCAAGGCCTTCGAGGAAATCACCGGCATCAAGGTCTCCTTCGACCTGATCCAGGAAGGCGACGTGATCGAAAAGCTGCAATCGCAGTGGGCCTCGGGCGAAAATCTTTATGATGCCTATATCAACGATTCCGATCTCATCGGCACCCACATGCGCTACGGCCACGTGGTGCCGCTCTCGGACTTCATGACCGGCGAGGGCAAGGACGTGACCCTGCCGACCCTGGACGTGGACGACTTCATGGGCAAGTCCTTCACCACCGGGCCGGACGGCAAGCTCTACCAGCTGCCCGACCAGCAGTTCGCCAATCTCTACTGGTTCCGTTACGACTGGTTCAACCGTCCGGATTTCAAGAAGAAGTTCAAGGAGATCTACGGTTACGAACTGGGGGTGCCGGTCAACTGGTCGGCCTACGAAGATATTGCCGAATTTTTCAGTGAGCATATCCAGGAAATCGACGGCAAGGCCATCTATGGCCACAACGACTACGGCAAAAAGGCCCCGGATCTGGGCTGGCGATTCACGGATGCCTGGTTGTCCATGGCCGGGGCCGGCGATAAGGGCATTCCCAACGGCAAGCCGGTGGACGAGTGGGGCATTCGTGTCGAGGGATGCCGCCCGGTGGGCGCCACCGTCGAGCGCGGCGGTGCCGCCAACGGCCCGGCGGCCAAGTACGCCCTGCGCAAGTACATGGAGTGGCTGCGCAAATACGCGCCGCCCGGCGCTCTGGGAATGGACTTCTACACCTACCTGCCGGTGCTGGCCAAAGGCCATGTGGCCCAGCAGATCTTCTGGTATACGGCCTTTTTATCTGACATGGTTGCACCGGGCCCCACGGTCAACGCGGACGGCACCCCTAAATGGCGGATGGCCCCCTCCCCCCATGGTCCCTACTGGGAAGAGGGTCAAAAGTTAGGCTACCAGGACTGCGGCTCATGGACCCTGATGAAGAGCACCCCCCTGGAGCGCCGCAAGGCCGCCTGGCTCTTTGCCCAGTTCTGTGTGGCCAAGACCACGTCACTGAAGAAAACCCATGTGGGCCTGACGCCCATCCGCGACAGCGACATCCGGCATGAATCCTTTACCGAGCGAGCGCCCAAACTAGGTGGCTGGGTGGAGTTCTACCGCAGCCCCGCCCGGGTGGCCTGGACCCCCACTGGGACCAACGTGCCCGACTACCCCAAGCTGGCCCAGTTGTGGTGGCAAAATGTCGGCGAGGCGGTCTCCGGCGAAGTGACCGTCAGCACGGCCATGGACAATCTGGCCCGCGAGCAGGACCGGGTCCTGCAGCGCATCCAGCGCGCGAACGTCCAGGGTGAGTGCGGTCCCAAGCTGAATCCCCAAAAGGATGCCGAGTACTGGCTGAGCCAACCCGGCTCCCCCAAAGCCAAGGTCAACGAAAAACCTCAAGGGGAGACGGTCGACTACGACGGGTTGATTAAGGCCTGGCGGGAGGGGCGTGTGAAATAGTGCCCATCCATAAATGGCATCTTTTGGCCCAGGCCTGCGTTCTCGTAATTTCGAAATCCTCGACGTAGCCTAAGCTACGCGTCGCTAACGCGACGACGGCTTCGCCATCGGTTTCAAAATTACTGCGGCCTTGTCCTGAACCAAAATCTACCATTTCTGTATGGACACTGAAAAACCCGGTGCCGGATCTCACTTGAATTAGTAGGAATAGGATCTTGCGCCTCATCAAAACCAACGCGAAGGGGGAAACGGTATTAATTTCTGCCGCTTCCCCCTTCTGTTGTCAGGCGTCGGAATCAATAGTCGGTATAGATCAATGCCTCCCGGATACCTTCATCATTCAAGCGCTGATCGATGTCAATGTTGAAGAATTCGGCGGCGGGGGCCAGAATCGCGGGGTTGGCGGCCTGCACCTTTCGGACGGTTTCGATAACGAAATCGATGCCATTTCGGGTTATCTTGCCTAGCGGACGGCGGCATCCCCCTCCGGGCATTCCCAGGATGGCCATCAGGGTTTTAATGGCCACCGGATTTCGAAAACGGGCCGTGACATCGCCAAAGGGCGTTGCCTCGGTGGTGCTGACCGTCACCAGCCCAAACAGCGGTGCCAGGTCGCGGCAAAGCTTTTCGGCGGCGGCGTGCTCCTGATTGGCCAGCAGCGCGACTAACTGCGTCATGGCGGCCGGGGCCACGTTGGAAACCACGGAAATCACACCGGCCGCACTGATATCCGCATCCGTCATCATATCGAAGGTCATGCCGTCGTCGCCCGACAGGATCGTGAAATCCGGTCCGCAGCAGGAGCGCGTGCGCTTCATGTTCTCCAGATTGCCGGTGGCCTCCTTGACCGTGGCCACATTTTTATAGCGCTGACTGGCGAGGGCCAGATCCTCCGGCAGCAGCTGGGTGCCGGTGCGTCCGGGAATGACGTAAGGGATGATCTCCAGATCCGGAAACGCGGCCGCGACGGGTTCGATGTATTCGCGTCTGATTTCCAGGGAGCTGGGACCATTGTAATAGGGGTCCACCAGCAAGACCGCATCGACGCCGGCACCGGTGGCATGTGACGTGGCCTCAAGCGACTCCCTGGTATTGTTACTGCCGGTTCCGGCAATGCACAGACACTGGTCCTTGGTTTTCTTGGCCACCCGTTCCACGACTTGATTGTGTTCATCCCAGGACAACGAGGGGCTTTCACCGGTTGTGCCGACCGCCAGAACACCGGTGATGCCGCCCGCGATCTGGAAGTCCACCAGGCGATCGAGGCCTTCGTAATCGACGACATCGCCGGCAAATGGCGTGATGATAGCGGTGTAGCATCCTGTTTTCATGGCATCCTCCTTTGTTGGGGATCGTGGAACAACAAGTCGTTTAGTGGGTGGGATTTTTCTCTGGTAGATAAAAGCCCGGGGATCTGTCAAGAAAAATCAAGCCATTCTGAACATCTAGCCTTAAATAAACTTGACAGCCGCAGACGGGCATAATACGAATCATGGCTTTATTTGGATGACTGCAAACCAAACCGCCCGGTAGCAGCCGGGCATCGAGAGGTCATATCCATGAGTCAGTTCAAAAATGCGGAAGAATACATTGCGGCCCACCGCAAAATGCTGGCCGGCAATCCTGATTGCGGGACCACCCATTATAACTTGGCCGTGGCCCTGATGGGCCAGGGTAAAATTGATGAAGCCGAAAAGGAATTGCTGGAAGCCATCGAATGCAGCCCTACACTGGCCGAAGCTTATGTACAGATGGGGGCCATCTGTCTCAAGCGCGGCGACCTGGAAGGCTGCCTGGACTGGAACAAGCGCGGCGTTAAGATGCGACCGGGCTTCTCGGAGGGGCACGGCAACATCGGCTTTGTGCAGCTCCAGATGGGCAACCTGGAGGAAGGCATCAAATCTCTCGAGCGGGCCACCCATTTCAATTTCCGCTTCGTGCAGGCCTATGCCACTTTGGCCAGCGCCTATCTCATGAAGGGCGAGGTGGACAAAAGCATTGGCGCTTGCGATAGCGCCCTCAAAGTCGAACCGGATTTCCCGATTGCCCACAACAACATGGCCATCGCCCTCATGGAAAAGGGCGATTTCGCCAAGGCCATCGAACATGCCGACCGTGCGGTCGAACTCGGCTATGAGGTCGCGCCGCAGATATTAGAAGAGCTGGCCACGCACCGATAAGCGGGTGTCGATGGGCCGCCGCCGCTCGGTGAAGATTCACTTTGCAATTGCCGGACGTCCAGGGCGTGTGGATGCGAACCATCCGCTTTGGTCGCAAGCCCTGCCGATGCCGGCCCGTTTTAGACCCGCCGCTCCCGAACAAACCACCGCCATATCCCATGGGGGTTATTTCCAGGCCATCCAGGCCTATCTTGAAAATGAAGGCGCCGGTTCGCTTCAAGCCGCCCTCGCGACTATGGCACCGGAGGTCTCCCGGCCGATGCCCCTTCAACATATCGACATCATCCTTGAAAAGCATGGTGAATTTTATCATCCCGCCCGCATACAGGTGACCTCGGGTAGAGGAACGCAAGCGTTGGCCCTGAACGTGGCCGTAACGCCACTGGGCATCGAATGCATGCACAATGAGGTCGAAGCGCTAAGCCACGTGGCCTCACGGCTTCCGGACGGCACGCTGCCGCGCATTTTCGACGTTGCTCGAAGCGAAACACCGGATGGCGCCACCTTGCAGATGTTTCTGGCCGACTGGTTCGAGGATCACCATGAATTCCACCTTTCCCTCGACCCCCGTGACGGGGTGCAGAAAATAGTCGTCTGGGATAATCAACGGGGCCCCTATTTTCTACCGCCTCATCTGACCGCCAACGTCTATTCCGGGGCCGCCTTCATCTTGTCGCGGGCCTACGACCCCCGCACCTCGCGACAGATCTATCCCTGGCATCATGCCGCGGGTGACTTTGTCCTGCGGCACCAAGCGGACGGGTTGGATCTAAAATTAATTACCGTGCGCCAATATGCCCCAACCATGGCGGCAGAAGGCGGCCAGGACCTGGATGACGACGCCCGTCTGATGGCCCTTATGGTCTTTCTGGCCAATCTCTCTTTGCGCAACCGGCTGGACCGCCTGGACGGCACCGGCGCCATGGCCTGGGCCGGCGATGAGGCCGTAAGCGCCACGGTGGCCGGTTTCAAACAGGCTTTGGGTGAGTCCCTGCCCGCGGCGCTGTTGCCGCTGTTGCGAAGCTACACCGCCGATGATTGGCTGACACTCCTTGAGGCCGTGGCGGAAAGCTATCGGCTGATGCCGGCCGAGGAAGAACTCTGTGAACGTCATATCGCCGCGCATGCCGCCTGTCTGCTGACCGCCGTTCGAAATACCTTCGCGACTTAAAGAACATTAGCCGTCAAAGCACAAGATAGAGTGGTTTTAAACGCCCGCTTCACAAGATATTTGATCCGCCCCCTTCAAAGGTCGCCAACCCTCGCAACCCGCCTTTTTTATTGACAAGAATGCCTTTTAATTCTATATCAAACGACTTGATGGTCCACCCAGACGAACCCACTTAACATCATATGAATATAAGACAAATCGCTATTGAGAGGAGGTGAAGGAAACAGGTTTTTTGGAGGGAAAGGAATTCGATTCCAATGAAGTCCGGGTAGTTAATCAACTTCTTAACTGGAGGAATGACGATGGCAAAACATGCAACGCCTTTGTTGGACCAGCTTGAGTCCGGGCCTTGGCCAAGCTTTGTGTCCGACATGAAGCAGCAGGCCGAAGTTCGCGCCAAAAACGCGGAAAACATTGAATTCCAGATTCCGCAGGACGTGGTGGAAGACCTGCTGGGGATTCTGGAGCTTTCGTTTGCCGATGGCACCACCCACTGGAAGCACGGCGGCATCGTGGGTGTTTTCGGTTACGGCGGCGGGGTTATCGGCCGCTACTGCGACCAGCCCGATAATTTTCCGGGCGTGGCCCATTTCCACACCATGCGCGTGGCCCAGCCGGGCGCCAAGTTCTACAAGACCGATTACCTGCGCCAGCTCTGCGACCTGTGGGATTTCCGCGGCAGCGGCATCACCAACATGCACGGCTCCACCGGCGACATCATCCTGCTGGGCACCACCACCCCCCAGCTGGAAGAAATTTTCTATGAGCTGACCCACAACATGAACCAGGACCTGGGCGGCTCGGGCTCCAATCTGCGCACCCCGGCCGACTGCATCGGGATGGCCCGCTGTGAATACGCCTGCTACGATACCAATGCGCTTTGCTACCACCTGACCCAGGAATACCAGGACGAACTCCATCGTCCGGCCTTTCCCTACAAGTTCAAGTTCAAGTTCGACGGCTGCCCCAACGGTTGTGTGGCCTCCATCGCCCGGGCCGACATGTCCTTCATCGGCACCTGGAAAGACAATATCAAAATCGACCAGGAAGCCGTTCAGGCTTATATCGGCGGCGAATTCGCCCCCAATGCCAACGATCACAACGGCCGCGACTGGGGTCCGTTCGACATCCAGAAGGAAGTCATCGATCTGTGCCCCACCGACTGCATGTGGATGGAAGGCAACCAGTTGAAGATCGAGGACAAGGAATGCACCCGCTGCATGCACTGCATCAACGTCATGCCGCGTGCCCTCAAAATCGGTGACGACCGCGGTCTGTCCATCCTGGTCGGCGCCAAGGCGCCCATTCTCGACGGTGCCCAGATGGGCTCCCTCCTGGTCCCGTTCGTCAAGGCGGAAGACCCCTACGACGAGATCAAGGAAGTCATCGAAGCCATTTGGGACTGGTGGATGGAAGAAGGCAAGAACCGCGAACGTCTCGGCGAACTCATGAAACGTCAGGGCTTCCAGAAACTGCTCAAGGTCACCGGCATCGAACCGACGGCCCATCACGTTCAGGAACCCCGGACCAACCCCTACATCTTCTGGAACGAAGACGAAGTTGAAGGCGGCTGGGACCGTGACATCGATGAGTACCGAAAACACCATCAGAGATAAGGGGGACGCACCATGGCATTTGTATCTTCAGGTTACGATCCTGACAAACCGATGGAAAACCGGATCTCCGACATCGGTCCGCGTAAATACGACGAGTTCTACCCGCCGGTCATCGCCAAGAACAAAGGCAAATGGCTGTATCACGAAGTGCTCAAGCCCGGCGTGCTGGTCCACGTGGCCGAGGGCGGCGACGAGGTTTACACGGTGCGCTGCGGCGGCGCCCGCCTGATGAGCACCACCCACATCCGCGAGATCTGCGATATCGCCGAAAAGCACTGCGACGGCCATCTGCGCTTCACCACCCGCAACAACATCGAGTTCATGGTGGACAGCAAGGACAAGGTCGAGCCCCTGGTCCAGGATCTGGAAAGCCGCAAGTTCGACGGCGGCAGCTTCAAGTTCCCGGTGGGCGGCACCGGCACCTCCATCACCAACATCGTGCACACCCAGGGCTGGATTCACTGCCATACCCCGGCCTCGGATGCCTCCGGTACGGTCAAGGCCACCATGGACGAGGTCTTCGAAGACTTCAAACAGCACCGCATGCCGGCCAAGCTGCGCATCTCCATGGCCTGCTGCCTGAACATGTGCGGCGCCGTGCACTGCTCGGACATTGCCATCCTGGGCTACCATCGCAAACCGCCGATGCTGGACCATGAATACCTGGACAAGATGTGCGAAATCCCGCTGGCCATCGCCTCCTGCCCCACGGCCGCCATTCGTCCGGCCAAGGTGGAATGGAAAGGTGAGAAGGTCAACAGTGTGGCCGTGAAAAACGAGCGCTGCATGTTCTGCGGCAACTGCTACACCATGTGCCCCTCCATGCCGCTCTCCGACAAAGAAGGTGACGGTATCGTGCTGATGGTGGGCGGCAAGGTGTCCAACCGCATCAGCGCGCCCATGTTCTCCAAGGTGGTGGTGGCCTTCCAGCCTAACGACACCCCGCGCTGGCCGGAAACGACCGAAGCCATCAAGAAGATCATCGAGGTCTATGCGGCCGAGGCCAACAAATATGAGCGCCTGGGCGAGTGGGCCGAGCGCATCGGCTGGGAGCGCTTCTTCGAGAAATGCGAGCTGCCTTTCACGCATCACCTGATCGACGACTTCCGCGATCCGGCCTACTACACCTGGCGCCAGAGCACGCTGTTCAAGTTCTAAGCTGACGGAAGGAATGTATATTAATCGCCGGAGTACTCCTGTAAAGGGGGTACTCCGGTATTCCATGAAAGAAGGTAAAATATGGAATATGAAGAGGCGAAAACCGCGATCGTCGAAACGCTGACCAAAAAAAGCAAGAGCAAGAGCAAGTTTTACTTCAACGATCTGGCCAAGATTATGGGAATGAAGCCGCGCCTGGCCAAAAAAATCGTGAACCAGCTCGTGCAAGACGGCGTTCTGGAATATTGGTCCAGCGGCAGCACCTCCATGTACGGGCTTCCGGGAGTCGGCAAGCAGGCCGCAGCGGAGCATGAGGATTAATATTCCGCAATAAGGCGATTTTTATATCAAGTGCGACGGCCACCATGGCGTGGCCGATCAAACGCACTGACGCAATAGGCGAAAGGCGGAATAGTGTTTCCGTCTTTCGCCTTTGTGCTTGGCGCAAATCTTGTCAGGTTGTGCCCCGCACCGCTTGCAATCGATGACTCGGCCTGAAAGCCTCACCCGGGCTCCGCGCAAGGCGCCTCGCTTCGGCGGTGCAATTGGGGCGACGTTTCAGATTGCATGCCAGGTCGCAACCCTCGGCAGGACCAAGCGGCTTAATTGATGGGCTGAATGATGGCCAACGGCTTTGACAAAAGGGCAGGCATCGTCATCGGTGCCCTCAGGGGTGGATCCGGCAAAACCATGGTGTCCTTGGGGTTGATTGCCGCAATGACAGCCAAGGGTCGATCGGTGGCGCCTTTCAAGAAAGGGCCGGACTATATCGATGCGGGCTGGCTTTCCCTGGCGGCCGGTGGGGTCTGCTACAATCTCGACACCTTTTTGATCGCCAGCGACCGCATTCGAGAGACCTTCCACGTCCACACCGCGGACACCGATATGGCCGTGATCGAGGGCAACCGCGGGATCTATGATTGTATCGACACCCATGGTGAAACCAGTACGGCCGAATTGGCCAAACTGCTGGGCTTGCCCATCCTGCTGATCATTGACGGCACCAAAACCACCCGCACCATGGCGGCCGTGGTCAAAGGCTGTTCACTATTCGATCCCTCGGTTCGCATCGGTGGGGTGGTGCTGAACCGGATAGCCGGCGCCCGGCACGAAGGCATTTTACGGCGGAGCATTGAAGAGCACTGCGGGATGCCGGTGGTGGGCGCCATCCCCAAACTGCGCCGGCAATGCTTTCCCGAGCGGCATATGGGGCTCGTGCCCACGTTGGAGCATGACTGGGCTCGGACGTCGATCGATTATGCCGCCCAGATCGTCAAGGATCATCTGGACCTTGAGGCCATAGCGCAGATGGCCCGGGAGACGGATTATAGCCCTCCGCCGGAGAGGCTGACCGAAACGCCGCCGGCCCCGTCAACGCGACCCACCATCGGCATCATCCAGGATTCCGCCTTCCAGTTTTATTACCCCGAAAATATCGAGGCGTTGCGATCCGCCGGGGCGCAGCTTGAATTTTTCAGCCCCCTCGAGGTCGATCGGATTCCGAATATCGATGGTTTGTATATCGGCGGCGGCTTTCCGGAAACCCATGCTGAGGCCCTGGCCCGTAATGATACCTTTCGGCATGATTTAAAAACCATGGCCGAAGCGGGACTGCCCATTTATGCCGAATGCGGGGGGCTCATGTATCTAGGCCAGGAACTGGCGCTGGAGCAGGGCCGCTTTCCCATGGCCGGGATACTGCCGGTGGTGTTCGGGTTTTCGCGACGCCCCCAGGGGCACGGCTATACGATCATTGAGGTCAGCGGGAACAACCCCTATTTCCGCACCGGCACCACCCTCAAGGGCCACGAATTTCATTATTCCAGCGTTCTGGAGTGGCAAGGGCTTGCCGACGATCTGGCCTATACGATGATTCGGGGCACCGGTCTGATCGACGGGAAAGACGGCCTGTGCCACCGCAACGTATTGGCAACCTACACCCATCTACATGCCCAGGGGACACCGGAATGGGCCCCCGCATTGGTGCGGAACGCCATCCAATACCGCCAGGGCAAAAGGGTGCTGGGATAATTGCCCATAGCCGCCACGGGGTATGTTTACCGCCCTAAAGTATTCTCATGATTCTGTAGAGATGACGCCTGCTGCTGTCGGGGGAAATCGGATGAGATAAAAAAAGGCAGGCCCGCTGCGGTAAAGTGCGCCGGGCCAGCCTTGGAGGGGCTTACCTTACTTTGCTTTTTTGGGATGGCACTTGGAGCATGAAACAGGCGCGGCCTTGGATTTGTTTTCCTTGTTCCATTTCTTGTGGCATGCAATGCAATTCATGTGAATCGCTTCGGCGTGGTAATCGAGCTTCAGCTTTTTCTGCTCTTCCTTACTGACCTTTTTTTCCTTCCACTCTTTTTTTAGCTCCTTGGGCACTGTGCTGGGGATCTTATGGCATTCGATGCAATTTTGAACGTCATCGCCCTCTTTGAGATCCAAGGGCTGCCCCTTGTCATCGTGGTGGCACTCGCCGCAGCTGGCGCCATATTCCGTGGCGTGCTTCTTGTGCGTGAATTGAACGATGCCTTTGGTGTGTTTTTTATAGGCCGGATTTTGCAACGTAATGACGTCTTCAACCTGGGTCCCAGCCTGAATGGCGGCCGCGAAGAAAAGGCCGGCAATTCCCAACATACAGAGTGTCAACAACGGTTTCCGGATCTTCATGAGACCTTCATACCTCCTTCATAATTTGGATTGTTGCCATCTTTTTCCCGTCCGAATCTCCTATCAAACCAGGGTATCCCTGTCAATGCACGACGTCGTGGCGTGGTGCACCATCGAGCGCCTTTCTGTAGGGGATTGAAGCCTTCAACAATAAAGATGCAGGAGCCGCGCTTTAAGACGACAGCGGCGCCAGAAAAAATGAACTTGGCGTTTGCCATTATTCAGGAAACGCTAAGCTGCAGGTCACAGGCGGTTATGGCTCTCCCAGCTAAACTCGTCGAGCGTGGCTGACGGCGTCAGTCGGGAAGCTGGGTGCGGGTTTCCTGGAACAGAAGCTGCTGCTGCTGCTGCAACACCTGCAGGGCATCAACGATTGGATTGAGGCGGGCCTCTTCCTGGTCCACGAATTCGTAAAGCGTCAGGAAGTTGCGATCGATGTCGTCAAAAATGAGATTGAGGCGGGCGGAGAGCTTTTCGTTAAGCTCGGCCTCAAAATGCTCGCCGCCTTTTTCCAGATTTGCTTCCAGCTGGGCAATCATTTTTCCTTTGCGCACAAAAAGCACGCCGCCTGCCAGCAGGAGGCCCGTTCCGGTCAGGATACCGCCGGTGATGTCGAAGAAAAGGCCATGGGTTACCGTCAGGAAAAAAGCGCCTATAGCGGTTAGCGCGCTGCCACCAACCAGAGAAGGGGCCAGCGAGTCGGTATTCTGGAGGTCGCCGGTGGTGAAGGTGTCGCTGCCGCCGAGATCCGTCAAATTGATTTTGACCGCGTCGATGACATCGGTACGCCGCTGGTCGATACGGCGGAACAGGCTGTTTTCGGTAATCGGAATGCCCTGGACGTCTTCAAGCTCTTGCAATAGCTGTTGCAGCAGCATTTGAAGGCCTTCCACGAAGTGGGCGGCGCCTTCCTCGGTGATGGCTTCGGCGCGCTGGCGCAGGTTGGATTCGAAACGCGCTTGCAGTTTATCCACCCATTTTTTAACCGAGGCCTTGCGGCCGATCGTTGATCGGATCGACCGTTCGAACAAGCGGCGAAAAGATAAGCCTTCACTGAAATCGCGAACGAGTTCTTGCGATTCGCGCCGGTAGGTACCCGACAGCCGTTCGATCAGCGATTGCAGTTCATAGGCAGACTGTTTGTGGCCACTGACCAGCCGCTGTTTGACCTTGGCCACCGTGGCCTGGTCGGCGGCGAGTCGTTGCCGCCGATCCGCCACCGAGTTTTCGAACTGCAACATGACCTGGCCGGCGGTTTCCAGAATGGATTCCAATTTGAGCCGGTAGTGCCGGCCGCCAGTAATGGTTGTACGGATAAATTTGCGTACGGCCTTAAAGCCGCTGTCGTCAATCCCTTTGATTTCAAGTTCGGCCGACGTTGCAAAGATCTGGGGATCCGGGATGCCTTTCTGGAGGGCCAGTTCGCGGACGCGGGTCATATTGGTCTGGATCTCGTCCGGCCGGGCCAGATCGGCCTGCTGCAGGATAAAAATGGTGCGTTTGCGCCATTCCTCGCGGACATAATCCAAAAGATCCCAGGCAGATTGCGTATAAGGGTTCTTGGCCTGAAACACCATCAGGACCAGATCACTGTTGGGAATGAAATTCCGAGTAATTTCCTGGTGGTTTTCAATAACCGTATTGGTTCCGGGCGTGTCGACGATGGCGATGGTTTTCAGGATGGGCAGGGGCAGGCCGATTTTCTTCAACAAGGGATGAATGGTTTCCTCAAAACGTTCTTCACCGAAGACGATCTGCTGGATGGCATCCGTGCAGGGGGCCGCGTCCACCTCGCAGATCGTTTCTCCCAAAAGGGCATTGATGAAGCTGCTTTTCCCGGATTTGACCTCGCCGACCACCACGAAAAGAAAGGGTTCCTGCAATCCGGAGCGCAGCTCACTGATAACGGCCTGAAGCGCGTCGCCGTTCAAGCCGATCAGGGTCTGGTGGAATTGTTTGAGATAATCTTCGATGCGATCTTTGAGGACGGCGAAGCGGTCATTTAACACGGGATTGGTCATGGATGCCTCATATGGCCGGTCGGTGGTATGCGGCATCTACCCTATGCCAGGGCTTTCAAAAAGGCAAAATAAATTTGCGGATACCAATAGGGCTGGGGAGCGATGGTGGATGTTGCCCCACAATGCGCTGCCGTCGGATGCGGTGCCGTACCGTCCGCAGATCGTCCGAATCCTTCGGATTCAACCGTCGGTTTCGCCGGCCTCGGGCTCACCGTCCTCGACCGCCTCCTCGGTATGGCGCCTTCCGAAAATCCGGGCGCCGATGATGCTGATTTCATAGAGCAGCATGAGCGGCATGGCCATCATCACCTGGGTGACGACATCCGGAGGGGTCAGGATGGCGGCGCCGGCAAAAAAGAGCAGGACGGCGTACTTGCGGTGCTTCTTTAAGAAAGCGACGGATACGATCCCCATGCGGGCCATGAAGGTGATCACCAGGGGCAGTTCGAACACCAGACCAAAGGCGATCAGGAGCTTGGCGGCAAATCCGAGGTACTCCTTCATGGATGGCATGGGACGAATGGTTTCGGTGGCAAATCCCAGGAAAAATTTAAATCCCCATGGAAAGACGATGAAGTAACCGAAAAGCGCACCACCGATAAAAAAGAAGGAACACAGAAAAACGATCGGCAGCAGCAGGCGTTTTTCTTTTTCGTAAAGTCCGGGGGCCACAAACATCCAGAACTGATAGAGCAGCACCGGGGTTGCCAGACCGATCCCGGCAAGCAGGGCGACCTTGAGATAGGTAAAAAAGGCTTCCGGCAGGTTGGTGTAAATCAGGGTGTCGCCTTCCTGCATGACGTTTTGCAGCGGCTGCACCAGAATGCCAAAAAGGTGTTCTTTGAAACCATAGGCCACGACGAAGCCGACCCCGATGGCAATGAACGAGGTAATCAGGCGTTTGCGCAGTTCCTCAAGATGGACGGTGAAGGGATATTTCTCTTCATCATTCATGCTTGGTGGTTCCTTCACCGGTCGATTCAGGCGATGTTTCCGATGCGCTCCCGGGCGGTTCGTCATCGGATGACGCGGGAGATTCGGTCGGAGGTTTCACGGGATCGCTCTTAAGCGGGTTGATCGAGTCGCGGAGGTCGGCATTGAGATCATCAAAGGACTGTTTGACATCCTTGAGATCTCCATCAACATCGATGGACTCCTTGATTTCCCGGGTGGCCTTTTTAAACTCGTTCATTGCGCGGCCCAGCGACTTGGCCAGGTCGGGAAGCTTTTTAGGGCCGATCACGATGAGCGCGATGGCCAGGATCAGGATCATTTCCGGCATGCCGATACCGAACATGAACAGACTCCTTTATGGGTAAGTGCGGCGCCTTGAGGCCGCCGCGCCCGGATTTCGCTACACGCCAGCGGATAAGCGCTCGCACGGTATCCAGACGGTTTCTAAATCATCAAGCAGAGGATGTACCTAACTTGTTCGCCGTCTTCCGTCAAGCGCCGCTGCCCTTCAGCAGCCTCCGCGGGACGGTGGATCATGGCGCCGGCGATCCGGCCGCTTCTTTTAGGATCAGAAAGTAGAGGCTTCCCGTGTGCTGCAAATGGCCAGCCGCCGTTTCGGCATAGGCGCCGGAGCCCCAGAACAGATCCGCCCTACCCGGCCCCTTGATGGCCCCGCCGGTATCTTGATTGAGCACAAAGCGTTTCAGCGGGGTCCATTGCGCGATCGTACGATCGCCTGAGACGAGCGGTTTTTGGGAGGTGATGTAGGCCAGGGCGCCCGGCGGAAACAGATGGCGATCGGTGGCAATGCTGCGTCCCGGGGTCACTTCAACACCCAGATTGCCGAGCGGACCGGTTTCCCCGATACGGAAAAAAACAAAGCTGGGGTCTTGATTCAGCATGCGCTCGGTATCCTCGGGGTGCTCCCGGAAATAGCGCCGTATGCGCTGCATCGACATTTCTTCCGGCGGAACCTTGTTTTCCCTTATCAGATGGCGCCCCACCAACTCGGACGGGTGTCCGTTTTGAGCGGCGTACAGGATGCGAACTTTTTGCCCCGCGGGGGTTTTAATGCTGCCGGAACCCTGGACCTGGAGGAAATACAGATCCACGGGATCCCGCAGCCACGCGATAATCGGGGCCTTGGTTTGGAGGACGTTCTCGTGAATGATTTTGGCACGCGTATGATAAGGTAGTAATTGATGCCCCTCCAACCGTCCGACGATGCGCTGTCCGGCCCATTCCGGGGAGAACAGCGACAGGTTTACCGAAACGAGATCTTCCGGAATGCCGTAAACCGGTATGTTATAGACGGGCGACGGATGGAGGCTGCCGGCATAAAGGGGTTCAAAATAGCCGGTAAACAGCACGTCACCGTCAGGGGGGCGGCCGATCGAACGGTAGAGCTGGTAGTGCTGCCTTAAAAATTGCTGCAGTCGTACTTGGTCGGGGCGCGTCGCCGCAAAATCCCGCAGCAGCGCAAGCGACCGCACCATAAGGTTTTTAGAGTAATCCGCCGCGCCGAAACGAAAACGCCGATCATCGGGCAGCCTGGATAGATAAACCAGGCTTTGGTTGATCGCGTCCTCCAGACCGTCAAAATCCATGTCATCGGCAAACGCGGGCCAATCTTCAATGCGTACAGCGTACAACTCCGCGTCAGGTTGGGCTGGCAGGGTGGTTTTCCGCGGTGTGCAACCCGTCTGCCAGAGGATTGTGCTAACGATGCATAATACCATCAGTCGGGTTTGGTTTGGCAACGTCATTCGTCATCACTCCCATCGACTGTGCGCGGTCGCTGCTCGATCTTGTCCGGTACGCCGTCGCGCGCTTCATCGGTCCTGACCACCCCCAGATCCTCGAATTGCCGGGCCGATGTCAGCACCCGTCGCTCCATCGATCCCACCATGCGGTTGTAGCTGCCGACACAGCGATCGAGGTCGCGGCCCATCTGCTGCAGATGGCGGGTCATGGTTTTAAGGCGCTCGTATAACGTTCGCCCCAGCCGGCTGACGGTATCGGCATTTTCAGCCGCTTGCTGCTGCCGCCACCCAAAGGCCACCGCTTTGAGCAGCGCGATCAGCGTCGTCGGCGTCGCCAGAACGATCTGGCGTTGGATACCGTCTTCGATCAAGCTGGGATTGCGTGACAGGGCCGCCGCGAAAAAATTTTCACCGGGGATGAAAAGCACGACGAATTCCGGCGTCGTTTCAAACTGCGACCAGTAGGCCTTGCGCGACAGCTGCTGGATATGGGCTGCGATTTGGGCGGCATGCCGGTCCAGCAGGGCATCGCGCTTTGCGGGTTCGGGGGCCTCCAGGGCATCGAGATAGGCGGACAGCGGCACTTTGGCGTCCACAATAATCCGGCGGTTGCCGGGAAGTTGCACAATCATGTCCGGGCGCATGCGATTATCTTCACCCGGGACGGTCGGCTGTTCGAAAAAATCGCAGTGGGCTTGCATGCCAGAGAGTTCGGCCACACGCCGAAGCGTGGTTTCCCCCCATCGCCCGCGCACATGGGGAACCTGGAGGGCCTTAACCAGGCGACGGGTTTCGTGGTGGACCCGGTCCTGGGCCGCCGCCATGTGGTGAACCTGCTGCCGCAGTTCACCGTAGGCGTTTTGGCGCGCCTGCTCGATGTCCTTGGCCTGGTGTTCGTAGCGCTCGAGAGCCGTATGCAGCGGTTTCAGCATGCTGTCCACGGCCTGGGCGCGCTGATCCATATCGCTGCGGGCCTTATCGACGAAGCGAGCCAGCGTGGTCTGGGCGAGATCCATGAAGATGCGGTTGTTTTCCTTGAGAGCCTGGGTCGACAGGCCTTTGTAGGCATCGGTCAGGCGGTTCTGCCAGCCCTCGACCAGGCTCAGTTTCTCTTTAAGGGCCTGGCGATCCTGCCGGATGATGGTCTCCAGGCGGGCACTGCGGCTGCGCAGGTCGGAGATTTCATTCTGCAGGGCGCTGATCTGCGATTCGCGGCGATCTAGGCGTTCTTCCAGATCGGCCGCCCGTTCGGCCCGGACATTGGCCGCCGCGTGGGCTTCGGTCAAGCGCACCACCTCCAGGCGGGCAATGTCCAGTTGGCGGCTGACCTCCGCCAGAGCGTCCATGTGGGTCTTCATATGGCGGATGCGATGCAACCACCAACCCAAAGACAGCCCCACAAACAAGGCCGCCACAAGGGCCAGGGCCAACGTGACCGGTGTTATGGCGAAAGGGGTTGTCATCGGCGTCAGGCGGGGCGTTCGTGTTCGTCGGCCTCGGCTGTTTCACGACGATAAGTGCCGCTGGCCCCGCCGGTTTTTTCCACCAGCCAGACATCGGTGATCTGCATGCCGCGGTCCACCGCCTTGCACATGTCGTAAATGGTCAAAGCGGCGACGGTGGCCGCTGTCAGGGCTTCCATTTCCACACCGGTGCGGTCGTGGATTCTTACCGCGGCTTCAATCTTTATCCGGGAACGGGCGACATCCGGTGTGAAGTCAACCTGAACATGACGCAGATTCAAGGGATGACACATGGGTATCAGTGCGGCCGTCTGTTTCGCGGCCATGACCCCGGCAATGCGGGCCGTTTCGAGAACGTTGCCCTTCTTGACATTCTGGCGCTGGATCTGGGTCAGCGTTGCCGGCTGCATGACAACCACCGCCTGGGCGATGGCCCGCCGATCACTGGATGATTTGTCGCTGACATCCACCATCCGTACCCGACCTGCTTGATCCAGATGGGTAAATTCAGTCAATTTGACCTCCCTGCCGAATCATGGTCCCGGCGCGATGAAAAACTCGGTTTTGGATGTGACCGTGGTTTTAATGGCATTCAGGGTCTCCTCCAGGGATGCAATCACATTTTCGCGCACATCACCCGCCACCACCAAAAGCATGACGTCGTCGCCGACCACCAAGTCGCAGTCCGCGGCGATTTCCACCTGGACATCGACGATGCCCGGTCGCTGGCGGGCTTTGATCAGAACAGCCCTTAGACGCTCGTCATCAACCTTGACCCGCAGGCCGGAAACTTCGCGGCCATCACGGGAGGTGGCCCGTACCACCCCATTGTGGCACAAAACCATGCCGGCCCGATTAAAATCCGGATGGTTTTTTACGCGATTCATCAGATCGATAGCATTCATGACCATACACAGCTCCTTTCCATTGCGCTACTGCAGCCAGGTCTTCGGGCGTGTTCACGTTCCTAAAGGACCGCAGGTCCGGATCGATCGTGAGCAATCGTTGGGTGCTCACGCGCTTAACCCGAACCCGGTTGAAAAATCGGCGGATGCGATAATCTCTGCGCTTGAGGCGGTTTTCAATCGGGGCCAGGCAGCGTTGGGAATAAACGGCGCACAGGGGTTCAAGGCCAGAGGGGGTTTCCGGAATGACGAGATCAATACCTGGCTGACGGGCTTGCAACAAAGCGGCGATGAGGGCCGGTTTGATCAACGGGGTGTCGCAGGCGGAGATGAAAACGTCCTCACAACGGCTATAGAAAAGCGCCGCATGAATACCGGTCAGGGAGCTGCGGGCGTCCCCTAGATCGGTGACGATGGTGGCATTGCGGTCCGCCAGATGTTGCGGCTGGTTGGACACGATGATGATCTCATCGAACAGCCCTTCGAAGGCGGCCATGATGTGATCGATCATCGGCTTGCCGGCCAGGGGAATCAGCGCTTTTTCACGGCCGCCGAAGCGCAAATTTCGGCCCCCGGCCAGAATGACTCCCGAGCATGGGCTGACCCGTATTGGTTTCATGGATGGTTAATATGGTCTCGCCTTGTCCTGGCGCGCCGCGATCCTAAGACATGGATGCTGGCGGCGATGACCGCCCGGTATTTGTAGACCTGGTTTCCCGTATCGGTGGTGATCAGAATTATGAAGTATAATCTTAGCGTTATTGGGTTTCCGACCCGGCGAAATAATAGATGATCGACGAGGCATTATCAAGGTGAATTGATTTGTTTTTCCGGTAAAGATCCGCAACAATAGCGCTTGCTATTCGTTGCGCGGATGGTATATGGCCTTTAAGGTCGTAGGTTTATGGGTTTTTCCGATTGGCGCCGATTTTGAGGTTTTAAACGGGGATGGCGGCTTCCAGGGGAGGAAAATGGATGGGTTCACAGGAAATGGTCATGGACGCCAAGGATATTGATCGCACCATCACCCGAATGACCCATCGGATTCTGGAGATTCACAAGGGTGCCGCGGGATTGACCCTGATCGGCATCCAAACCCGAGGTGTTTTTCTGGCCCGGCGCATCCAGGAAAAAATCCAGGCCATCGAAGGCACCCAAGTGGAAGCCGGGGATATGGACATCACGCTCTACCGTGATGACTGGACCCGCATCAGCCACCACCCGGTGGTTCAGGCCACGGATATCCTCTTTTCGGTGGACGAACGTGAAATCATTCTGGTGGACGATGTGCTGTTCACGGGGCGGACCACACGCGCCGCCATGGATGCCATCATGGATTTCGGCCGGCCGGCGCGCATCGAACTGGCGGTCCTGGTGGATCGCGGGCACCGCGAACTACCCATCCAGGCCGATTATGTGGGCCGCTTTATCGAAACCCGGCGCTCGGAAACCATTAATGTTTTTTTTCAGGAACACGACGAGGCCGACCAGGTCCTGATCGCAAGGCGAACATCGTGACGCAGCCACCCCATAAAGCCTCCGTGCCACGGAGACTGTCCGTCGGCATCCTGACCGTTTCGACCTCGCGCAGCTTGAAGGAAGACAAAAGCGGTCACTGGATGGCCACGCGGGCCGAACGCGAAGGCCACCGCGTCGTGGCCCATCACCTGGTGCCGGATGCGGCCACATCGATTGCGGAAGCCCTGCGCATTATCATCGATGCCTATCAGCCCCATGCCATTCTGGTGACCGGCGGGACGGGCATTTCACCTACGGATGTCACGATTGAAGCGCTGCGCCCCCTATTTACCAAAGAACTGACCGCCTTCGGTCCGCTGTTTGCGCAGTTGAGTTTCGAACAGATCGATTCGGCCGCGCTTATGTCGCGGGCCACGGCCGGGATTATCGGCCAGAGCGTCGTTTTCTGTATGCCCGGCAGTCTCAATGCCTGCAAGCTGGCCTGCAAAGCGCTCATTTTTCCAGAATTGGGGCATCTGGCCAAGCACGTGCGCGGCGGCGGTTGATCCCACAACGCCGTCCTGCGATAAGCTATTCCTCTACAAAGCCCTTTTTGATTTCAATAAGACGATCCTAACACATCCGGGATGCCGAAAATGGCGGCGTTCAGGTTCCGGCTGAGCCCGGTCGGCTCGGCTAGCGACGCGTCGTCCAGCCGGGTAACCGGGACCACCCCCATCAGGGCGTTGCACAGCAGCACCTGGTCGGCCGAATAGAGATCGATCGGAAACATCGGCTTGTGTTCGATGCGGTAACCCTGGGCCTTCAACTCCCGGCAGACGCATTCCTCCATGACGCCGGGCAGGACGTGGGAGGAAAGGGGCCGCAGCACCGTCCGATTGCGGATGGCCAACAGATTGGCCGTATTGGTCTCCGATAGGCTGCCATCCGGATTGAGGATCAAAGCCTCGTGGGCGCCGTTTGCGCGCGCCCATTCGCCAGCCTTCAGGTAAAAGAGGTAATTGAGGGTTTTATAATCGGCCCATGGGGTTTGCCGTGCCTCGGGGTAGATCCGCAGATCGAGACCCCGGGTGCCCAGCGCGGCCAGGCGATGGCGGTAGGGCCGGACGGTTATCCACAGATCGCCACCGTAAGGATGGTGGCGATCACTGCTGGCGACGGACAAGCGCAAAGCGGCGGTTTGGTGGGCCAACGCATTTTTGGCCAAAACCTGTTGGATCACCGTCGACCAGGTGATGTCCGGTGGTTCGTTTTCAAACAGGGTCCGCCAGGACTTCTCGAAACGGGCCAGATGTTGCGTCAAAAGGGGGGCCTGGCCGTCATCGGCCCGGATGGTTTCGAAAATGCCCTTGCCATAGCGGACCCCCTCGCCGCTCACGGGAAGACGGGCCTCCTCGGCCGGGCACAAACGGCCGTTGAACCAAACCCATTCCGTCGTGCGCCCAAACGGGGCACACGTTTTACAAACATTGATCAGGGTCCGGCCTTTGTGCAGCGTTTCCTCATATTCGGCCTGCGGGTCCGAATCGTAGACCACCCCGCCGCCCACCGAAAAGGTCATCTGATCCCCGCAAATCACCGCGGTGCGAATGGCGATGGAAAAATCCAGGGTTTGGTGAAAGCTGATATACCCGATGGAACCCGTGTAGACGTGACGCCGGTCGGGCTCCAGTTCGTCGATGATTTCCATGGCGCGGATCTTGGGGCAGCCGGTGATCGACCCGCCCGGGAACACCGCGCGGATCAGGTCAATGGCATCGCGGTCGTCATCCAGTTCGCCTTCAACGGTCGAAACCAGGTGATAAACATTTGCATAGGCCTCCAGATTTTTATGGGCGGTCACCCGAACCGAGCCCCCCCGGCAGGCGCGACCAAGGTCGTTGCGCAACAGATCGACGATCATGGAAAGCTCGGCGTCGTCTTTGGCACTGGCGATTAGTTCATCGCGCATGGACCGGTCTTCACCCGGCGTTGCCCCCCGGGGGCGCGTCCCTTTGATGGGACGTGTCTCCACCCTTCGTTCGGTCAGTTTGATAAAACGCTCCGGCGAGGTGGAAATGACGGTATGGTCCCCGGCATGGATGAAAGCGAAGAACGGCGCGGGATTGGCTTCATAAAGCGTTCGAAAGAAGCCGAAGGGACGGCCCTCAAAGGAGGTTTCAAACCGCTGGGAGAGATTCACCTGGTAGGCATCACCGGCGGCGATGTAGCCTCGAATCTTCTCGACCGCCGCCTCGTAACCGGCTTGGTCGAAGTTCGACTGTAGCGCCTGATCAATTGAGAAGGATTCGTCCGGCCGCGCTTTAGGGTCCAGAGCCGCTATGGTTGCGGCCAGATTATCGGCGGCCCTACGTTCGGCCGGCACGGAGCGGATGAATTCATGCAGCATTGTTTGTCCCGTGCGTGTTTGCTGCACCAGGATGGCCGCCGGGGCGTAGAGGCACATGTGCGGAAGACGCCAGCGATCCACCGATGTCCGCGGCAGCGTCTCCAGGTTGTCCTTCAAATCGTAAGCCAGATATCCCATCAGACCGGCCGCCAGCGGGGTGTCTGCTTTGTTTTCGAGACGGCACCGGAAATGTTCCGTAATGGCGCGCAGGCCTTCAAAAGGGTCCATTGAGAGACGATAGTCCTGGCCGTCGATGGTTAACTCCAGGTTGCGGTCCCTGGTTTTCAGCGTCAACCAGGGATTAATCCCGAGAATGTGATGCTGGGCACTGTTCTGACGACCGCCGCTCATCAAGAGAACGGTTCCCTCACGATGGGCCCGATGCGCGGCGATATCCATCAGGGACAGGGCGTCTGGCATTGCACGGCTTTGGATTTGTCCGGGGGGGCCGGCCGCTTTCAGAATTTTTTCAATCGGCGTCATATTTAACCGGTTGGCGGAATCTAATGAATGGTCAGTTGCGCTCTGGCGCGCGGCGGGTTGGCGTCGTCCCGCATTGGTTCCCGATTCTCCAAGGCGCCCAACCCAAGGAAATTTTCAATAATGATGCGACCATCCGGGGTCAAGAAGCTCTCCGGATGAAATTGGACACCATGCAGCGGATATTCGGGATGGGAGAGGCCCATCGGCACGTCGTCATCGCTGAAAGCTGTAATCTGTAATATCTCCGAATGCACATCGACCATTAGAGAGTGATAGCGAGCAGCTTGGAAAGGGCTGTCGATTCCCTGAAAAAGGGCTTGGCCACCATGGTGCACCGGACTTGTTTTGCCATGACGCGGCTGCGGGGCCCGAACCGTCCGTCCGCCGAAGGCTTCGTTGAGGCATTGCATCCCGAGGCAAACCCCCAGCACCGGGATGGTGCGATACCAGGCGTGGATCAGCGGTATGGAAAGTCCGGCATGGGCCGGTCCCCGTGGGCCGGGGCTGATGAGGAGATAGTCCGGGACCAGCCGCTCGGCGGTTTCGAGGGAAAGCCGATCGGAGCGGAAGACTTGGATATCCAAATCGTAAAGCATGAACATCTGGACCAGGTTATAAGTAAAGGAATCATAGTTGTCGATCACCAGCAGGCGTGCTGCCATAACGATCCTCCCCAACGAGAAACGCCACCCCGACTGAGTCTGGGTGGCGTTGGCCTATGACATAACTCATCATTTGGGTGCCCGTATTGATGGGCCCCGCGCAAATTATTCAGCATCGTTCATACTCCGAAACGCAAGTGATATCAAGTCCGCGTCGAGGGCGCCGGGTCGCCGGTAAGTGATCATCAAGGATTTCACGGTTGCCAGTGATTAAAATGCCGATATTTCGGCGGCACGTTCATTTTCGCGGTTTCAGCAAATGAAAAGAGCTGGAGGATCGTAATATAATTTTATGGCACGCGCTAATAGGCCATAAAAATATTTTATTGTCTCCTGAGGTTTTTTAACGGTTACCTGCTGTCTATCGGTCACGGCAAGGGTCGCCAACACGAGGTCCTTGGCCGAAGCCCCAAAAATTTAACAATAATTTTAGCAATATATAAATTTTCCCCAAGTTCAATCAGGCCCAACATGCTCGGAAAGACGATTAGGCCTTATTTTTGCTAATATCATCATCGCTGTAAAGAAAGATAAAAAAGGAATGCACAAACCAATACAGCTCGAGGATCTAAAGAAAATGAAAGCTAAATTGATCGTTTTACTTATTCTCGGCCTGCTGATGTTCACATCATCTGGCGGGGCCGCCCCTTTGGATACCTTTGTCAACGATACCAGAACCGATCAAATCTACCTCATGCTGGATACGGCGGGCGATGTGACCTTCCAGGGATGGGTGTTGGCGCCCTGGTCAGTTGTCAATCCGCCTATCTTGGGAGATCCATGGAACACGGATATGTTGCAGGATCATGTGCTGTCGGCTTCCGGCGAGGCTTTTGGCACCAATTGGTGGAATCAAGGTTATTTCACCGTCAATGTCAGCGACAACCAAACGGATTTTGCCATGGAATACGCTTTTCTGTTGGATGGCCTGATCGTTGATGCGGGCACCGGCCTATGGAATGCCGGCACCGCCAGTTGGACGTGGAACGACAATTTCACTTCCACAGTTCCCAATCCCATCGGCGGGACGGTCTGGTTGATGGCCTCCGGACTCCTGGCGGTTGCGGGAATCCGTCGGAGGAAACGCATGCTCCCCTAATAGCTGCTACCATCCAACGTTGTTTTCATCTCAAGCCACCTGTGATTTCAGGTGGCTTTTTCATTTCCTGATCATGGGGCGTATGCTTTGGTGGTGTGGCCGATGGTTCTTGAAATATCGAGAAAACGCCTTATGAATATCCCCATGTACCGCCCGAAATGTAAAAGACACCATGATTCAGACAGCCAAAATAAATAGCATTCATTCCGCAGCGCGAGGTCTTTTCGATAAACAACATAAGGCCAGTCGTAAACAGCCACCTATTTCATGGGTGGAACGCCATGAATTGCTATCCAAACGGGAATCGATTCTGATCGACAATCAGGAAGCGATCGCCACTGCGATTTCTCAAGATTTCGTAAATCGATCCGTCCCTGAAACCAGTTTGCGCCCCGTTTTTGGGCAGGCCGCCCGGGCCTTGGCTGCGGCGTTTCAAGCGATTGATTAAGTTGCACTGGTTTTAGAAAAATAAATAAGCTTTAGGAATTGAGCATGGAAAAAATAACGGTCCAAAATAAGATCCTGACGGCGATCATGCTGGTATTGACACTCAGCTTGCGGGTACCGTCGTTGTCGGCCGATGGCGACAATGCGCTAGAAACCCTGCGGATAAAGTTTGAGGAGGGGAATCGGCTTTTAGACGATACGGAACTTGCCGCGCCGGAACGCTGGGCGGAAAAAGAGGAAAAACTCTGGCTGCTTTCGAGTCAGATTTTTGATTATGAGCTCATATCCCGGATGGTGCTGGGTTCCCGCTGGGACGAATTCACGCCAGCGCAACAGAATGAATTCACGAACGCCTTTACGGGTTTTCTGCGACGTACCTATGTCCCGCGCCTCGTGGAAAGATACAATGGCGAAAGGGTTTATTTTGTTCGGCAGAACCTGAAATCACCTTCGCGCGCGGACGTGGAAGCGTATTTTATGTGGCTCAACCGCAAATTTACCTTCAATATCTCTATGGTCAAACGCCAAGGCGATTGGAAGATATGCGATATCAGTGCGCTGGGGATCAGTACGGTGAAGAATTACCGCGCTCAGTTCCGCTGGCTGCTCCTCAGCGACACCCCCGCCCAATTGATTGCGCGGCTAAACGCCAGGGCCCATCCAGCCTCCTGAGACGTCCGCGGTTCCGGTGATCCCGGAGTATGCCGACGGCCTAATTGGTTTTTCCCATCCATCGGCAATCGCTGCATTGCCAATGGCTTCCCTGCCCCGGTGATGAGATTTGTCAGTGCTGACTGACAAATATTGTCAGCGGTGAATCGATATCCAGGCACATTAAATTTAACTACCTAAAAGCATTGGAATATCAAGAATCGATCCAATGGTATAATACTTGCTCTATTAACAGACACTTCAATTCAGTCAGGCACACGATCAAACCCAATACGGTAGAGAGGGAAAGAAGATGACCAGGTTACTTTCGGTTACGGGGGGAGCTGTGTTGCTTCTGTCGCTGATGGTGATGCCGTCCCAGGCAGCGCTTGAAGTATTCAACCAAGATTTCCTTTGGGACAACACAAACGGGATCTACTGGTCGCGCGACACGGATTTAAACGGCCGTACTTTGAATGGTGGTCCTACATTGTCTTGGATCGATGAACTCAACGCCGGCGCACATCCAGCCAATAATCCTTCGGGGCACAGTGCCTGGCGCTTGCCGAGCTATGACGAGATGTGGGTGATGTACAATGACTACTACAGCGCCTATCTGAATGATCACGCCTATGCCGATGAATTGGAGGACAGCAGTGGCGATCTGATCATACTGTCAGGAGGTTATTGGGCCACGCCTTTTGAAGACCCGTGGGGCATTGGCTTCCTAAGTGGCTGGGAGTTTAATTTTTTGGCTTCTCAGGTCATTCCCAATGATTTCGGAGGGAATTTTGCCTGGTTGGTCACGGATATCGAACCGGCTTCCGTGCACACACCCATTCCGGGAAGTCTGTGGCTGGTGGCCAGCGGGTTCATGGGTTTGGTGGCCTGGCGGCGTAGGGTGGATCACTGATACCGCAGTGACCGGATCCGCTTATTCAGGTAGGTCAACCGTCATCGATGGCTTGGCCTACCTGCTTGCGGTGCTTGCTGACGGATAACAGCCCCCCATCGAGTTCCTGTGATGGTTGTTATCCGTTTATTGTCGCAAGCAATCTTGTTCACCACAGCCCCGTCTGCTGAATTGCCTTTTTCACGGCCACCCTGATCTCTGAGGGCGTTAATCCGGGTGCGCCGATTCGCGTCATGTATTCGCGCAGCACAGCGGCCAGAAGATCGTATTGCGCCTTCCGTCCCTCAAAGCCCAGGGATTTGGCCACCAGATACCATTTGCCCTCCTGCTGAACGATCCGCAGATCACCACTTTCTCCATGGACGATGTAATGGTGGCCCTGCTGAACGGGTTTCCGTTCTAAAAGCTCACGGTAGGTCGCAAGGGGGATTTTTCCGGGTAGTCGAAACGCCCTGGCATCAGCACCGGGTTCATCCTGAGCGAATTTCTCCCATTCAGCGTGTCCATAAGCGGCGATGTATTTTTCCCGGAAAGCGTTGCTGGCCCGAACACAGTCGATAAAGGTGCGAATGAAAGCCATCTGGTCCGGTTTTCCGGTAATGACCGCCATAACCTGATCCGGATCAGCACGAAAAAGGGCACCGATGTACCGTCGATAGGCCGCCTCGGGGCTTATGGCACCCTGGGCCCAGAGGTTCGTTGCTGACAGCATCGTGACCAGCACGATAACCACGATTCGATAAAACGCCCGTTGCATAACGCGTCCTTTTAGCAGTTCCGATCACCGTTGACAAAGAAAAAGGATCCGCCACCGCTTTTGAAAAAGGTGTTCGCACCAGACCATGCGGAACGGTCTCATCGCCGGTGCTTGCTTCCGAAGGCGGCTTTGATTATTAGTATTTGTATGAAATGCCCTCAATGTGGAACCGCGACAACCGAGGGGCAGAATTATTGCGGTGGCTGCGGCCGCCAGCTCAAGAACCTCTGCTCCGAATGCGGCACCATCAATCCCCCCTTCTTCATTTTCTGCGGTCAATGCGGCCGTAATCTGTCTGATGTCGGGACCTTACTGCTGGACCGTGCCGGTCTGATCCTGGAGGCCGATGCCACCGCTTTGAATTTACTGAATCAGAAAGGCCGCAGCATCAACGGCAAGCCGTTCGCGCTGTTCGTAAACATCGATGATCTGGTGCTTTTCTATTCTCACTGGAACGAATTGATTCGTTCGTCCCAGCGCCAGAATCTGGAAATCGAGCTTAATCTCGACAAAGACAGCGTCATCCACACCCAACTCGTATTGCGCCTGTTGAATGATCACGACGGTAAAGCCCTGCGAATCAGGATGGAAATCAGCGATGTCACCGATCACCGCCAAACCCTATCCTCCCTTCAGGAGAAACAGGATATTATTGAACTGGTGGGGTCCCTGACCGACGCTTTTCACCCCTCGGGCAGCATCGTTCGGGGGGAAACCATCGGCGGCCTGTTAAAAAAAATCGGACTGATTTCGGAAGCGCACTACGGTTTCATCGCCCGGATCGACATGCAACGCAAACGCCTGGTCTCCGAATTTCAATGGCACGCTTCGGCCGCAGGATATGCGCGTCCGAGGGCTTCTTCATTGGCCATCAACCGTGTTCGTCCGATAATTGAAAAGTTGCTCAAGGCGCCGCCTTACGTCGTCGACGATATTAGCATGCTGCCACGCCCGGAACGCAATATCTGGCGTACCTGGCATCATCTCGATGCGGGGGCTATCCTGTGCCAAATGATTTATGGTCAAAAGAAACCGGTCGGTGTTATTGGCCTGGCAACGAAGAAAAAATTCCGCTGGCCGCGCCACGCCATCTTTCTGGTCAAGCTGGCCGGGCGTCTCATGGCGGATACGCTGCCGCATGCCCGCACCGGCCGCAGGATTATCCAGCCCCCCCCCGCTCCGGTTTCCACTGCCGCCGATGCGTCCCTGGATCAGCCGCAAACCGAAATCATTGATATCGAAGACGTCGAAATCATTATCGAGGAGGATGGCGGGCCGTCGGCGGACGAAGCCCCGTCGCGAATGCAAATAACTTCCGGTGCGGATCAGGCTGGCGTTGACGACCTGCGTGTTTTTGCGGCCAAGGACGGTAATTACATGATGACCTGCCCGAAATGCGGCCGCCAGGAAATGGTTGCGCCAGCGGTATTTGAGAAAATGGGCTCGGTCTTAAATGTCAACTGTCCCTGTCGCTGTATTTTTCGGATTATCCGCGAAATGCGCCAATCCTATCGCAAGGCCGTTTGCCTGGAAGGCATTTTTGCGCAGGATGTAAACGATATCAATAAATTGAAAATTGATAACGTCTGGGGCCCCATGGTGGTGACCAACCTTTCCAAGACCGGTTTAAACTTCACCTCGGACAAAGCCGGTCGGCTTCGGTGCGGTGATCAGCTCCAGCTGCGGTTTTATCTCGACAACAGCAGTAAAACCCTGATCAAGAAACCGGCCGAGGTGAAATCTGTTCACAAGGACACCGTCGGCTGTCAGTTCAAGGGCTCGGATCGATACGACGTGACCCTCGGTTTCTATTTCCTCTGACCCCGTGATCGTGCGCCCCGCCGTTTCGTTAATTTTCGGCGGGTCTGCCCGGTTTTCTCGCCCTACATCGCGGTGGGTACAGAGGGGTGTTATCTGCCGGGGCCTCAGTCTTAACCCAACCCTGACAATTCGTGGCATATATAGGAGAAAAACCATACCCTCAGCGCTATGGCGCTTTGGGGGCATGGTCGCGTGCGATCAGCATGTAGATCGATGGAATCACGAAGAGGGTGAATAGGGTCCCGATGGCCATGCCGCCCACCAATACCAGGCCGATGGAGTTGCGGGCCGCCGCGCCGGCTCCGGTGACCAGCACAAGGGGGAAGTGCCCGGCAATTGTGGCGCCGGTGGTCATCAGGATCGGCCGCAGGCGTGTCATGGCCGCCTCATGGACGGCAGCACGCTTGGCCAACCCCTGAGCCTGAAGTTTGTTGGCAAATTCCACGATGAGGATACCGTTTTTGGACACCAGACCGACCAATGTCACCAGGCCGACCTGGGAGTAAATGTTGAGGGTCGTGGTCCACCCGTGGGTCCAGAAAGGAATACCGGGGTCGGGCATTTTTAGAAAGGTGAAGACCAGCGCCCCGAACATGGCCAGGGGAACCGAGCCGGCCAGAATGACGAAGGGGTCGCGGAAACTGTTGAACTGAGCGGCCAAGACAAGAAATATAAGCACCACGGCCAGTCCGAAGGCCTGGATAAAGGTGTTGCCCTCCGTGCGTAGCTGGCGCGATTCGCCTGTATAGTCAAGTACGTAATCCTTGGGCAGCGTTTTAGCGGCTTCGGTCTCCAAAAACCGCAGAGCTTCATCCAGAGGGCGAACCGGGACGCCACTGATAGATACGGCGTTGAGCTGCTGAAAACGGTTGAGGGACCGCGGCACGGTGGTGTTCTCGATGGTGGCCACCGTGCTCAAAGGCACCAACTGGCCACTGGGCCCCGTCACGTAAATGTTTGGCAACTGTTCCGGGTTAAGACGCTCCTGGCGTTTGATCTGGGGAATGACCTTATAGCTGCGCCCGGCGATATTGAAGCGGTTGACGTAGTTGCCGCCGATCATGGACGCCAGGTCGGCGCCCACCTGCTGGAGGTTGAGCCCCAGATCGGCCACCTTGTCGCGGTCGATGACCAGCCGTGACTGGGGTTGATCGATTTTAACGTCGATGATCGGTGGAAAGGCGAACATGCCGCTCTGGATCGCTTTGAGCTGGATCTGCCGTGCAAACTGCAGGATTTGTCCAGGTTCGGCCGTGGAGGCCAGAAAAAACTCCACCGGAAACTGACCTCCTCCCGGCAAGGCCGCCGGGGTGACCGGAAACATGCGGATTCCCGGAATTTGCATCAGTCGATACTGGACTTCCGGCAAAATCTGGTTGATGTGACGGCTGCGCTCATCCCAGGGCTTGACCACCATGCCCCCGAAACCTGACGACGGTGAGGTTATCTGGAAGGTGAATTCGGTTTCCGGTATCCCCAGAAAGACTTCATTGGCAGCGGCGGCATAAAGGCTGGTCTGGTCCAGTGTGGCGTTGGCGGATGCTTCCAGGATGCCGAAGATGACGCCCTGATCTTCTTTAGGGGCGAGTTCCTTGGCTGACATCACAAACATGGGAACGGTCAGGAGGCTTACCCCAAACCAGACCAGATATACGGCCGGCCGGGCGTTGAGGGTGGCGTCCAATGTGCGCCCGTAAAAGTCTCGGACGCGCGTGAAGATGCGGGAGACCCTGCCGGCGAAGCCCCGCTCGGACATGCCTTCCACCAGAAGCTTGGAGGACATGACCGGCGAAAGGGTCAGGGCCACCACCCCGGATATTACCACGGCACCGGCCAGGGTAAAGGCGAATTCCCGGAACAGGGAACCGGTCAGCCCACCCTGCAAACCGATGGGGGCGTAGACCGCCGCCAGGGTAATCGTCATGGCGATCAAGGGAGAGATTAGTTCACGGGCGCCCAGCAGGGCGGCATCGATGGGTGACTGCCCCTCGCTCAGGTGGCGCTCCACGTTTTCGACGACGACAATGGCATCGTCCACCACCAGACCCACCGACAGGACGATGGCCAGCAGGGTCAGCAGGTTGACGGTAAAACCGAAAGCTTGCATCAGAAAGACCCCGCCGATGAGCGACAGCGGGATGGCCACCACGGGGACAATGGCGGAGCGGATCGAGCCCAGAAAGAGAAAGATGATGACCACCACGATCAGCAGGGTTTCGCTCAGGGTTTTTATTACTTCACGGATGGCGTTGCGGATGTAGTTGGTGGCATCGTAAGCAATCCGGGCCTCCATACCACTGGGCAGCTGCTGCAGGATCGCTGCCATGGCCGTTCGCACCCGATCGATGACATCTAGCGAATTGGCGTTGGGGAGCGGCCAGATGCCCATGAAGACGGCGGTCTGGCCTGAAAACCGCACTTCGGTATCGTAGTCTTCTGCCCCCAGGACGACATCGGCGATATCCTGCAGACGCACGATGGCGCCCCCCTCCTGCTTGATAACCAGGCGTTTGAATTCATCCACCGAGCGCAGGTCGGTATTGGCCACCAGATTCACCTGCACCAGGGCCCCCTTGGTGCTCCCCACGGCGGCCAGGAAATTGTTGGCTTCCAGGGCTTGGCGCACCTGTACCGGACTGATGTTGAGCGCGGCCATGCGTTCGGGTTTGAGCCAGATGCGCATGGCAAAGGTGCGGGCGCCCAGGATATCGGCCCGCTGGACCCCTTCTAAGGCCGAGAGCTGCGGCTGAACGACGCGCACCAGATAATCGGTGATTTCATTCTGCTTGAGCACATCCGAGGTAAAGCTCAGGTAGGCGGATGCAAAACGGCTGTCCGCCGATTCGACATTGATCTCCGGCACCTCGGCTTCCGGGGGCAGATCACCCCGGACCTGGTCGACTTTGGCGCTGATTTCCGACAGGGCTTTGATGGGGTCGTAGTTCAGTTTGAGGCGCACGGTGATGGTGGAAAGCCCCAGGGCGCTCTGGGACTGGATATAGTCGATCCCGTCGGCGGCGGCGATGGCGCGCTCGAGGGGGGAGGTGATGAAGCCCCGCACGAGATCGGCGCTGGCCCCAACGTAGACGGTCGTTACGGTGACGGCCGCGTTGTCGCTGCGGGGATACTGGCGGACGTTGAGCGAACGGATGGCTTGAAGGCCGGCGATGATGATCAGCAGATTGACCACCAGGGCCAGGACCGGGCGGCGGATAAAGATATCGGTAAATTTCATAACGGGTATTCACCGGGCGCCGGGGCGCCGTTTAGAGCCGCATGCCTTAACCGATGCGCGCTGGGTTAACTGTGGTCCCCATTTCCGATGGGGTGTTGTCAGGTATCATCCGGCTGGGGTGCGGTTTTAAACGTCGGGGCCAGTTTGTTGTCGATAATGACCTTTTGCCCGTTGCGCAGCTTGAACACACCGGTACTGACCACCTTCTGGCCCACGGCCAGTCCCTCGCGCACCGAGACGAAGTCGCCCTGGGTGGGGCCCAGCCGCACAAATTGTTGACGCAGGTGCATATCAGGGCTTTCATTCGTTTCGGTTTGCCCTGCTTCCACGATGAAAACCGAATCACTGTAAGGCGCGTAAAGGACGGCCGTGGCCGGGATTGCCAATACCGGCGTCTTTTCGGGTAAAAGGACCTCCACATTGACGAACATGCCGGGAAGCAGTTTTTCATCCTCATTGCGCAGTGTCGCCTGGATCCGGATATTACGTGTATCCGCCTCCACCTGAGGATTGATGGCCGTAATCTGGCCGGTGACGGTTGCCTGCGCCAGGACATCGGCGGTAACGCGTACGCCCAGCCCCGGTGCTAATTGGGCTAGCTGGTTTTGGGGCAGCAGGAAATCGACAAAGATGGGATCCAAAGATTGGAGCGAGACAATGGGATCGCCCTCCTTGATGATCTGGCCCAGATCGATGCGGCGGATTCCCAGGCGGCCGGCAAAAGGCGCCCGAATAGTTTTTTTATCGATGATGGCCTGAACCCTGTCGATTTCCGCCCGGGCCTGCCTGAGACTGGCCAAGGCCTGATCATAAGCCGCCTGGGTGACCACTTGCTCGCTGCGCAGCTCCTTGGCACGGTCATGATTGGCCCGGGAGAGGGCCAGGGTGGCCTGGGCGGCGCGCAGCTGTGCTTTGGCTGAAGCAATATCCTGCTGGACGAGGAGATCGCCGGTTTCAACGAACGCACCGGATTTAAATGCGATCCGGTCCACTTTCCCCGTCAGTTCGGCCGTTACCGTTACCCCCTGGACGGCTTTGAGTGAACCCACGGCCGTAAGGCGTGATTCCCAGCGCATTTGGGTGACATCGGCGACGGTCACCGTGGTGGCGGGCATGGATTGCTTGCCTTGAGCCGTCATGCGGTCGATCTGCAAATACTTGATTCCACCCAGGATGCCGGCAATGCCGCATAAAAGAATAATGGCGATGAAAAGGCGCTTTTTCATGGATCTGGGTTAATCCCTGTGGCTGGATCGGGCCTATTGGTCGGTGACGGCAGACGATACCTAACAATCAGGCATGTCCCTTAGCAGAAAGCGCTGTCGGCAACAAGATCGAAGCCTGTTTTTAGGAACCTAATTCGAGGCGTTAATCGCGGGGCCTACGCATTTCATAACCGGTGAACGTGGGGCCGCTTATCGGCACTGGTAACCATTGTCACGCGCCGGTGTGGGTTTGCTCTCAATTTCAGGTCGGAGGGACGCGTTGATCCATGCGGCTCAAGACGAGGCCGCGTGGCAGACGATTTGGTCAGTCGACAGCAATCCCCAGTGCTTTGGTTTTCGTTCGCAATGTGTTGCGATGGATCCCCAGACGTCGGGCGGCTTTTGCCTTGCTACCGTCGACCGCCTTCAAAGTGTCCAGGATATATTGCCGTTCGAAGGCACGGATGGCGTTTTTCAATTTCAAGCCCATTTTCGGGGATGATTGAACCGGTGGCCGGCGTTTTGGAAGATTGGCCGTCCTCATCGTGCGTTTCCGGCTAAGGGTGCAGAGTCGTTCGATCAGGTGTTCAAATTCCCTCACGTTGCCCGGCCAATCGCAGGTTTTTAATGTGGATCGGGCATGGGGCGAGAAGTGCTTGCGCGGCAAACCGTTTTGAAGGGCATTCTGCTTCAGGAAATGCTCAAGCAGCAATCCGATGTCGTCACCTCTTTGGCGAAGAAGCACAAGATCAATCGGCAGCTCGCTAAGGCGATTATAGAGATCCTTTCGAAACAAGCCGGCATCGACAAGAGCCTTTAAATGCTGGTTGGTGGCGGCAATGATGCGGACATCGGCTTCTTTATGTTGGATAAGGCCTTGAAGTTTGGTTTGGATTTCAATCGATAAATAATTGATATTATCTATAAAAAGGGTTCCAGTCTGTGCCAGTTCGATTTTGCTGCGGCCTTCGATCGAGGCGTCGTTGTTTACCCCGCGATCGGGCCCGAAAAGCGTTCGTTCCATTAACGGGGCGGGAACAGCCGCACAGTTGACGGCCACGTAGGGACCGACGCCGCGCGCGCTGCGGTTGTGCAGGGCGCGGGCAATGTGTTTTTTGCCGGTGCCGTTTGCGCCCTGAATCAGCACGTTGCCATCGCAGGGCGATATGCAATCGATAAGTTTATAAACGCTGCCCATGGTCGCATCCCAGCCCAGCCGATCCCCAACGGTTTGGTTGGATTGACGCTCAAAACCTGTGTCTTGAAGCGCCAGCGCCCGCTCGACCAGCGGGTGGATCTGATCGATTGCCAAAGGTTTGGGCAGAAAATCGAAGGCCCCTGCCTTCATGGCGTCCACCGCGGTCTTAATGTCCTGAACCGCCGTTAACATGATCACCCTTGTGGCGGGGGCGATTTGTTTGATTTTTCTCAGCAGGTCGATCCCATTCATGTCCGGCAGCAGCACGTCCAGCAAAACGAGATCGATGGGGTGTTGCTGAAAGTGGCCCAGTGCCTGGCGGGCGTTGGCGGCAACAAGCATTTCATAGTCGCCCTTCAACGTCAGCCGCAGGGTATCCCGAACAATCTTTACGTCATCCACGATCAGGATGGATTTACGAGTAACAGGTGACGTGCACATGCGGTCTCCATCGCCGCCCTTTTGTTGATTAAGTTGTCATCTAAATAACCTATACCATAAATATATTTTCTACCCCGGTCAAATCGAATATCCCGATAAATATGCCATCTTAGCGCATTTAGCTCTTTGGACCGCGAATTAGCCACGGTTAAGTCGTTTTTCCATCAAATAGATTCTAATTTTCAACGATTTGGCACGATTAACCGATACGGCCGAATTTCGTGGTGGCTTGAGTCCGGGCGAGGACATTGACGACGCCACCTGCTTCATTGTATGCCCTTCCCATGGGGACTTTCGTTTTGGCGATCCCGAAAACCTTCACAACAGATCCGATTGTGCTCGGAAAGCGGCATGGGCAATAAGCTTACCATTGCATTTACGCGACGTGAGGCTGAGCTTTATCGCTCCCAGGGCCTGTTCGAGGAAGCACAGCAATTGTATCGGGATGTTCTCAGCAATACCGATACGCTGGGCGTACGCCTGAGTAAATCGTTGCGTGAACAGATTCTGACCATCGAGGATGAGTTGGCGGCCTTGGAGGTGGATCTGGTGGATTTTGTTTCCGACCGGGATATGAACATCCTCAAATGCAGTTGGCGGGGAGCCGACACGACCAACGACATTCTCACCAGTGCCACGGCCCTGGGAGACATCGGCCTGTTCGCGGCCGGGGTTGAAGAGTATTGCAAATTGATCCGCCGGAAGCTTCCGGTCACCCATTTCATTCGCGGTTTGACGGACTGCCTGTTGGGCATCCACTCCTTGGACACCATCGAAGACGCCATCGAGCAGATCATCCACCAGACGCATGCCAACGGCCGCAACCGGATCACAATGCGGGCCGCCTTTGCCTTGGATATGGAGCGGCGCGGTTACCACCATACGGCGTTGCGCCTTTACCAAACACTACGACAAGAGGTTCCTCAAACCCATTGGGCCGTGATTGATCGCAGAATTAAAATCCTTAAAAGCAAAATGAAGGCACAGGTCTCGCCAAACACCAAGGGAAACACGCCGTCTTCCACTGAGCCCGCCGACCAATCGGCCCGGTTCCAGCGTCGGATCGGCCGCCTCCGCAAACACCTCCAGCAGCTGCGTGCATTTTTACAGCGCCAGCGCTTCGCCCGACAAATGCCGGCCGCCATCCATGACGACTGATATCACTGTAAAATGGCAATGGTCACGGCTACAAAACTTAACCGCACGCGAGCTGCATGATATCCTGGCAGCCCGCCAAAGCGTTTTTATCCTCGAGCAGCGATGCGCCTATCAAGATGCCGATGACTTGGATCATGCGGCTTGGCATCTGACCGGCCGTGATGAAGACGCCCAGCTTGTGGCTTACTTACGCGTCATTCCACCGGGTTCGCGCTATGCCGAGCCATCGATTGGCCGTTTACTGACCGTCAAGGCCATGCGAGGCAGGCGCCTCGCCAGCATCGCCCTTAAGCAGGCAATCGAAAAATGTGATAAGGCCTATCCGGGGCATGCCATTCGGGTTGCGGCCCAAACTTATCTGGAGGCTTTTTACTGCCAATTTGGCTTCCGTCCTATCGGGGCGCCCTACGACGAGGACGGCATTGCACACATTAATATGATGCGGCCGGCCGGTGTGGATGTGGATTGAGATTGAAGCATCCGTGCGCCACACAATGGATGTCATGCGCGGCAGGCATTCCGCTCAGGAGGATTGGCGTCGATCATGTTTACAATGGATCAGTTCAAGGCGACCTACGCTACCGAAATCGCGGATTTGGCCATAGGCGGTCGGCCTTTTCGGTTTCACGTGCCGCGCACGATCGAGCCCTTCATCGATCCGCAAGATCCTCTGCGCGATTTTCCCCTATGGTCTAAAATCTGGGAGGCGTCTCTGCTCCTGGCCTCCCAACTGGCGGCGCGGCCGGTCCGCAAGGACGAGCGTATGATCGAGTTGGGCGCCGGCTTGGGGGTGGCCGGCCTGGTTGCCGCCGCGTTTGGACACCGGATCACCATTTCGGAATACGACCCGAACGCCCTGGCCTTCCTTGAGGCCAATCGGTTGGAAAACAGCTGCACCAATGCCCGGATATGCCGCCTGGACTGGAACCGATTGGATCTGAACGAGCAATTCGATGTCATCTTGGGATCGGAGCTGATTTATAGAGAAAGCGATTTCAAGGCCATGCGAATCCTTTTCCAGACCCTTCTCAAACCAAGCGGTGAGATTCTGTTGGCCGGGGAAATCCGCCAGACGAACAAGGCCTTTTTCGATGGGATGCAGTCCGTTTTTAACATCCAGATCTCCAAGCAAACCCTGCGCAGTGAATCGCAAGCCATCACGATCTTGCTGACTCGAATGTCACCTAAAGCGGCCGGTTGACCGCCGGAACATATGAATGAATTGATGGCGGTCGTCTCCGGGTTGCCAGTTCCCTAACCTTTTGATAGAATTCCAATTGGTTTGAATTCATGGCGCCGTTTACGGCCTTCGCCTGCTTCCGGACCGGGGGGCAATCTTTGAAATCCCTTGAGTGAGGCGGGCGTTGTTGTGCTGGCGGCGGCTTTTCCCGACAATGCTATGCGGTGATTAGGTCCCCGGGGAAATGATGCGGGCCCGCATTCTTAGGCCATAACCGTTAAATCCGACGATAAATCACGGTTTGGCAGGATTTGTGGTATGGATCGTTATAATGTCGTTTTTCGTGGCGAATTTTTACTGGGCTGCGATATTGACGAGGCCAAAGATAAGCTGGCCGAAATTTTCAAGCTGGCTCCCGAGAAACTGGATGCTCTGTTCGCCGGCGAAATGGTTACGGTCAGCAAAGATGTCTCGCAGATCAAGGGTGAGAAGATCGTCGCCGCGGCGGCCCGCTGCGGTGTGGTCTTCGAGTTAGAGGCAATCAGCGCCTCCCATCCACCAACCGACAGCCACGACGGTGACAGCCGTGCACCAACACCCGCCGGCAACGAGGTCCAATGCCCGCATTGCGGTACCCGACAGGGCCGCGCGGCTACCTGTCTGCATTGCGGTGAGTTTCTCATTCAACAAGAGGCCC
>JASJED010000318.1 GCA_030065585.1 Desulfobacterales bacterium | reverse complement strand
TTTTAGCCCGCAACACGCGCGGCAGCCGCCAGAACATCCCCTTGTTGGAGCAGGGCACTCTGGATGTGGCGCTGGTTGCCAGCCTGCCGGCCCGCGAAGCATTCGAGGGAATCAAGCGCGATGCGCCGACCCCGCTCAAGATCATCACTGCAATATACCCCACCTTCGGTGCCTTCGCCGTCAAGGGGGACAGCCCGGCGAAGACGTTCTCCGATCTGGTCGGCCAGAAGGTCGCCTGGGGCACCAAGTCTTCAGGCCTGACCTTGCTTGGGCAATATGTAACCGATGCCCTGGGATTGGATCGTGACAAGGACTTTGACGCGGTCTATCTGAAGCGCGCCGGCGACGGCGCGACCCTGGTTCTGAACGGAGAGGTGGCGGCGCAATGGGGAGGCGGCGTCGGTTGGCCCAACTTCACCAAGATCATGAAGGCCGGCGGGCGGCTTGTAGCGTTGAGCGATGATCAGATCAAAAAGATCAACACCAAGTATCCCTTCCTGCAGCCCCTGACCATCCCGGCAGGGTCCTACCCTGGCCAGGCGGAACCGCTACAAACCATCGGCGCCTTCAGCTTTTTGCTGGCCCGCGCTGACCTGCCCGAAGAGTTGGCCTATCGCCTGACCAAAGCGATCCACCAAGGTCAACCAAAATTGGCCGAACGTCTGACTCAGGGGCGGGACACTTTGCCCGAGAACACCTGGAAGGCAGCCGGTAGTCCGGACCGCATCCACCCGGGCACCCGGCGTTACCTGGCGGAATTGGGGTTGAATTAGCCCTCCATATTGTTCGATTGTCCATGACAACGAAAGCTGTTTTCCAATACGCTATCACGATTTTCCGACACCAAAGCATATAACCCTCATGCTGAACCATCTATTCTTTGAGGATATGGTTGACTTTTGCAATATCTTACCAATTGGGATATGTCGGATGAACCTTCTGCATAGGCAGGGCTGTTTTCGTTATAAACAAATAAAAAATCTCGACCTCAATAATTGCAATCACCAAGCGTTGTCTTAAGCCATCATCTATGTACTATGATAAATATCATTTGCTCACCTGTAATTTGGTAACAATAATAATATTTATGATTTAAGTATTCATTATTTTGAGAAAGAATATTGGGACCATGAGCGAAGAGCGCACCCGACGCAGACTCAGCGCTATTTTCAGTGCGGATGTTAAAGGCTATAGTCTACTTATGCAAGATGATGAGCTCTCAACCGTACGCACCCTTAAGATATATCGTGAATGCATGTCATCTATTATTCAAGAATACCGAGGAAGAGTAGTGGATTCACCTGGAGACAACTTGTTGGCCGAGTTCGCCAGTGTAGTGGATGCCGTTGAGTCTGCAGTTGAAATTCAAAAACAATTCAAAGCCAAAAACGAGGAACTCCCTGAAGATCGCAGGATGCAGTTTCGCATTGGAATCAACCTCGGCGATGTAATTGATGATGGCGAGCGAATTTACGGAGACGGTATTAACATCGCCGCTCGGATAGAAAGTCTGGCAGATGCTGGGGGGATTTGCATTTCGGGAACTGCTTTTGACCAGATTGGTAAAAAGATTCTCCTTGGTTATGAATTTATGGGTGAACAAAAAGTTAAGAACATAGAGAAGCCGATACGTGTGTATCGCGTTCTGACTACGCCAGATGTTGCAGGCATGGTGATCGGTGAAAAAAAAGCTAAACCGAAAGGTTATGAATTTGGTATCTTGGCCACAGCGGCTTTGGTAATATTGGTATTTTTCACTGTAGTCGTATGGAACCTTAAATCACGATCAGGGCACTACAAGGAGGTTGGCTCTAATCCAAATTTGGCAAATTCTTTGCTTGATAAACCTTCCATAGCAGTGCTTCCCTTTAAAAATCTAAGTGATGATCAAAGCCAAGAATACTTCAGTGATGGGATCACCAACGATGTCATCACTGATCTATCCAAATTCAGAGAGCTTTTTGTCATCGCCAGCAACTCGGTATTTGTTTATAAGAACAAACCGGTAAAGGTTCAACAAGTGCATCGGGAACTTAACGCACGATATGTTTTGGAGGGCAGTGTTCAGCGAGCGAGCGATAAAATACGCGTTAATGCACAACTTATTGATGCCACCTCTGGACACCATATATGGGCCGAGCGGTATGATCTGGATTTGGAAGACCTTTTTGTAGTGCAGAATGAAATAGTGGAAACAATTGTCGCATCACTTGCGGTAAAGATCAATGCAGAGGAACGTGCACGCGTCATGCGAAAAGACACCTCAGATCTGAAAGCCTATGATTATCTATTGCGCGGATGGGAATACCATTCACGTTCTTCTCGATCTGATAATATTCAAGCACGACAGATGTTTGAAAAAGCAATTGAATTAGACCCTCGATACACCAATGCATATGTAGGTCTTGGTCAAACGTACTTGACTGCCGCGGCTTATGGTTGGACGGAGTTTTCCGATTTAGCATTACAACGAACCCAAGATCTTGCCCAAAAAGCATTGAGACTAAACGAAACCAATGCGTCCGCACATAGTTTGCTAGGATCTGTATATCGGTATCGGATGCAATATGACCTGGCGATTAAGGAATACGCACGAGCAATCGAGCTTAATCCCAACGATGCGCAAAGCCATGCCGAACGTGGGGCGATACTGAATTACATTGGGCAAACTGATGAGGCTATTGAAGCCCTTGAAACCGCTTTAAGATTTAATCCACATATGGGACCTGGCGATTACATGCAGTTGGGCCACGCGTATTACCTCAAAGAGCGTTATCAAGACGCCATCGAAATAATGGAAAGAGGGCTGAGTTGGTATCCCAATAATGTATACATCCATATTCCATTGGCTGCTGCATATGCACAATCAGGCAGGCTCAAAGATGCGGCACGCGTCGCAGCCTCAGTTCGTCGCCTTCATCCATTTTTCGAAGTAGACAGTTATGGTACCACTTTTGTAGATCCAGATGATCATGCCAAAATCGTTGAGGGTCTTCGTAAAGCAGGACTCTAAATCGTTAAGGCAAGCTTACTAAAGACCAATTGGACCGTTGCCGCAGACTTGGATGGTCTTTTGCCTTTTGATCTGCTTTTTCTAAAGACTGTAAAACTATGAATATGAATTGACGGTGTAACACTATTGTCTGTGTCATCTTTAAACTCAAAAACTAATTGCGAACCTCCGCCCAATTCTCATTAGCTTTCTTAACCATGGCTGATTTGTCTTGTCGCCACTGATCTCGAAAAGATCTATTATAATTCATATAAAGCTTTCCATCAACGATTGTCCACTCTTCTGGATTGGCCGCTACTAACTTACCCTTGGCCAGGCCATATGCACAGTGTCCCCTGAATTGCGGAGCGAAGCGTTCCGGGTTGGAGGCAAATAGGTCGCGATTCTCAGGTTTCGAGAAATACCATGTGGCTTCATTCCAGGTGTAAGAATAATTGGAATTGCCTTTAACCGCACGATTTTCAGTGAAATAGGCCACAGTATCGTATCCATTAATCGCCACAGTATCATCATTCGTGCTCGGCTTATCGGCTGCAAAAGTGGCTAATTTGCTTAAGGCTATCAAACTGCAAACTATCAAGAACGATATTATTACTTTTTTACCGTTAATTGAAATTGTCATTTCATACCTCCTTTTATACATTAAAAACTTTCGCATATTTAAAGTATGAATGTGATAATCGTTTGAGAATTAATCAATCAGATGAAAATGGACTCTGTTTCGCTTGGGGCGGATTAGATTTATTCAATCATCACTTTGTAGCCATGCAAGGCACCCTTGAATGGAACCGAATTCGTCAACAGTCCGAAATTGAATTTGACCTTGCCCCTTCATTTAACTTGATACATTGTGACCTATTTAGAAAATTAATGTTGGGAATGGAGATTACGACATGTAGATGATTATTATTTAGCCTGTCTTTTATCAAATTCTTCTTTGAAGGCTTCGAAGTCATAACCCATGCCGTAAAATATTGTACTCCATTGCCTTGTCTGAGCCGCGATAGCAACAGCTTCTCTGATTTCATCTTCTGAGGCACCGGCTGCTATAGCTCTTTTGTTGTGTGCGTATACGCAGTAAGAGCACGGAATTTGAGCAGCCACTCCTAAAGCAATTAAGGCACGGGTCTTGGCATCAAGTTTAGCATCTTTGCTCAAAACTTTGCGTGCTTCAAGTGCTGACTTGAGAGCATGCTTTGGATATGTATCTTTTAAATAGTTCGGTACGTCTTGCGCCATTACGGAAATGGAAAAAAAGGAGACCATACACAATATAATTAATATTATTAGTGCCTTCATCTGTATCTTCTCCGTCTATTCGATGTTTTAGTATGAAGGTTATCAAAGAAAATGATGGTAGGTGAATGGGCGTTTGTTAAGGAAATATGTAGTTATCGACTTCAGGCAGGCAACGGAGTACAAGTTATAGGATTCGAATAAACTCAGCTAGTCCCATATCACTATTTGAGCTATTGTTACAGTGTGGCAATTTGTCAAGTATGTCTAAAAATATTTTTCCGAGGTTGTACGGATTCGATACTCCATTGATTCGATTATATAGTCTCACAAAGAAACCTGAACGGAGACATGTAATGGGTATCGGTAGTATTATCAAGGCGTTGAAGCATGTTGCTTCGTGTCATGAAATCAAACATCGATCAAGTACATCTATATTTAGGCTATCCTTCTAAAATTGCGTATCTTAAAAGTTGATGAACCCGTAAAAAATCAGGCGGCCAATTTGTAGACTTTTAGATTTCTTCCCGCTGAATTTGGCCAACCGGCACTAAAATTCAACACCGCCGCCTGAATGCGCTCTTTGACACGATAAATAGCAGCCGTATTGCGGCGATTAAGGCCCTGATGGGACCCCGCGGCCTTCATCCTGGCCCTGCGGGCCCGGGCGGCCCGCAGCAGGTTAAGCCCGATCGCCTTCATCTTGGCGCAGAAGCGCACCGCCGGCATACCCCGAACCCGGAGCTTTTTGACCCCGGTGAGCCGATCATATTCGCTCATGGTGGCCTCAACCCCAGCACGCCAGCGATAAGCATCAATGAAGGCCTCGCTGTGCTCAGCCCTGCGGCGCACCCACAACCGGTACTGCTTACCACTGTAGCGCAGATAGTTTTTCCTTTTCCCGGGCTTGACCGGGCAATGATCCACATGCGGGCATCCCTGACAAAGCTTGGGATCGAACGCCGCACTGTAGCGATCGGTTTTCTTCTTGTGCTTGACCTGCTCGGGCGTGTGACCCGCCGGGCAGGACTCGACATACCCCTTGTCATTGAAGCGAAACTCGGTGAGTGGCTTGGATGCGTTGCCTTTCTGGCTCGGAGCGATCAGTTCGACATCGGCCACCTTGGCCGTCTGGTGGTTGCGGTCACTGCCGTACAAGGTATCGGCCACCAATTGATCTGGGCCCACGCCCCTGATCCGGGTATCGGCAACGGCCGGCAACAGCGCCGTCGCATCGCTTTCACACGCGGGCTGCACCTCGACATGGGTGATCAGGTTAAGCGTCTGCTCTTTTTCTGTTTCGTCTTCGCTGCGGCTGAAGGTCTCCATGATCTGCACCTGGTAGCCCTGGCCCTTATGACCACTGTAGGTGGCGTCCGGATCTGAAGGGTTCTGCAAGGAATCCGAGGGGATCTCAGCTGGCTTCTTGATCGTCACTTGGCTGCTGCCGGCATCATCGGTCTCGACGCGGCACTGATCGGAGAGCACCCGCTGCATCAGCTTGTAGCTGTGCATGGCAGAGACCGCCGCCTGGCCCTTGAACTGCTCGAGCAGATCGAACAGATCATTGCTGACCTGCTTGAGCGTCTTTTCCGATTCCGTCGGTTTGACCAGGGAAAAAGCGGCCAGGGCCTTATCACCCCAGTAACGATCGATGAGATCGGCTTTTAGCGTATCGAAGCGCTCTCGGTGGTGGCGCTTTAGGTTGACCAGGAATTTGGCGATCGTGCGGCTGAAAATGGCAATGCGCCCCAGCCGGCGCATGTTGGAGCAAATGTGCACCGAGTCGATGCGCTGGTTGGCAGGATCGACACCGAACACTTTGGCCAGTTTGTCGGTGAGCTTTTCGAACATGACCCCTTCGATGCCGTGCTCGGCCATCAGCTGGCGGGTGGACCACAAGGTCTTTTCGCTGATGTATTTGGCCTCGTCGCTTTCTTCGGTAATGTCCAGGGCGTAATGCCATTGGATGTTGTAGGCGAGTTGATCGACGGCCTCGGCATCGTTTAAGTCCATGGTCTGTTGGAAGAGCATGACACCCAAGAGCGTGTGCAGTTCCTTGGTCGGCCGGCCGATGGCTTCGGTGAAAAAGGGTTTCAACCGATCGATGGGAAGTTCCCCAAGCAGATGCTGGCGGAACAAGCCGGGCCAGCCTTCTTCCAGCATGCGGCGTCGTTTGGGGCTCAGATAGCGCCATGGATCGAAGAGATGCTGCTGTTTGTGGTCCTTGATGCGGATCATGTCGTCTCCAGGATAACCGCTTGTAATCGTTAGCTATCCTGTAGCATGATGAGAAGAGAAAGACAAGAAGAAATTACTCGCATTGTTAAATATTTCAGACAGATAGAGCAGGCGGACTTTTTACGAGTCTATCAACCAATGTCTGGGGACATTTTCCGGGTGGGCCCTCCGGCGCTGTTTGGCGAAGGTGATCGGAAACAGACTCAGCTTTCAACAAGTGTCCATTTTTGGCTGCGGTCGCTTCACACTCCTGCGTTCACTGCGCGCTTGGCAACTATC
>JASJED010000317.1 GCA_030065585.1 Desulfobacterales bacterium | reverse complement strand
AGAATTTCCGTCTCGTCAGTGGCGCGCGGCGATCGGATTTAAGCATGCGGTACGAAAACAGTACAAACGCGATAATATGCCTGCAGAGAACTTTTAGCGGGAAAAGTGTTATCCGCTAAACAAGATAGCTGCTAACCGTAGGGGACACGCCCATTAATTGCGGATCGGCTGGCCTTGGCGGAAAAATTGCGCCCCGCACTCGGTACATTGCCACGAAGGACCATTCTGCTCGGCCTGCTCGTCGCTAAAGTCTATCGCGCCGCTGTCTAATTCATCTTCCAATTCCGGGATGTAGACCGGCATTCCCGCCAGAAAAATGGCAATCCGCTGAGAGCCGCACCACGGACAGCTTGATGGTTTGAAGTTCGCTTTCAAATGTCGATCCTGATGGTTGTTTCTGATACGTGTCAGCGTCTGGTACATGTTATTTTCTCGGTAATTGATGGGTTTGATTCGAGCGTGATGCTGTTTTTGAATGTCCAAGGGCCAGTTCCATCAGAAGCACAAAGCAGAAAACATGCCACAGTATTGACCAAATATGGATTTGTTACCCAAATTGCTGCCAGGACGCGATGAGAGCTGTTTTTCGCAAAGTTGCGGAAGGGTTGAGGTGCCCAGTGGACGTTGCTTATCTGTAAAGATGGTATGCAACTGAATACATTAATGTCAATTCAGTAGACATGCCGGAAAGGACATTGCCGTTTCGGACCGGTCGAGCCTATATGCCGCGCATATTGGTCGACCTAACCAAATGGGGCTTTCAAGTCGTCAGCGCTGGATGTATTAAACTAGATGCTCTTGGATGGTGAATTCTATTTAAGCAATGACATATGCGCCCGTGCCGACGGCGATCAGTTGGTCATCGTCATTTTTGAATTCAATACGGGTAACGGCGACCTTGTTGCCGGTGCGTAAAACATGGCCGATTGACATGAATCGGCGTCCCAATCCCGGTCGCAAGTAATCGATTCGCAAATCAATGGTGCCAAGCTTGCTGAACCGGTCGATTTTGACCTGCAGGGGTTCATTTTCGATTTTTTGGTTCAAACTCAGAAACGCGGCCAACCCCCCGGTGACGTCGATGACCGCTGAGATGACGCCACCGTGAAGAGAGCCGCGCATATAGTTGCCCACCAGCGCCTCACGCATCTTGATGCCTAACTGCGGCGATCCCCCATCGAGTTTCAGAACCTCGATGCCCAGGAGTCGGTTGAAAGGCAGTCTGTTCTCGAAGATGTCCTTGATCAGCGTGCGCCAATCCTGTTCCGTCGAGCCGTGAGGGCGATCGAAGGCAGTCGCCATGTCATCCAGCTCCAAAGCGAGGGTTTCGGTCACGAAATCGATGACAGGCGGTTTGGCAGCCGCCTGTCAATCCCCATCCAAGGTCATAGCTCAATGCGGGTACCCAGAACCCCCAGAAAAGCAGCCAGCCATTCCGGATGGGCCGGCCAAGCGGGGGCCGTCACGAGATTGCCGTCCACATGCACCTGGTCGACCGGAATTTCCACGTATTCGCCACCCGCAGTGACCACGTCCGGTCCCACGGCGGGGTAGGCCGTGCAGCTTTTGCCCTTTACGACCCCGGCGGCGGCCAGGACCTGGGCGCCGTGGCAGATCGCCGCAAGCGGTTTGTCCTCCTGAGCGAAATGCTGCACGATTTGGATGACGGCGGGGTTCAGGCGGATGTACTCGGGCGCGCGTCCCCCCGGAATGACCAGCGCATCGTAATCCTCGGCCCTGATCTCGGCAAAGGTGGCGTTGAGGGTAAAATTATGCCCCGGTTTCTCGCTGTAGGTCTGGTCGCCTTCGAAATCGTGGATGGCGGTGCGCACCTGATCGCCCGCCTGTTTGTCGGGGCAAACCGCGTGCACGACATGCCCCACCATCAGCAGGGCCTGAAAGGGCACCATTACTTCGTAGTCCTCTACATAATCACCGACGATCATCAGGATTTTTTTAGCCGCCATGATGTCCTCCTTGGTTGGTTATAACGATTAAGCTCGCGGTACGACGATAGGGATGCTTCGCAGTGGCATCAAATGCGCGTAAGTTATCCGGCCTGAAAGTGGTTGTCTAAATGATTAGGTGAAAGCGTTTGTCGGGCGAGAATATGTCTTGCTGTTAACACCGCCGACTCGTAAAATCAAGACGAACTGCCCGGAATCGATATGGAATTCACTCGCGATCATCAGCATGAATTCCCCTGAAGTGAAATTCGGGGCGACTGGCTGGAAAATTCGCGATACGCTTTGCGAAGCCCTAGCATTGCGGTGCACTGTGTGTTTGCCACCATGACCGCGGCAAGGCCTAGGGCTGAAAGCGGGTTGGCGAAACCGTCGACCCTGCGGACCGAGACTTCGGAGACCCCATGTTCATTTTCAAGAAAATCGTCAAACCGTTTTTATGGCCGCCCGGGGTTTTTATCCTCGTGTTTCTTTTGGCGGCACTGTGGCAGATGGCTCGCGGGCGGCGGCGATCCTCGCTGCTTTGCCTGCTGACGGCCGTGATCATGTGGCTGGCGGCCATTGCGCCGACGGCGGATTTGCTGCTGCGTCCGCTGGAAGCCCGCTACCCGCTGCCCGGAGCACTCGATGGCGATGTGATCCTGGTTCTGGGGAGCGCGCTATACGCCGGTGCGCCCGATATCGACGGGGTCGGCGCCCCCAGCGCCGAGGCCTGCGAACGGCTGCTGGCGGCGGCGCGTATTCATCGCCGCACCGGGCTGCCGATTATTTTGTCGGGCGGCCGCGTCCTTCCCCATCAGGAACTGATGGGACCCGTCTATCAACGTTTTCTGAAAGGCATCGGTGTGCCCGCCAACAGGATCCTCCTTGAAAATCGCAGCCGCGATACTTTCGAAAATGCGCGTTACAGTTGGGAGGTTTGCCGCCAACGGGGATACCGGCGGCCCTTGGTGGTCACCCATGCGGCCCACATGCCGCGGGCCATGTTCTGTTTTCGCAGGTTGAATGTGCCGGCCACACCGGTGCCGTGCGGCTTTCGCACCTGGGCAGGAAAAACCTACCACTGGCCGGAATTTCTGCCCCGCAGCTTCGATGGCCTGGCCGCCGCCCTGCATGAATACATCGGCCTCTGGGCTTACCGCTGGCAGTACCGGAATAGCTAAGCACACTGAATGATCCCTCCGATACATGCAAATGGGGCCACTGCCCGCTGGTGCTGGAACATTCCGGGGAGCAGGCCTCCCGGATGGTGACGCGCTCACCTTTGCACAGCCTGAAGATCTGCGGCTTGCTTGTGAAGGCCTCTGCCATTTGGCCATTCCTTTGACCTATGATGGCAGCGGAAAGCGCCGGCAAAGATCCGCGACACCGGCTTCGACCGATCGGCGCGGCCGGTCGTGATCCGGGTTTTGCAACAGCCGGTCGATCCAGTCGACGATCAGATCCACCTCTTTCTCGCGCATGCCGCGGGTGGTGATGGCGGGGGTGCCGAGGCGCAGCCCGCCCGAACGATCGGGGTCGGGGCTTTCGAAGGGGATCGGGTTGCGGTTGGCGATGAGACCGGCCGCGGCCAGGGTCTTCTCGGCCTGCTCGCCGCTGATTCCGCGGGAGCGCAGATCGATCAGTACGAGATGGTTGTCGGTGCCACCCGTCACGACGCGGTAATCGCGGTGCTGGAACGCCTGGGCCATGTGACGCGCATTGGCGATGGTCTGCTGCTGGAGGGATCGGAATTCCGGCTGCAGCGCCAACCGGAAGCAGACGGCTTTGGCGGCGATCATGTTCAGGGCCGGTGTCCCCTGGCAGCCCGGGAAAACACTGCGATCGATGGGGCGCTTAAATCGCGCGCGGCACAGGATCACCCCGCCGCGGCTGCCGCCCAATGTCTTATAGGTCGTAAAGGTTACGAAATCGGCGTGGGGGACCGGACTGGGAATAACCCCGGCGGCCACCAGACCGGCGATGTGGGCCATGTCCACCAGGAAAAGGGCGCCCACATCGGCGGCAATGGCGGCCAGCCGGGGGTAGTCGATCAAACGGGGATAGCTGCTGGCCCCGGCCACGAGCATCCGGGGCCTGGTCCGGGCGGCCAATTGGGCCACGGCGTCATAGTCGATGGTTTCCGTGGCCGGGTCGACCCCGTAATGCGCGAAACGGAAACAGCGTCGGGTGGCCGAAGCCGCCGCACCGTGGGACAGGTGACCGCCGTGGGAAAGCCGCATCGCGAGAATGCGATCGCCCGGTTTGAGATTCGCGAAATAGACCGCCCAGTTGGCGGCAACCCCGCTGTGGGGCTGGACATTGGCATGGTCGGCATCGAAGAGGGCCTGGCAGCGTTCCATCGCCAGCGTCTCCAGGGCGTCCGCATGAAGGCACCCGGCGTGGTAGCGGGCGGCCGGATAGCCTTCAGCGGCCTTCACGGCAAAGACCGACCCCTGGGCTTCGAGAATTCCCGGCTGGGGATGATTTTCGGCGGCGATCAGATCGATCGTGGCCGCCAGGCGCTGTTCTTCAGCGCGGATCAGCGCGGCGACTTCAGGGTCGCAGTTGGACAATACCGCCATTTCGGCCTCCGAATTTTTCCATGGTTGGCAACGACGACAATTAGGATCCTTGACTTGTTGATTTTATCCATTGTACTAAATCTGACTTTTATATCAAATATCGGCGATTTCCGTCGCCATCGCCATCGAGGACAAGGGGATGAAACGTACCGCTGAGCTTGAACGTATCACGCAGGAAACGCGCATTTCGGGCCGATTGAATATCGACGGCCGTGGCACCACCAAAATCCAGACCGGCATTGGTTTTCTCGATCACATGCTCACCCTCATGGGGGCCCACGGTTTTCTGGATCTTTCCCTCACGGCCCAGGGGGATCTCGAAGTGGATTTTCACCATACCGTCGAAGACGTTGGGCTGGTGGTGGGCGAGATGCTGGATGCGGCCCTGGGCGAGCGTCAGGGAATTCGGCGATTCGGCCATGCGGTCACCCCGATGGACGATGCCCTGGCCGCGGTAACCGTGGATTTGTCCAAGCGGCCCTATCTGGTGTTTAACCTGCCGTCCGCCATCGGGCCGGCCGGAAATTTCGATCCCCAACTGGCCAAAGAATTCTGCCGCGCCCTGGCCACCCGCGGGGGCCTGAATCTGCATGTCAATGTCAGCTACGGCGAGGATCCGCACCATATATTGGAAGCGGTCTTTAAGGCGCTGGGCCGCGCCCTGGCCCAGGCGGTCGGGTGGGACGCTCGCGTAGAGGGCGTGCGTTCCACCAAGGGCGCCATTTAATCAGCCTCAATTTTACGTGCACCATCGGGCGGGTAGGGTGGCGACCCTCGCGTGCCGGTGCGCACGCCATCCACACGGGGCTTGCCCGGTGGGTGCGTTTCGCCCGCTGGGTATCATTTGACCCTTAACCTGTGATCCCTGGTGGTCGGCCTTTGATTTTGCGATAGCCTTCCGCTGCCCAGGCGGTGAATCACCGAAGGGAGTTGCCAATGAACGTCATCCCGGCCATCGATATTAAAAACGGGCGTTGTGTGCGTCTCGAGCAGGGGCGCATGGATCGTGAAACCGTATTTGGGGACGACCCGGCAGCCATGGCCCGCCAGTGGCAATCCCAGGGGGCCACGCTGATTCATATCGTCGATCTGGACGGCGCGGTCTCCAAGGAACCCCGCAATCGGTCCGCTATTGCCGCGATCCTTGCGGCCGTCGACGTACCACTGCAACTTGGGGGCGGGATTCGCGACATGGCCACGATCGAGGGGTATCTTAAACTCGGCGTCCAGCGCATCGTGATCGGCACGGAGGCCATCCGCAACCCGGCGTTGGTCCGCGAAGCCGGTCGGTCGTTTCCGGATCGCATGGTGGTCGGCATCGATGCCCGCAGCGGTCTCGTGGCCATCGAAGGCTGGACCGAGACCACGGAGACGACGGCCGTCGATTTGGCCCGTCGCTTCGAGGACTGCGGTGTGGCGGCAATCAATTTCACCGATATCCATCGTGACGGCATGCAAACGGGTCCTAATATCGACGAAACCGGCAAATTGGCCCAGGCGGTATCGATTCCCGTCGTGGCCTCGGGCGGTGTCGCCACACTTGACGATATCCGCAACCTGCTGCCGCTCGAAACCGTGGGTGTCGTGGGGGTCATTACGGGCCGGGCCCTCTACAGCGGCACCCTGGAGCTCAAGGCCGCCCTGGCGGTTGCCCGCGGACATAAACCCTGAGTTTCTACAAAAATTTTCCTTGACGTTGATTTCTAAATTGAATATTAGAAGCGGTTTAACAACGTCACGTATCCTCCTCAGGGAACCACTGTGATTCGTTTGTGCGCGACCAGACATCTTGCAAAGCTGCATCCCACCTAACAAGCCACGGTCATTTCCCGTCCATTTGCCTCAGCCGGTAAGGAGGTTTGGCTTTTTGGCGCCATTTATACCCGAAGAAAAAATTTCGGAAATCCGTGACACCTGCAACATCGTGGATATTGTCGGGGAATCCGTCGTGCTCAAAAAAGCGGGTCAGAATTACGTGGGCCTCTGCCCGTTTCATGGGGAAAAAACGCCATCGTTTACGGTCAGCCCACACAAACAGATGTTCTACTGTTTTGGATGCGGTGAAGGCGGCAACGTTTTCAGCTTCTTGATGAAGCACCAGGGGATTACCTTTCCGGATGCCGTCAAGCAACTGGCCGAGCGTTTCGGCATTCAGCTGCCCCGACGCCAGTTGTCACCCGAGCAGAAAAGACGACTGAGCGAACGGGACCAGATGTTCCAGCTAAACCGCCTGGCGCTCGATTTCTACCGTCAC
>JASJED010000066.1 GCA_030065585.1 Desulfobacterales bacterium | reverse complement strand
TGCCACCTATCAACCGGCCGAACAGCCAGGACTGCCGTGGTGGGATGCAGCTTTTACCGCCACGGGGCTCATCCTGGGTTTCGCCCTGTTTTCACGCTGGTCGTACGCGCGCGTCAACGATCTGGCCACGCGTTCAGGCCATTTGGCCGCCGATCATCGATTCTCGGTGGTCAGTGCACGTCAGGCCATTATGGCCATTATCCTCTTCGCCATCCTGATTCACGGATTGGGGCTGCCGGCTTATGGGCATTCGCTGGCGGTTTTTCGGATACTACCGACCCTGCTGGCCTTGATCTTCCTGCTGCTTTTTTTGGGCCTGCTGGTCATTGTGTGGTCCTGCGCCCACGGCAGCTATCAAAGACTATACGCCCCGCAGGTCCGGCAGAGCGCTTACCTGTTAGGCAATGTCCGCATGGCCGTACCGATTATTATCCCCTGGCTGCTGATATCGATCATTGCCGACATCATTTTCGCCCTGCCGTTTGATCAGCCCAAAAAACTGCTGTCGTCCACTGAGGGTCAGGTGGGTTACTTTTTGTTGTTTCTCGTCGTTGTCGCCGTTTTTGCACCGGCGGTGATCCAACGTTTATGGGGCTGCCGCCCGCTGGATAACCGTTTCTACCGTGAACGCATCCATGCGCTTTGCCGGCAGGCGGGCATTCGCTATCGTAATATTCTTTACTGGCCAATTTTTGGGGGACGCATGCTGACCGCCGGTGTCATGGGCGTCGTCCATCAATTCCGCTATATCCTGGTGACCGAATCCTTGTTGCAAACCCTTACACCGGATGAAATCGACGCCGTCATCGCGCATGAAATCGGCCATGTCCAACGCCACCACCTGCTCTACTACATGTTATTCATGGCCGGATTCATGCTCCTTTCGTTTGCGGTCAACGATTTGGTCATTTTCGTGATCCTGTATGCCAAACCGCTCTATCGCTTCATGATTAGTCTGGGAATAACGCAGGATACGGTTGTCACGACGATTTTCAGCCTGGTTTTCTTCAGTGCCTTCCTGCTCTACTTCCGTTTTCTATTTGGGTATTTTATGCGTAATTTCGAGCGTCAAGCCGATGTCTATGTTTACACGCTTTTCAATTCCGCCCGCCCCATGATATCAACCTTTCAGAAAATTACGGCGGCCAGTGGACAGTCGCCTGATAAACCCAATTGGCACCATTTCAGCATCCGTGAACGTATCGGTTACCTTTTAAAATGTGAACAGGATCCTCGCTGGATAACCCGGCACAACCGCAAAGTAAGACACAGTCTGATTGCCTACGCGATCGGGTTGCTCGCCATCGGGTTGATCGGCTATCAGCTTAATTACGGCCGGGCCGGCCAAACCATCGGCACTCATTTTCTCGAAGAGATCGTGGTGCAAGAAATCGAAGACCATCCGCAAGACGCACGGCTATACAGCCTATTGGGTGACATCAAATACAATCAGACCGACTATCGCGCGGCCGTCAACGCTTATGAAGCCGCTTTGGATTTCGACGCGTTGAATGCCCAGGTGCTGAACAATCTGGCCTGGCTGTATGCAACCTGTGAGGACGAGCAGATCCGCAATCCGCCGCGGGCGCTGAATCTCGCCCGCCGCGCGGTTGCGCTCGAACCTGATGCGGCGCACATCCTGGACACACTGGCTGAAAGCTATTTCATCAACGGGGATCGGCCGGCCGCCATTCAATACGCGCACAAAGCCCTGGAGGCCGCCGATGGCCCCAAGGATCATTATCGACGTCAGCTCGAAAGGTTTCAGCGGGTCATTCACCAACCTTGAGAACCGCGCATCGCCGTTGCCAGACCGCAATGCGTTTGAGACACCATGCCAAATCAAGGGTGCAGCATAATCTTCATCAACCGCCAGCAACAGGTGCTACTCCTGTTAAGGGACGATATTCCCACGATTGCTTATCCGAACCATTGGGATCTGCCAGGCGGACATGTGGAGGTCGGGGAAACACCTGAAAAATGTATTGTTCGTGAAATGAAAGAAGAATTAAATCTGGATCTGGAAGATTTCGCCCTCTTTACCACCACCGCGATGGCGGATCGAACCGAATTCACCTTCTGGAAGGCCGCCGATTTGGATATCGACCGAATCGATCTGACCGAAGGCCAACGTCTGCGCTGGTTCACCCGGGAGGAGGCGCAGGCCACCCTCCTGGCGTTCGGTTTCAATCCGATTGTGGAAGCCTTTTTCCGGAGGATCAACGCCGAACATCCGCGACGTTTCTCAAGCGCAATCTAACGCCCGATGACGGCGTTCCCAGCGTTGCTGGATTCAGCGTCGATCCTTATACCGGATGGTGCTTTGCCGCCCTCTTCAGGGCCGCAGCGCAGGGCCCCTACCCCGTGCTACTGCGTACATATCATCGAATATGCTCCGCTTTTTCATCAGGCGGCGCCTTGGCCTCGAACGCGGTCTGAGGTTTTGAAACCGTTGATCGTGATGCTGGTGGGAATTCGACCTGGATTCGCCTGCCGCGCAACGCGCATCGATGGGACCAAAGGAGAAAAGCAAGCTAAAAGACGCCGGATCCGCGATAGAGATAAGCTCGAGATTTATTTGATGGTGACTTTGCGAACCTGAAGCAGATCACAGTTGCCGCCGAAGACCTTTTCAACACCATCCTGTTTGAGGGTGGTCATCCCCTCCTTGATGGCCAAATTCCGGATTTCATCCATGCGGGCCTTGTTCTGGATCAATTTCTTCATCTCATCGGTGCCCATCAACAGTTCGTGGATGCCCATCCGGCCCGCATAACCACCGCTGCTGCAGGATTCACAGCCGTTGGCTTTGTAGAGTTTCATATCCGGGGCATAGCGAATATCAGTGGTTTGCTCGAAAATTTCCTGGCCCCCGTATTCCCGGATCAGTTCGGCCATCTGCTCTTCACTGGGATGGTAGGGGCGTTTGCACTCGCGGCAGAGGGTCCGCACCAGGCGTTGCGCCAGGATACAGAGGATGGCATCGGCGAAATTGAAGGGATCCATGCCCATGTCCAGGAGACGCGTAATGCTCTCGGGAGCATTGTTGGTGTGGAGGGTGGAAAGGACCAGGTGGCCGGTCAGCGAAGCCTCGATGCCGATATGGGTGGTTTCCTTGTCCCGCATTTCGCCCACCATGATGACATCCGGGTCAGCGCGCAGGAATGATCGCATGGCCGCGGCGAAATCGAACCCGATTTTGGGTTTGACCTGCACCTGGCGTAATCCCCGCTGGGTGATTTCGACCGGGTCCTCGGCCGTCCAGATCTTGGTTTCGGTCTTGTTGATGGCACCCAAGGCCGAGTGCAGCGTCGTGGTTTTACCCGAACCGGTCGGACCGGCAACAAAAATAATACCATAGGGCTGGTTGACGGCATTCGTGAAATTATCGTAGTTGCGATGCGAAAACCCGATGCGGTTCAGGGGTATGGGTTCGCCCGCGTTGAGGATACGCAGCACGATGTCTTCCATGCCGCCTTGCGTAGGAACCGTGGCAACACGCAATTCGATGTCCTGGCCGCTGTATTTCTTGAACTGGATTTTACCGTCCTGGGGTTTGCGCCGCTCGGCGATATCCAGGTTGGCCATGATTTTGATGCGCGAAGCCAAGGCATTGCGGAACTGAAAGGGCACCTTCTGATAGAGGGTGCAGCCACCGTCCACACGGATGCGCACCTCGGTATCCTGTCGACCCGGGTAGGGTTCGATGTGTACATCGGAAGCCCCGCGGCTGTAAGCATCCAGAATGATCTTGTTGACCAGTTTGACGACGGCGCTGTCCTCTTCACCGACCGCCGTCTCGGCCTCCTCGATGGCGGCCTCTTCCTCTTTCATATCGGCCAGGATATCGTCGATGCCTTCCAACGCGCTGTCGGATTGGGTGAAAAGCTTGATGAAGCTGAGGATATCCTGTTTGAAGGCCACAAAGAAGGATAAAGGCCGCCCGGGGAACAACGCTTTGATCTCATCGATCTTTTGCAGATCGCTGGGGTTGTCGATCGCAATCACGATCTTGTTGCCGTCGGTGCGCAATGGCACCCAGCAGTTGCGTTCGAGGAAAGGAATGCGCAGTCCACGCATCAATTCACCGGGAACCGGTGCGGCGCTGTAGTATTCGATAAAGGGCACGTCATAGAATTTGGATAGGGACTGGCCCACGTCTTTTTTGGGAATATCGTAATCGCGGATCAGAACATTCTCGAGGACTTTTTTCTGCCGGCGCGCTTCGGCGACGGCCTTGTCCAGTTCCTTTTGGGTGATGAAATGATTGTCCAACAGATAGCTAAAACGGTTGGGGCGTGCCTTGCCGGCAATCCGTTTCTGATTGTAAACCGCAATACCGATGATTTCAGCCACCTTGGCAGCGGAAGACACGTCTTCACTGGTAAATTGATCACCGCGGCGGCAGTTGATCAGTTGCAGCACGCCTAACAGAAATTTTTTGAAGACAATCGGGTAAGCCAGCACCTGGCGGGTACGAAAACCGGTTTTTTGGTCCCAACTGCGGTCGAATTTGAGATTGGGGGAAATGTTGCCAAGTTCAGCCGTATCATAGACGTCCTTGATATTGACCGGTTTTTGTTTGCTGGCCGTGAAACCGGCGATGCTGTCGGCCGATATGGGGATACGAATCTCGGATATCTCCGGGCCGGATTTGAACCGCGAAACCAACTCACGGGTCTTGCCGTCCACCACGAAGACCGTGATGCGCTGCGCTTTAAAAAGGTGCGAGATATCTTCCTTGAGATCAATCAGGATTTCATCCAGATTGTTGGCCGCATAGATTTTGTTGCAGATATTTTGAAGATAATCCCGATAGGCCACCTCGGAATCAAGGTCCGGTACATTGATGTCTCTAGCCCGCAGGCCTTGCGATTTCATATTCATAACATGTCTCGCTGTGATTATTTTGATTCATCGATTGGCGGTGGCTTCAGGCAAAAGTAAATTTTGCGCACCCCACCACCGATTAGAAGGACTCCGAGGAGAGCGAAGCAAAACCACAGAAACAGGATTTCTAGAGAAGCGGGATCGACCTGTCGTGCCTGGGCGATCTGATCCATGCGCTGCGGCAGCATGATGAAGACACCGATGCCCGCAGCCACGAGGGCGGCCCCCCAGACCAACTGCCATTTATTTTTCCGGCGATCCATGCGTGTTTCCATTCGGCTTCGATAGACGCATAACCGCCTCGACGCCTGGCGAGATGGCGTTGGGCGGTGGGACCCGAATGCTTTTTTGCGGGTCTAAACTCTTTTATTTATATGCCCAACTCGGGTGCCAAGTCAAATTGAACCAACATTTGGAAGGTCGCGCCAATTGGCGCTCAGACGTGCTGTCGCAGGGGGCGGAGATCTTTAGCCTGGAAGACATATCGCATTGTTATTTTTGGAAAATATCAGTATCTATCCATTTATGCTGGGAGGACCGGCCGCAATCGTGGCGCGTTCCTTCAATCGAACGACGACCGGCACCCCCGTGTCTTCCTGCACCTGATCGCGAACACGCTGCATTCGCATTTCAAGCATCTTGATCTCATCCGAGAAAAAGGCATCCTCGACGGCAATCCAGATCTCGAGGTAGGTCTTTTCGTCATAACGATTTTCGAACAGGCAACTGTCCTGGGGTTTGAAACCAAGGGCATTTTCGACGGCGGTCATGATCTGTTGCTGATGCACCTTGACGCCACGGATGCAAACCAGTTGATCGGTTCGTTCCGTGAGCCATTCGATGCGGACCAGCCGGCAGTCACACGTACAGGGGGCGGTCACGATGCGGGCCCGGTCACCGGTGCGAAAACGAATCAAAGGAAACGCACGCGTGGTGAGGGTGGTCAGGACCAGTTCACCATCCATGCCGGCGGGAACGGGCGCACCGGTGACCGGATCAATGATTTCCGGTAGAAAATGTTCATCGTTCACGTGCAGACAGGAATGATTTTCACACTCGTAGGCCAGCGCCGGCCCGGGAATTTCGCTCAGACCGTAATGCTGCCAGCAGTCGACATTCAAGGCGTGTTCCAGAAATCGGCGCAGGTCGGTATCCGCGGGCTCACCGACCAGGATGAGCGTTTTAAGCCTGAATGCGGTGGTCTTGCGCTCCATATGCGCCAATCGCACGGCGACCTGCCGGGCATACGACGGCGTGGTCACCAAGACCGAGGGTTTGTAGTCACGCATGACCATGAGCTGTTTGTCGATGGACAGCAGGGTATTGGGGATCACGCTGGCCCCGATGGTCTCAGCACCGCTCTTGTAGTCGCGCCCCCAGTTGGCCAGACCGGGATCCAGGCTGATCTGCAGGATATCCTCGGGCCCGACACCGGCGTTTTCGAGGGCGGTGGCGACCATGTTTGTCCAGATCTGGAGATCCTGGCGGGTATAGCCGCTGACCGTCGGATTCGATGATGTACCCGGTGCCGTATGAATCCGGACAATGTCGCGCAAGGGCACCGCAAAAAGGTCGTAGGGGTAGTTCGCGCTCAAATGCTGACGGGTTAAAAACGGCAGGCGCACCACGTCATCCAGGCTTTGGATATCAGACGGGTCGAGCCCCTGTTCCCGTAGGCGCTTTTGGTAAAAGGGCACATTACGATACGCCCGGTTGAGCGTGCTCTGAAAACGTTCCAGAACCAGCTGCGTTCGCAATTCAGGCACACAAACTGTTTGGTCAGGCTTTTCCGTCATAGAATTCACCGTAATCCTTACCCAGATAGGCGCGTTTGACGTCGGCATCCTCCAGCAGGTCAGGGGATGTTCCCTGCAGGACCACTTTTCCGGTTTCCAGAACATATCCCCGATCGGCCACCTGAAGGGCCGCTTTGGCATTCTGTTCCACCAGCAGCACCGTCTTGCCCTCATCCCTCATCTTGACGATAACATTGAAAATATCCTTGACGATCAGCGGGGCCAGCCCGGTCGACGGCTCGTCCATCATGATCAGGGACGGTTGCGACATCAGGGCTCTACCCATGGCGAGCATCTGCTGTTCGCCGCCGGAAAGCGTCCCGGCATACTGTTCCCGGCGTTCGCGCAAAATCGGAAACAGAGCATACTGTTCGTCCAACTGCTGCCGAAGGGCTTGTTTACCGTTTTTTTTCAGCACGTGCCCCCCCAGAATCAAATTTTCCTCGACGGAAAGCGAAGCAAAAATTTGCCGGCCTTCAGGAATCATGACACATCCCAGCGCGGGGATCTTCTGAGGGGCCAAAGCGATGAGATTGCGGTCTTCAAACGCGATTTCACCGGCAGCGGCCCGCAGCAGCCCGGATATGGTCGACAAGAGGGTCGTCTTGCCCGCGCCATTGGCACCAATAATCGTTACGATTTCGCCCTTATCCACGTGCATGGATACATTCTTGAGGACTTTCAGTTTGCCATAGCCCGCCTGGAGATTGCGAATTTTCAACATTGTCGGCACGCTTCCGCCAAATTACGCATTAAGCTGATTTTCATTCGCCAAGGTAGACCTTGATCACCTCAGGATTGTCTTGTATGGCCGCAGGCACATCTTCCGCAATCTTCTGACCGAAACTCAGAACAACGATCTCATCGGAGATTTCCATGACCAACGACATATCATGCTCGACGAGCAGTACCGTAATACCGAGATCCCGAATCCGCGCAATCAGCCGGCCGATCTCCGCCGTCTCATGCATGTTGAGTCCGGCCGCCGGCTCATCCAGCAGCAGGAGTGCCGGCTCCAGGGCCAGGGCGCGGGCAAATTCGACCGCGCGTTGCTGACCGAAGGCCAGACTGGTGGCATCCACATCGGCATAGGCCGCGATTTCGAGCAGTTCGAGCAGTTCCATGGCTTTGCCACGGATCTTCTGCTCCTCTTGCCGTGACCATGGCAGTCTCAGCATGGATGCCATAAATCCGGCGCGGCTGCGCAGATGACGCCCCACCATGATATTTTCCAGGGCCGTCATACCGTGAAAGAGTTTGATATTCTGAAAGGTCCGGGCAATCCCGCAGGCGGCAATCTGGTGCGGTTTGCGGCCCTGGATATTTTCGCCCTTGAATTGCACCGCACCCGCGGATGCGGCCAGCGTCCCCGTGATTAAATTGAACAGGGTCGTCTTCCCGGCGCCGTTGGGGCCAATGACCGCTTTGATGGCCCCATGTTCGACATTAAAGGAGACATCGTTGACCGCATGCAGTCCACCGAATTTTTTATGCAGTCGGGAAATCTCAAGCAGGGCCATCGGTTTTGCCCCCGGATTGCTTGCGTGCGGTTGCTAGGCGGAAAATCATATAGGCATACCCCCGCCAGTTCAAACTCAGGATGCCGTTGGGCGCAAACAGCATAACGACAATCAGGATCAATCCGAAAACAGCGTCATCATAGGAGCCGAACACGCCGCGCAGCGAAAGGAAATTAAGGATAACACCCATGATCATGGCGCCCCAGAGGTGGGCCATGCCACCCACCGCCACAATGGCCACATAGCGCACCGACTTCATGACACCGGACTCGGAGGGTCCGATGCCGCCGTTGTAGTGGGTCAGAAAAACGCCCGCTACGGCGGCAAACACGGCGGAAAGCACGAAGACCTGCAGTTTGAAGCGCGCGGTGTCGACGCCTGAAGAGGCGGCCGCCTCCTCGGATCCGTGAATCGATCGAAGCGCGCGGCCGACCCGGCTGTCAATCAGGTTCCGCAGAAGAATCATGCCGATGATCAGCAGCCCCCAGGCGATATAATAGTTTTCCTCCCGGGCCCCGAAATCGCCGCTCACCGCAAGTCCGGGCAGCAGTTGGAAGGCGGGTACCTCGGAAATACCGTCGGCCTCGCCGAAGTATTCACTGGCCAGAACGATGCGGTAGGTGATAATGCCGAAACCGAGGGTGGCCATCGCCAGGTAATGCCCCTTGAGCTTCAGCACCGGTATCCCCAGAATCCAGGCGATCACGGCGGCACTCACCACCGCAACGGCACAGGCGGCCCAGGGGGTTACCGCAATGAGGGCATCCCCATAGATATCCTGACCCGATACCAGCACGCCGAGCCCATCGAGCATTCGGATCAAGGCACTGTTTTGGTAGGCCACCAGATTATGTGTCGTCAAGGCAGCGGACAAATAGCCGCCGATGGCGAAAAAACCGGCATGGCCCAGGGAAATCTGTCCAGCATAGCCCATCACCACGCACAACCCGATGATCAATAGGGCATAATAGGCCGACATGGTCAACTGGGTCAGATAGAAGCGCGTGTCGGTCCACTCCGTAATGATCTGAACGGTGACCACAATGAGAACAAGCGCCGCCAGGGGAAGCAGTTTTTTCATGCTTAAAACTCCTTCAACCCGGCGGCCGTCGCCGAACCGAACAGGCCGTGCGGCCGCACAAAGAGGATCACCAACAGAATCGCGATCGCTATGGCATCCTTGAACGCCAGCGGAAGCACGGAAATCGAAAAGGCTTCCAGAATTCCGAGCAAAAGGCCCGCCCCCACGGCCGCCATGGAATTACCCAGTCCGCCCAGAATGGCCACGGTGAATCCCTTGATGGCCAGCCCCGTGCCGATACTGTATTCGGTCGAGGTAATCGGTGACATGACGCAACCGGCCAGGGCCCCGATACCGGCGCTGAGCACGAACGAAAGGGTCACCATATTGCGGGTGTTGATCCCGCAGAGGATGGCCGCCTTGCGGTTGGCGGCGCAGGCCCGCATTTCCCGGCCCACCGAGGTGGTCTGAAAAAAGAGGCTCAAAAACAGCACCATCAGGCCGCAGGCGCCAATCACCCAGAGTACCTGGGGTGAAATTCGCGCCCCCCAAATGGCCACCGTCGTAATTTCATTGCCGACGAAGTAAGGCAGGGAGCGGATGGATTCACCCCAAATATGCAGGGCGGCTTCACGGGTCAGGATGGACAGGCCGATGGTGATGATGATCATCCTGAGAACGCTCGGGCTCTCCAGCCAACGGATAAAGCAGATTTCCAGAAGGGCCCCGAAAATCATCGTGACCAGCACGGCCACCGCGATGGCGAGCGTCAGGGGTAAATACGGCAGCAGGGAAATGGAGATCATCCCCCCGAGCATGACGAATTCGCCCTGGGCGAAATTGATGATCCCGGTGGTGTTGTAGATGATGTTGAAGCCGATGGCCACGATGGCATAGATCGCACCGTAGGTGATGCCGGCGAACAGATATTGGACAAACAGTTCCACAGTCATGGGTGGCGTCGATTGCTATCCGCCAAACCCCGATGGGTGTCTGCCATCCGGGTTGCGGTAAACGTGCAAAAGGGGCCGGTCGTGCTCGGCCCCTCGCAGGCGTATGCTGTTCATGCGGTTAAAGCCGTCAAATGGCGCCGCAGGATATTTCCTTATTATTGAATCTTGACGTTCTGTGGCGCAGCAAGTGCGTTGCCGTAGGGTACGAATTTCCCACCTTTGACGGTAATCATCTCAAACGAATCGATATCGAGTCCGTTGTGATCTTCGGCCGAAAAGCTGAAGATACCGCCGGTTCCGGGAAGATCTTTGATCTGCTCGATGGCGTCACGGATCTTGGCCTTGTCGGTGCCAGCCTTTTCGATGGCCGCCGTGGCGATGATATAGGCATCGTAAGCATGCCCGCCGAAGGTCGAGGCGGCCTCCTGGTACTTGCCCTCATAGGCTTGGATGTATTCGGTCAGCAAGGCTTTCTGGGGGTGGCCATCGGGCAGCATATCGGCAACCAGCAGGCGACCGGCCGGAAAGATAATGCCTTCGGCGGCCGCACCGGCCGCTTCGACATACTTGATGTTGCCGAATCCGTGGCTCTGGAACAAGGGCACGTCCCAGCCGGCCTGGCGCATGTTCTTGGCCACGATGGCCTGGGCCGGAACGATCGACCAGTTGACCACCGCCTGGACGTCCTTGTTGGCCTTGATCTTGGCAATCACCGCCGAGAGGTCTTTGGACTTCTTGTCGTAGACTTCGGCCTCGACCACCTCGATACCCATCGTGGGGGCAATTTTTAGCAGTTGGGCTTTGCCGGCCTTCCCGAATCCGGTATTTCCCGCCAGCACGGCGATCTTGGAAATGCCCTTATCTTTCATGGTCTGAAAGATTTTCTGGGCGGCATAGGAGTCTTTCTGGGGCGTCTTGAAAACGTACTGGGCCACCGGATTGACGATCACTTCGGCCGCGGCACACGAAATCAGCGGCGTTTGCGCCTGCTCGAAGATTTTTTTAATCTTCATGGTCTCACCGGAGGTGGAAGGTCCCAGCACCGCGACAACCTGTTCCTCCTCGATAAGCTGCTTGGCAAAGGAGATCGCTTTTTCGGGATTGCCGCCCGAGTCTTTGATAATCAATTCCACCTGTTTGCCGTTGATGCCGCCGGCCGCATTGGTCTGCTCCACCAGCATTTCCAGTGTGCGGGCCTCCGGGCCGCCAAGAAACGAGGCCGGTCCGGTAACGGCCAGGATCGCGCCGATTTTGACCGTATCCGCCGCGGCGGTGGGAATAAAGACCAAACTTGCAATCAGAAGTGCGATAATGAATTTAATGCTTCGATACTTCATATCTCCTCCCCTCAATTTGAGTTTTTGCCGGGGTGCAACAACCGGCAGCGATTAAGCGCGTTGCATCGGTAAAATGCATCTTACACAGCCCGGCGGGGTCACATGGCCCTGCGTTTCCCGCTGGGACCTTGATGCCTGCCTGACGACACGTCTACATGCCGTAGAGGGTCTGACCGTCAATCACTCGCATCCCCTTTTCCTGGATGACCTTGAGCGCTTCGTCCGTGTTGTCGAAACGGAAAATCATGACGGCATTGTTGCCGCTTTGCTGAACGAAGGCGTACATGTACTCCACGTTGATCCGGGAAGTCTGCAGCAGATCGAGAATGGCATGCAGTCCGCCGGGCCGGTCGGGGACCTCGACCGCCAGGACATCGGTCTTGCCCACGGTGAATCCCGCTTGCTTCAAAACGTCCTTGGCTTTTTCGGTATCGTCCACGATCAGCCGCAAGACACCAAAATCGGATGTATCCGCCAGGGCCAGCGCGCGGATATTGACGTTGTTCTCCGCAAGGATGCCGGTGACCTCACAGAGCCGGCCGGTCTTATTTTCGAGAAAGACGGATATCTGTTCTGCACGCATGGTTGCCTCCTTGATGGACGGTTTCGTAAAAGATCCGACATCGGTGTTACGCTCCAGTTCTCGTCGCTGCGGCGTACACTGAGTACGCCTCACGCCTCAAACTTCGCAAGCCGCATCTTGAACCATTTACGAAACCGTCTGACACGAGACTTCATAAGTCCATTGTGGTTAAGCGTTGCGAAAAGGCCCGAAGCCGGCGTTACCCTTCAGTCCCACTAAATCTTCCGATTGTCGATGACGCGCACCGCCTTGCCCTGACTGCGGGCAATCGCTTTGGGCTCCACAAGCTTTACCTGGGCGGAAACCCCCAGATAGTCCTTGATGTTCTTGGTAATCGCCTTTTCCATGTTCTGCAGCGACTTGACTTCATCGGAGAACATGGCCTCCGATACTTCGACCATGACCGTCAAGGTGTCCAGCGAACCCTCCCGATCCACAACCAGTTGGTAATGCGGCTCGACGTTCTGCATCTCCATCAGCACGCTTTCGATCTGCGAGGGGAATACATTCACGCCGCGGATGATGAGCATATCGTCGGAGCGACCGCTGACCTTGCTCATGCGGACCATCGTACGGCCGCAGATACAGGGTTGCGGGTTCAGCGAGGTAATGTCGCGGGTGCGGTAGCGAATCACCGGAAAGGCCTCCTTGGTGATCGAGGTGAACACCAATTCGCCGGTTTCGCCATCGGGCAGGACTTCTCCCGTCTCGGGATTGATGATTTCCGGAATAAAGTGGTCTTCAAAAATATGCAGTCCCTGCTTGGCCTCGTAGCATTCCATGGCCACCCCCGGTCCGATCACTTCGCTGAGGCCATAGATGTCGACGGCCACGAGGCCCAGTTTCGCCTCGATTTCTTCGCGCATGCTTTCCGACCAGGGCTCCGCCCCGAAAACCCCGTATTTGAATTTAAGGTCCCGGAAGGAAACCCCCATTTCCTCCGCCACCTCGGCCAGGTGCAGCGCATAGGAAGGCGTGGCCGTGAGGATCGTGGGGCCGAAATCTTTCATGATCACGACCTGCCGTTTGGTGTTTCCGCCCGACACGGGGATGACCGAAGCCCCCAGCTTTTCAGCCCCGTAATGGGCGCCCAAACCGCCGGTGAACAGCCCGTAGCCATAGGCATTGTGGATCATATCGCCCCGGGTGGCGCCGCCGGCCATGAGCGAGCGGGCCATGAGGCCGGCCCAGGTGTCCACATCACGGGCCGTGTAGCCCACCACGGTGGGTTGCCCGGTGGTGCCGGACGAGGCGTGAATGCGCACGACGTTTTCCATGGGCACGGCAAACATACCGAAGGGGTAATTATCGCGCAGATCCTGCTTGGTGGTAAACGGGAGTTGGGACAGGTCTTGAAGGCTTTGGACGTCACCGGGGGTGATGCCGGCCGCCTCGAATTGTTGGCGATAGAACGGCACACTAGCATATCCGCGTTCGATCGTGGCTTTCAGCCGGCGGAACTGAATGGCCTCCAGGGCCTCACGGGGCATGGTTTCGTATTCGATGTCGTATATCATAGCGGTTTTCCTCCTTGCCTCATCAATTCAACCTCCCCGTCCTGCCGATCGAACCGCAGCGTCCCGCCGCCTAAAAAAAAGGCTGCCGGCATCTGATGCCCGCAGCCTGCTAATGACCATGGGCTGACCGGGTGTCGTCTACCCATTGTCGTTAGTTTTGTCTGTGCGTTTTTCTAAGCGAACGGCCAATGGGTAGACTTTCTAAAAAAAGCCCCCGAAAAAACCGTAAAAGTAGAATCGCGCACCGCCCATTAGAAGATCATCCTTGGTTCAGATGGGGATAACGAATGCGCCTTTACGTGTCAAGCATAAAATGAACCGATATCATTACCTAAACGACGATCGTTCGGGGATTTAGACGCCCTGCCCTTGCCGTTGCAAAGCCATGGGGGCCGTCGCGACGCTGGACCGCCGATAAACGATCAGGCGTCCGCATCCGCTTCGTCGTCCAGGCTCCCGGTGAAAACGGCCGCGCGCTTCTCCAGAAAGGCACCGGTGCCCTCTTGGGCATCCGGGCTGGCCAGGCAAAGCGCAAAGGCATCGTTCTCCAGCGCCAGACCCGAGGCGAGATCGACATTCAACCCGTTGTTGATCGCATATTTGGCCGCTCGCAATGACACCCGGCCTTTGGCGGCTATCACCTGGGCGGTTTCGCGGGCGGTTGCCATTAGTTGATCGTCGGGACAGACCCGGTTGACCAGGCCCAACTGCAAGGCTTCCTCAGCATCGATCATGCGCCCGGTGTAGATCAATTCGCGGGCCAGCCCCGGCCCGATCAGGCGCGGCAGCCGCTGGGTGCCGCCAAAGCCGGGGATGATCCCCAGATTGATCTCCGGCAACCCGAACTTGGCGCTTTGGGCGGCATAAATAAAATCACAGGCCAGCGCCATTTCGGTGCCGCCGCCCAGCGCAAAACCGTTGACGGCCGCCATCACCGGTATGGGCAGCGCACACAGCCGGCTGATACTTTCGGCCCCCCGGCGGGCGAAGTGTTTGGCGCCCAATGGTCCCAGTTGGTTGATTTCGGTGATATCGGCCCCGGCGACAAACGCGCGCTCGCCGGTGCCGGTCAGGATCAGTACGCGTATGCCGGGGTCGTTCTCGATGTCATCGAGCGCCTCGCCAAATTCCGCCAGCAACGCCGCATTGAGGGCATTCAACGCCTTGGGACGGTTGAAGGTGATCACCGCGATAGCGTCTTCCAGAGCGTAGGTGATATGCGTAAATGTCATGGATGTCCTCCCCGTAGTGTGATTGATGGTTCCATGCCTGCTCAGGATGATTCCCGGGCTTCGTCCCGGGCCACCAAATAGATGGCCGCCAGGATCAAACCGCCGCCGACGAGTTTCGCGATCGTCAGGGTTTCCCCGAAGAGCAGCCAGGCCAGCAGGCTGGCGCCGATCGGCTCGCCCAGCAGGCTGACGGCCACCGTGCTGGTGCGGATCCATTTCAGGGCCCAATTGTAGCTGGTATGCCCCACCAGCTGGGACAAAACCGCCATGCCGCCAAAAGCGGCCCAGGTTTCAGCCGAAAAGCCCGTGTGCACGATCCCCAGCCCCAGGACGGCCGCCCATAGGATGATCGCGGCACTGCCGTAGCACAAGAAAATATAGGCTAAAAGGGAAACGCGCGCCCGCAGAACGCGGCCGATCAGAAGGTAGAGCGCCGCGCACAAACTGCCAGCCAAAGCCAGGGCATCGCCGATCAGGGCCTGGCGGCCGGTGGTAAAATCACCCCACCCGATAACGGCGGCGCCGACGACACTCAAACCAATACAACCGAACGTGCTGCGGCGAACTCGATCCCCCGTCAGCAGGGGCCCCAGCAACCCGACCCAGATCGGATTGGTATTGACGAGCACCACCGAATTGGCCACCGAGGTATAGTCCAGCGAGGCGATCCAGGTGGCAAAATGCAGGGCCAGACAGAAACCGGCCATGAGCGCCAGACCAATGTCCTTGCCGTGGAGGCGCTTGAGTTCGCTCCGGGAATAGACGCTGGCCGCCGGCAGCAAGAGAACGCTGGCCAGCCCGACCCGGTAGGCCGCCGTCGCCAGGGCCGGGGCGTCGGCAAGACGAACGAAGATGGCCCCGGTGGAAATGGCGGCCACGCCGATGGACAATACCATCAGAGGTGAAACGGGCGGTCTGCCACTGGCGTTGCGGGCCGACATGCGGGTATCTCCTCCACCGCCAGCCTGAAAAAAGATCCTAACCGCTTTGGGGGGGCAAGGCCCGGGTCGGCCGGCGAGCCGTCGGAATCGTCTCCTGGATATACTGCTCGATGCCGCGAACGATCCCGTCACACAGACGACTTTGAAAATGGGGATCCATCAGGCGTTTGCATTCCCGCGCGTTGCTGATGAAAGCGGTCTCGATGAGAATCGCCGGCATCTGGGCCCCCAGCAAGACGTAAAACGGGGCCTGTTTGACCCCCTTGTCCTTAATGTGGCGATATTTTTTATTCAGATGCTGGACCATATGACCCTGGACGTAGCCGGCCAGCCGGCTCGATTCATTGATTTTGGCATTCTGCATGAGGTCCATCAGAATCGTCTGCAGATCACTTATGTTCTTGGTCGAGGTGGCGTTTTCCATGGCCGCCACACGGATGGACTCCTCATCCGTGGCCAGGTTCAGAAAATAGGTCTCGGTGCCGTAGGCGTGTTTATTGCGGTGGGCATTGACATGGATCGAGATAAAGAGATCGGCGTTCTCGGTATTGGCCAGGGCCGTGCGTTCTTCGAGGGTCAGAAACTTGTCGTTGTCCCGGGTGAGGATGACCTCGCAGCCCAGTCGCGATTTGATTTTCTTGGCCAGCTTCTTGGCGATGCTCAGCGTGATGTCTTTTTCCCGGGCCCCGCGATAAAAGCCGCGCGCTCCGGGGTCCTTGCCGCCGTGGCCGGCATCGATCACGATCCGGCTGACCCCCAGCGCGAGCGACCGCGTCAGGGAGCCGGGCGGGATTTTGCCCGGGGGCGGACGAACCGCGGCGACCGCCTCCTTGCTTGCCGACCGCTTGCCCTTGGAATGACCCCAGATATCGATGACGATCCGGAAGGGATTCATCAGCGAGAAAATTTTGTATTTCTCGAAGGATTTGATATCCATGACGACCCGCACGGTATCGTTGGTGAATTGTCCGGCCCGGGCGTCGATCAGCAGGTTGTCGTTGATGGGCACCTCGCGTGGAAATTCCTGCCCCAGGCGGGCATTGCGCAAGTCCACGTAGAGTCGTTGGGGTTTTTTGAGATCCGGGTCTTTTTTGAGCAGACGATGGAAATAGGGCACTTTGCCGTCGGTGTCGATCACCACCCGGGTATAATTGGGGTTGGACCAGAAGCGCAATTCGTTGACCGTCCGATGAGCACTGGAAGCGCCGGCCCGCGAAGCGGATTCTTCCGCAGCGATGGTGCTTCGTTTGGTCGCCTTGGCCGCCCTGGCGGTTTTGTCCGAAGGGGCCGTCGCCTGTGTGTGTTTGCGGGCAACGGCACTGGCAGGGCTTTGGGGGTAATCCCTCACCACACGCGCCAGGAAGCGGTTTCCATTTGCGCGGTCGTCGGCACTGCGCGAATAACGGCTGAGTTCGAGGTAGAGCAGCCCCGTTTGCAAAAGACACTGGGCGGCGGTTTCACTGTCGGGATCGGCCCTGTAGGCCATTTCGTATTGATCGATGCATTTCTCCCACACATCCCGATGTTTGGTGCGCCGGGGATTCTTGGCGAGCTGAAGCCGGCAGCGCTCAGCCGCCGCGAAGTGCCGGCGGGATTCCGGATGGGGTTGCGGACGGGTTTGGGGCACGGCCGCGCCCAATTCACGGAGTTTGGCCCGGGCCTTGGTTCGATAGGCACTGCGGGGAAACTGGGTGACCACACCCTGCAGGCGCTCGATGCCGGTTTCGCGATCGGCTGCTCGCCCATTGAATCGACCGAGTTCTAACCAGATCACACCGGCCCGATAGAGGCTGGCCGAGGCCCACTCGCCATCGCGATCACGTTCATAGACCGCTTCGAATTTTTCGATGACCCTGAGCCAGTGGTGCCGAAGCTGCTTTCGGCTGGGGGCGTTGATCAGGTTTTTATAGGCTCCTTCGGCACGGAAATACAGTTCGCGACTGGACTCCCCCCGGGCCGCCGAAGGCGCGCCCCAGACAGCGAGCACCATGACCAGAACGATCCCTATGTGATAAACGGTCCTGCGCATTTTCAATCCGACATCGCTTTGATCTTGGACTGCATCTCACTCAGCAGCTGGAGGGCCTCGAGCGGCGTTGTCTGCGCGATATCGACATGGCGCACCTGATCCAGCAGCTCGTCGGTGGGCGTGGGAAAGAGCCCCAACTGCACCTGCCCCCGGTCACTTGCCCCCGATCCCGCCCCTCCGTCACGGGTCGTGGGGTTCAGGGCATCGTTTTCAATATCCACCAGAAGGGTTTTGGCGCGCTTAACGACGCCCGGCGGTATGCCGGCCAGGCGCGCCACCTGTATACCATAGCTTCGATTGGTGCCGCCTTCAACCAGCTTGCGCAGAAAGATGATGTCGTCGTTCCACTCCTTGACGGCGATATGATAGTTCTTGGCGCGCGGTCGTGTCCGGGTGAGTTCGGTCAACTCGTGATAATGGGTGGCAAACAAGGTCTTGACACCGCGGCCCTTCAAGTCATGCAGCCATTCGGCCACCGCCCAGGCGATGCTCAATCCGTCGTAGGTGCTGGTGCCGCGCCCGATCTCGTCCAGCACGACCAGGCTTTCGGCGGTCGCATTGTGGAGGATATTGGCGGTTTCCTGCATTTCCACCATGAAGGTGCTCTGCCCCAGGGAAAGATTGTCCAGGGCCCCGACGCGCGTGAA
>JASJED010000316.1 GCA_030065585.1 Desulfobacterales bacterium | reverse complement strand
CTGGATATTAGATGCTCAATACGCGAATTGATCCGGTTAAATGGTTTTAATCAAAATCGGTTGGGGGGGAATCAATAATGCCTTTAGTTACCATTACCGCCCGTATCGGTGCAAAAGGAAATCAAGTCGCTAAACTAGTCGCTGAGGAATTAGGGGTCGGGCTTTCCGGTGATGATGAGCTTAAAGCGATCGTAACGGAAACCGGGATGACGATACCCGCTGAATACAATTTTGATCTGCAGGCACCCGGTTTTTGGGAACGGCTTCGCAGCCGCGCGCCTCAGCTCTATTTGGATGCCATGGAAGTGGCGGTTTACGAGATTGCACGCCGTGGCGACGGGGTGATAATTGGCCACGGAAGCCAACTGCTCCTGCGTGATTTTGACTGCGCTTTTCATGTCCGTTTGCTTGCCAGCGTCAATGCCAGAGTGGCGAATCTTATCTCCGATCAGGAATTGAATCGCAACGCCGCGCTGGACCTTATTGCAAAATACGATAAAGGTCAGAAGGAATTTTTCCGCTATGCGTTCCGGGCCGATTTAGACACCGCCTCGCTTTATGATTTGACACTCAACATCAATAAAATGAAATCGGGAACAATCGCCAACCTCATTGTGGGAGCGGTTCGATCGGACGATATCCAATCCTGCAGCCTCGATGCGCTTTCTTCGATGAAAAAATTGGCGCAGGAACGAAAAATTCATTCCGAACTATTGGAAAACGATATTGATATCAGCACACTGCATATTGCGGTGCCTGAGCTGGGCAAGGCCCAGATAACCGGTGCGGCTGTATCTCAAGAGGAGATGAAACGCATTGCTGAAATCGTGAGGAATGTGGATGGCATCTCGGATGCCGATGTCGATTTGTCGGTATGGATCTACGCGTTATGATTCAGATCGGTTGCTGTTCCTGCCAGCACTGAAGCCACGAACAGAATAGAGCCCATCTCAAAATAAATGTCAGGGGCACTTAGATTTTTTTTGAGATAGGCTCTAGCCCTCGTCTTCGCTGCCTCCCATAATATATCCCGTGATCATATCCGCCAGACCATCGATCAGATGCTTCTCTTGGATGTCCGATCCCATGAACTTAATGGTGTGGGCCACATTTTCGACACTGTTGTGGATCAATAAAGAGGCTACCTGGGAATCTAGAGTGTTAACCCGGTGCGGCGTATTCTTTTCGATGACGTAGCGGATCTGATCGATTTCACGCTCCCGTTCCCGTTCGTAAATGCGCTTGATGTCACGATCCGTATACCTTAGCGCATGGGTCTGGCGGTGGAATTCGGGCGCAATGTCATAGGCCTCGAACACGCTCGCGAGAATGGCTCTAATCTTGTCACGATCCAATTCATCCAGATTGAATCCGCTTAATGGCCGCCACGCCATGCGGTAGTGCTGCTCCAGGTAATCTTCCAGCATTTCCAGCAGAAGGGTTTTCTTGTTTTTGAAGTAGGCGTAGAAGCTTCCCGTGGAGATCCCCGCTTTTTTGGCAATTTCCGTCGAGTTGGTGCCATGGATCCCCTTTTTGGCAAATAATTTGAAAGCCGCCTTGGTGATCTGCTTCCGGGTTTCGATGCCACGCTTTTGTTTCGGTGTTCGGACGCTGCTCATTCAATCCTCGCGCTGTTGTCGAAAAATATTAGGCCCTAAAATTAAGAAGGTAGTCCGGGCAGGCGCATTGTTACCCATTAATATGAATATAGCTTCATAAAATAAATAGAAAAAATTATCGGATTTGACATTTTTCGATTTACAATATATGAACACTTATTCATATTCATAATTATTATAGATGATACCCGTGCATTTCGCAAGCACCATCCGGTTGGGTGAACATTAGGGTGGCCGGACAATTGATCGACTTCATCTAAAATCGCAGCCCTCAGTGGAGATATGATGAAAGCTTTGCAATTCAGCGTGAATACGCCCAAGTGGATCGCGGCCAAAGGCCTTAAGCCCTTTCTCGGCAACAAGGTATTTTTCAAGGGGCCGGTTAAAACGACGAAACTGGTGGACATCCCCGAACCACAGATTCATTCGGAAGAATGGGCTAAGATCCAGACGATTTATTGCGGGTTCTGCGGCAGTGATATGAACCTCATGCTGTTGCATGACTCCCCGACGGCTTCACCGTTTACATCATTTCCCTGCATTACCGGCCACGAGATCGTCGGTAAGATCATCGACAAGGGTGGCGGGGTCAATGGATTTGAAGTCGGCGATAACGTCGCCATCAATCCGGCACTGGGCTGCGAGGCCCGGGGCATCGCGGACAAGTGCCCCAGTTGCAGATCTGGCAGACCCTCTAACTGCGAAAATCTTGCTCGGGGAAATATTGAGCCGGGCATGTTCACCGGCATCAACCGCAGTATCAACGGCGGCTTTGCACCTATAATGGTGGCCCACCGAAGCCAGCTTTTTAAAATTCCCCCCAAGCTCTCCCTGGAGGCGGCCGCCCTGACCGAACCGGTGGCCGTGGCCCTGCAGACCGTGTTCGACAATCGGCCGGCACCCGGGGACAAGGCCCTGGTCATCGGAGGCGGGGTCATCGGCAACCTGGTGGTCCAGTCCATCCGCACACTGGCACCGGATTGCCGCATTTCCGTAATCGAACCATCACCGCACGCCGCCGACTTGGCATTAAAAATGGGCGCCTTTGAGATCATCCCCTGGAAGCAGGTTTTCAAGCAGTCCGCCACAGTTACCGGTGCCACCGTTTACAAGCCTATGCTGGGAAGCAATATCCTCATGGGGGGGTTCAACCGGATCTACGACACGGTGGGCAACTCTGCGACCCTGAACATGAGTCTGCGCCTGTTGGCGGCCTTCGGTACCCTGAGCGTGGTGGGGATCGGCAAGGAAGTCAAGCTCGACCTGACGCCGCTGTGGTTGAAACTCCAGACCGTCAAGGGTGTGTATGGGTATGGCCTGACAACTCACGAGGGCGAAAAACGTCATGTGTTCGACATCGCGCTGGCGTTCATGACGGCAGGCCGGATCGATGCCGAAGCCCTGGTGACCCACAAGTTCCGCCTGGAGGATTACCTGGAAATGGTAGAAGTCAACATGAACAAGAGCCAACACAGGGCGGTCAAGACACTGGTGTCGTTTAGCTGATCAACTTTATCATCACAAGACGAGGAGAGATATTCATGCGATTTAGCGTACTTCTTTTCGCCCTGGGGCAGATATTGAGAGTGGCCGCGATCGTCTCCAGGCCTTTCAAACATTACATCCGCAATACGGATGTGCGTGTGCTGATCAAAACGGTGGATAACCGCCGTGCAAGGCTTTTCGTGTTTAACAAGGGCAAGGTTTCATCGCTGGCGGGCAATCACGATGTCTTCGACGTGGCCTTGGTTTTCAAGGATGCGGCCACTGGATTTGCTGTTCTGACCAGTCGCAAGAAAGACGCTTCCTTCAATGCCGCCGCCGAAGGGAAGCTGCAGGTTCTGGGCATGGGCTTTTTTGCCCAGTGGTTCGAGGATGCGACCGATATTATTCTGCCCTGAATCAATCGCGGGCCATTTCATTACCAACCCATTTTCAATATTCAAGGAGCGCGTTATGTCCAAAATCACCGGCGGCCACCTTGCGGCCAAGTACATGAAGGAAGTGGAACAGGTTGACACGGTCTTTACCCTTTCGGGCGGCCACATTGAAAATCTTCTGGATGGATTGAGCCAATACGGGATCAAGGCCATCGACGTGCGGCATGAACAGGCCGCCGCCATGATGGCGCACGCCTGGTCGATCTACAAAAACCAGCCCGGAGTTTGCCTGGTCACGGCCGGCCCTGGTTTCACCAACGCCCTCACTGGCATCGCCAACGCGCATCTGGACAACGTCCCCCTGGTGGTCCTCTGCGGGCGCCACCCTCTGCGGGACGATAATACCGGGGCTCTTCAGGAGATAGATCAAATCGACATGGTCCGGCCGGTAACCAAGTGGTGCGCAACCTGCTACGATATCAAAAGGATACCCGAATATCTGGCCACGGCCTTCAGGCAGGCCACCCTGGGAAGACCCGGCCCGGTGTTTCTCGAACTTCCGCCGGATATCCTGTTCATCGCCACGGATGAGAATGAAGTCCACATTCCTGCTAAAAAATCGCATCGCGCCGTCACCCGGCCCCATGAGGCCGAATTGCAAGCCGCCGCCGGCATCATCGACAGCGCCAAAAAGCCTCTGTTCATCGGCGGCAGCGGTGTCAACATGAGTACCAGCGGCGAAAGCTTTAAAACCTTTATCGAGAAAATCGGATTTCCCTTTGCCCTGCTCAACAACGGCCGGGGCGCCCTGCCGGACAACCATCCTCTGTCGATCAACGACGGCGGGTTTACGGCCGTATCGGCCGTGGCGCCCCAGGCCGATGTCATCGTTGCCGCCGGTATCCGGTTCAACTGGATCATGCAGGCCACCAAACTGTTCCCCGATGCCCAGGTCATCCGCATCGATATCGATCCCACGGAAATCGACCGCAACCGGACTTCAGAGGTGGGCCTGGTGGGGGACTGTGGGGAGATCTTCGATGCGCTGACGCCGCTGGTAAACGCGGCGGACCACGGGCCCTGGCGGGACAAGGTCAAAAAAGCCTACAAGGCTTTCCTGATCACCGAAACCGAGCAGAAAAACACGCCGTCCGACCCCATTCACCCCTTTCGTTTGGTCGGCAGGATCATGGAAGCCATCGGCCCGGATGCCTACTATGTCGCCGATGGCGGCGATACCAGCTATTACGGCATGGCCGGGTTTCTCTCCGAACACCGGGCCGGTGTATTGACGCCGGCGGCGGCGTTGCTGGGCTGCCTGGGTACGGGCATTCCCTTTGCCATGGCTGCCAAGCTGGCCCACCCGGACAAACCCGTCATCCTGTTGCACGGTGATGGCTCCTTCGGCTTCAACGCCATGGAATTCGATACCATGGTGCGCCATGATATCCCCGTCGTCTGTGTGGTCAACAATGACTGCGCCTGGGGCATGATCAAACATTCCCAGGAAATGAGCATCGGACATGCCCGCTGCACCTGTGCCGAGTTGGGCATGCGGCACTACGAAAAGGTGGTGGAAGGGTTAGGCGGTTATGGCGAACTGGTTACGAAGGACGATGATATCATCCCGGCCGTCAAACGGGCCGTGGCTTCCGGCAAACCGGCCTGTGTGAACGTGGTCACCGATCCCACGGTCACCAGCCCGGCCACGGCCATGTTCTACCAAAACCTATCGGACTTTTAGTACCGGGGTGGATATGAACATTCTGATCACCGGTGCGGCCGGGTTCATCGGCTTTCACCTGACAAGGGAACTGGTCAAGCAAGGACACAGGGTCAGGGGCTTGCTGCTGCCGCAGGAAGACGCGGAAGCACTGGAGCAACTGGGGGTTGAGATCTTCCGCGGCAACCTGACCGCACCAGATCTATTGGAAGGCGTGGCCCAAGCAATGGATGTCGTCTTCCACCTGGCGGCCCGCACTCTGGACTGGGGCACCCGCAGGCAGTTCGAGACCGTCATGGTGGACGGCACCCGCAACCTTCTGGAGGCCTCTAAAGGGCATGTTAGCCGATTTGTCTACTGCTCGTCGGTTGCCGCCTACGGTCTCGGCCGAACCCTGGCCGGATTCGATGAAGCGGCTGAGCGGAAGGAATGCGGCGTCCCCTACTGCGACACCAAAATCATGGCCGAGGACCTTGTGGCGGCCTATTGCAATGCCCACCGCATCGATTATACGATCATCCGGCCGGCCAATGTCTTTGGCCCCGGGAGCGTGTGGGTAAAAGAAGTTCTGGACGCCTTCCGGCGCGGCCCCTTTCCCCTGATCGACAAAGGCCGCGCGCCGGGCGCCTTCGTCTACATCGACAACCTCGTCGAGGGTATGATCCTGGCCGGCCTATCGGACATCGCCATCGGCAAGACGTATCTGTTTCGTGACGATTACCCCATCACCTGGGCCGAGTATCTTAAGACCCTGGGAGGTTGGATTGGCAAGGCCCCCACCGGCGGTATGCCCTTCTGGCTGGCATGGGCGCTGGGGTCTTGCTGTGAAAAGCTGCTGGTCCCCCTGGGGATTCGTCCGCCGATGACGCGTCTGGCGGCCGGGGTCATGGGAAGAGATCTGAGTGTCGACGCAAGCCTTGCCCGGCAGGAGCTCGGCTGGGAAAGCCGGGTATCCCAGGATGAGGCCATGGCGCGCATACAGGCATGGGTTGAGACCTGCTACCTGTAATCAATTCAATGGGAATTTGGCCATGATCAATGTCCTACCGTGCAGGGGTAAAGGATTCATTCCTGTTTAAAAGCGGTGATGACTGCGATGCGTTCGTAATAATCGAGATGGCCATTATTTATAGTATGTTAAAGGGCATTTAAGTAGTTAATCATACCGCTCCGTGCTGTGCGACCTTGTGGCATCAACTTGCCAATTTCATATTCAATAATTATTTTTTTCAAAATTAAGCAGTAAAGATTTTGGTTCTGAATCCAAATCGCATGTTGATTGGAAAGCTAAAATTTGATCGTCACCCTTTCGAGTCATTGATATATCCTTAAAACTCACTCTGATCTACCCCATTCTCTGGGCCGAAACGGCGCCTGGCTTGTCCATCAAATTTCCAACTTTTTTTATGAGTTTTGTCTCGCATCTTAAAGATGACCAGTTAAAATGGAGAAACCTCTCAAAATGTGCCTACCTTGCTCCTGACAGGATGGGGAT
>JASJED010000315.1 GCA_030065585.1 Desulfobacterales bacterium | reverse complement strand
TGGGATTGGACGTGCGCGTGGTGAGCATCAATGTCTGCGACGATCGGGATTATTTCATTCAAGTCTCGGGCGCGATCTGTCGGGAGGCCATCGAACGCTATAACCTCGATGTATCGTTTACTGCCGAAAGCGATCTGGAAATCGTGGACGGCTACGTGGGCGCCGGCTATGCGCTGTCCCGGCCCGACGAGCTCAAGTTGATCGCCCATGTCTGCCGCCGCGAGGGCCTCGTGCTTGATCCGGTCTACACCGGCAAGGCCTTCTTCGGCATGGCGGACCAGCTCAAGGCCGATCCTGAAACCTTCGGGGAGCGCATCGTCTTTCTGCACACCGGCGGTCTCTTCGGTCTTTTTCCCCAGGCCGACGAACTGCGTCCGGTTCTCTGAATGACCGAGTTTAAAAGCGTCAGAAGGGGAGATCGTATCCAGTCAAGTCCTGAGTACGCCGAGCGTAAAGGCGAGTGCTATCAACGGTAGTCACTGTACGGTTAGAGGAATTATTGCTATAACCTACCATCGCCCGATTAACATGCTGTTAAACGTCAACTCAAAAAGGAGGAGGAACTTATGCGTATGAAGGCATTCCTAGTCGGTTTGATGATCACAGGACTGGCGCTGGGTTTGGGATTTGGTACCGCAGACGCACAGGAGATGAAATTTTTCCGCATCGGCACCGGCGGTACGGGCGGCACTTACTATCCGATCGGGGGATTAATTTCCCATTGTATCTCCAATCCTCCTGGTTCAAGACCCTGTGATCAAGGTGGCAGTTGCGGCGTACCGGGTCTGGTTGCCATCGCGCAATCGGCCAATGGTTCCGTGGCCAATATCAATGCGATTAAATCAGGCGTTCTGGAATCAGGGTTCTCTCAGTCGGATGTCGCCTATTGGGCGTATACCGGCACCGGGATCTATGAAGGCAAAGGCAGAGTCGAAGATTTGCGGGCATTGGCCAACCTGTATCCCGAAACGATCCATCTGGTCGCGCGCAAAGGGGCGGGCATCAAATCGGTAAAAGATTTGAAAGGCAAACGTGTATCTCTGGATGAGCCCGGCTCAGGCACACTGGTTGACGCCCGCATTATCCTCGAGGCTTATGGCCTGTCGGAGAAGGATATCAAGGCCGACTATCTCAAACCCTCACCGGCCATCGACAAGATCAAAGACAACCAGCTGGATGCCTTCTTCATCGTTGCTGGCTTCCCAACCGGGTCGGTCGTCGAATTGGCTTCCAGCGTGGGAGCGGAACTTGTTCCCATCACCGGACCTGAAGCCGAGGCGGTTATTGATAAATACGGATTTTTTGCCAAAGATTTAATTCCCGCCGGGACCTATGAAGGCATTGGGGAGACGAAATCGATTTCCGTGGGGGCCCAGTGGGTCGTGTCTGCCAAAGTTGATGCGGAGCTGGTTTACCAAATTACCAAGGCGATTTGGAACGAAAAATCCCGCGCCCTAATGGATAAGGGCCATGCCAAGGGTAAAATGATAACGGCCGAAACCGCTCTGGATGGCATTGGAATTCCTCTGCATCCCGGGGCGGAACGTTACTACAAAGAAGCCGGGTTGCTGAAATAATCTGACGCAGGAAGACAAAGCCGGGGAATATGCCATTCCTCCCCGGCTTTTTCCGTCCTTCTGATATTGCCGGCAATACACAGTTGTCAGGACAGGGTATTGCTATCATAATCCATCCGCAGTTCCATGTTTATGTGTAGGTGCTATGCCCCGAATTGATCCAGATCAGGCCAAAAAGTTAGAAGAGAAGTACGACCCCGAAATGCAAATGCGCCCAATGGTGGCTCCCGCTACCTGGGTGGTCGGCGTCCTGCTTTTTCTGCTTTCCTGCTTTCACTACTATACCGCAGGTTTCGGGTTGCTGAGGGAGGCCACCCATCGGGGAATTCACCTCGCCTTTGTGCTGGGTTTGATTTTCTTGGTTTACGGTTTTAGGAGAAAGCCCGGTAAGGCCTGGTTTTTCAGCATTGGCGGTATTTCGCTGGTGGATTGGACCCTGTCCATTCTCACGGCGGCCACCTGTCTCTACGTGCCGTATGTGTTTGATGAGTTGGCCTTCCGGGTGGGTGATCCGCTGCCGGTTGATGTGTTTTTCGGCACCATGATGATCCTGGCGACGCTGGAAACGACCCGGCGTTCAATGGGCATCGCCCTGCCTTTAATCGCCATCGGATTTATGCTTTACGGACTTTTCGGTCAATATGCGCCGGGCGTGCTCGTCCATCCCGGGGCCACCTGGAAAGGGTTGGTCAATCATCTATATCTGACCAGCCAGGGCATTTACGGGATCGCCGTAGGTGTCGTGGCCACCTACGTGTTTCATTTCGTCCTCTTTGGGGTGTTGGCCAACCGCATTGGCGCCGGGCAGTTGTTCATCGATCTGGCGTCCTGCGTGGCCGGCCGCTACGCGGGCGGCCCCGCCAAGGTCAGCGTCTTTTCCTCGGCCCTGTTTGGCATGATCTCCGGCTCCTCGATCGCCAATACGGTGACAACCGGCGCCTTGACCATCCCCGCCATGAAACGGATCGGGTACCGGCCCCATTTCGCGGCGGCCGTGGAGGCTACCGCCAGCACCGGCGGACAAATCACGCCGCCCATCATGGGCGCCGCGGCATTTATCATGATCGAGTTTCTCGAAATGCCCTACCGCACTATTCTGCTGGCCGCCACGGTACCGGCCCTGATGCATTATCTGGGTATTTTCACCATGGTGCATTTGGAGGCCAAACGGCTCGGCCTGCGAGGATTGCGGCCCGATGAAATGCCACGTTTTTTACAAGTGATGCGAGACGGATGGGCGGCCCTGATACCGTTGATCCTGCTGATTGCCATCATCGCATCGGGGCGCACGCCCTATATGGCCGCTTTCTGGGGCATAACCGGCTGCATCGTGGTTGGCTTCCTGAATTCAAGCAATCGATTGACGCTAACCGATCTTTTCGAATGCTTCAAAACGGGAGCCCAGTATGCCCTGGCGGTGGGTGCTTCTGCGGCTTCGGTTGGTATCATCGTGGGCGTTGTAAGTCTGACAGGCATGGGATTCAAAGTGTCGTTCATGGTTACCAATGCTTCCCAGCAACTGGCCGAACTTATTTTACCGTATATTCCTTTCGGTATCGTCCAGCTTCAAGGCGCGACCCTGTTTCTAACCCTTGTTTTTACGGCGGTGGCGTGTATTCTTCTCGGGGCCGGAATTCCCACGACAGCCACCTATATCGTCCTCGTATCCATTGCGGCGCCGGCCTTGGGATTGTTAGGGGTGGCGCCCATCGTCGCCCATTTTTTCGTGTTTTACTACGGTGTCCTGGCCGATATCACGCCGCCTGTGGCCTTAGCCGCCTACGCCGGAGCGGGCATTGCGGGCGCCAATCCTTTCAAGGCGGGCAATACGGCTTTCCGGCTGGCGGCGGCCAAGGCGCTCGTGCCGTTCGTGTTTCTCTATTCGCCGGCCATGTTGATCGTCACCGAAGGATTTACCTGGGGCGCCTTTGTCCTCACCGTCAGCGGGTGTGTGGTGGGGATTATGGTTCTGGGCGCCGCCCTGACCGGCTATTTCATCACCCATATGAATTGGCTTGAGCGGGCAGTGACATTTTTCGCCGCGCTGTTGCTGGTGGCGCCCGGGATAAAAAGCGGTCTGGTCGGCCTATTGCTGATTATTCCTGTAATCATCAACCAAGTCGTTAGCCGACGCCAAAAATCTTCGAAGCCGGGAATAGAAAAAGCGATATCCTAACCCGTGAGCGGGACAAGGCCTTCCGGTTATTTCCGTTGGGGGATATCTGATTGATTTGGACATGAGGCGCCCCTGCAAACAATGGTATCGCCACCAAACCCAGGGCCGCTCACGACTGCAACGCCATTAGCGCTTGACTCACCTTAATTGCGTCCTACGGTATGTAACACAAGTCACCTTCTATCACCAACTTTAGAAGCCGCATAATCTCTAAATCATTACTTGTACAATTTTCTGTCTGCCGTCTGCATATTTATCTTGGGATGTCGATTGGCAATTTATCAATCTAGATTTAACGATCCAATTTAGCCGATCAAACGGAGGTCACGATGGGAGTTAAAAAAATATTTTTTGTTATTGCTCTAATTCTTCTTTTATCCATACCGGCAAGTGCCGATGACGATGAGGTCATACATGGGAAATTTGCAGGCGCTTTTACGGTTACCGGCACAAATCCGATTGCACTATTCGCTGGTGTTTTAAAGTTGGACGACGAGAGGCTTCGGTTTGATGGAGAAACTTATGTCGGTGTCTTCCCTGACGGCACGCCCTGCGCTTCGCCGATTGGCGTTTGCTCAGCCTGGATAACAGAAGAAGGTATAATCTATAATCAAACCGATACGTTTATCTCACCAGGCGATGGGACTTTTACCCAAACGATTTCCTTCATTGGTGGAACTGATGAATTTGAAGGGGCCAGTGGCATGGCATCTGTGAAGGGAACCCAAGTTGGCCCTGACTTTAGGGGTAAAATAAGGGGCGTCATTTTTGACGATGAAGATGACGATTACGACGACGATTAATGTGAAATAAGAGAAATATTTCAAAAGGGAAAGGCAGAGTGATCAAGGCTCTGTCTTTCCCTTTTAAAGTGTTGCCATCTCCATCGTCAGGGAAAGGATAAGGGATCGCATCTTGTCGACGATTAGATTTTTAAATGCGATCTACTTTTTTTTTAGCGCGTCGATTTGATCCGGTCTGCAAATCCAGCGTTGCCGAGCCAAAAACCCTCCGATAAGTTTATGGATTCCCATCATTGCCATCGTTGGACGCCTGGAGAATAATCCGGCAGTCGGCCACGGTGGCCCCCTGGCCCTCCCCATGGACCAGCAGAGGATTGATATCCATCTCGAGGATTTCCGGATGGTTGAGCACCATAGCGGACAGGCTCACCAGGGCTTCTTCAACGGCCGCCAAGTCGGACTTCGCTCTTCCTCGGAAGCCCTGAAAAATTTTGTAGCCTTTAACTTCGTGCATCATGCGACGGGCTTCGTTTCGGCTGATGGGCGCCAGACGAAAGACCACATCCTGGAAAAGCTCCACATAGATACCTCCAAGACCGAACATGAGCAAAGGCCCGAAAACTGGATAACGGTTCACGCCGAGAATGGTTTCATCGCCCTGGGGGGCCATCTTTTGAACCAGCACACCGTCAATTACGGCCTTGGGATCGTATTGGCGTGCTGCTTCGACGATTTGATTGAAGGCTTTTTTGACGTCTTCGCGCGTTTTCAATCCCACGACAACGCCGCCGGCATCCGACTTGTGAAGAATCTGAGACGATACGATTTTCATCACCACCGGAAAGGCCATATCCTCGGCCAGTTTGACGGCCTCGTCTTCGTTTTTGGCAAGGTGGGTCGGCAGCACGTTGAAACCGTAGCATTTGAGCAGCTCGGTGCCATCCAATTCGCCTAAACGGGTTTTGTCCGCCGCCAGGCAGGATTGGATGATCTGAGCCGCCTGGTCCTTGTCGTGCTGGAGGGTCAGGGGGGCAAGTTGCTGACGATTCAGCCATTGGGAGTATCTGTAAAGGGTTCCGAACGCCTTGGCGGCATTCTCCGGGAAGTTGTAGACCGGATAGCCGTGCGCCTGCAGGTACTTAACGCCGGCCGAAACATCGATGATCCCCATAAAGCTGCATAGAATCGGCTTTTGGGACCCCCGGGCGACACGCACGATGGCTTCGGCCGTACCCAGGGCGTTGGTCATCGATTGCGGGGTCAGGATCACCAGGGCCCCGTCGACATTTTCGTCTTTGATGACCGCGGAGAGTGCATTTTCATAACGATCCTGGGAGGCATCACCAATCACATCCACCGGATTGTTCAGATTGGCAGTCTCGGGCAGATGGCTGCCAAGGGTTTCGATGGTTTCGGGCTTGAAACGGGCCAACTCGAGGCCGGATGAGACCGTCATGTCGGTGGCCACAATTCCCGGCCCGCCGGCATTGGTAATAATGGCCACCCGGTTTCCGAGGGGGACCTTGCGGCGTAGTTTACCGAGCGCACTCTCCTCTTTATAGGCAAACGCACTGGCAAAATCGAAAAGCTCGTGGATCGATTCCGCCCGAATGATGCCGCTTTGTTTAAAAATCGCATCGTAAACCGCTTCGGAGCCGGCCAGGGCACCGGTATGGGATGCGGCCGCCTGGGCGCCGGCCAAGGTCCGGCCCGATTTGATCACCAATACCGGTGTGCGCCGATAACCGGAGGTAATCTCTTTGACCGTTTCGATGAATTCAGCTCCCCGGCGCAGTTCTTCGAGGTAGATCATGATGACCTCGGTATGCGGATCCGCATGCAGATAGCGCAGAAGATCGAGTTCATCCACATCCGCCTTGTTGCCGATGGAGATAAACTTGGAAAAGCCGAAGTCCCGGTCGGCGGCAAAGTCAAGGACGGCCGTACACAGCGCGCCGCTCTGGGAAATGAACGAAATTTTGCCTGCGGCCGGCATGCGTGCGGAGAAACTGGCATTGAGCCGGATGTCCGGCAGGGGATTGATCACCCCCAGGCAGTTCGGGCCGACGATGCGGATCCCGGCCTCCTGGCAAATCGAGATGATCTGGTTTTCGATGGCCGCCCCCTGATCGCCAACCTCGCGAAATCCGGCCGAAACGATAACAATCCCTTTGACGCCGCTTGCAGCGGCATCCTTGATCGCTTCAAGGGCACGTTGGGGA
>JASJED010000314.1 GCA_030065585.1 Desulfobacterales bacterium | reverse complement strand
CCCCTGAAAAACGGGCTGTTTTTATACCGATGGCTTGCGGAACAGATAATAACAATCGCCTGATTACCCAGCAGGTTCAGTCTCCCTCGATCATATCGTCGGGGATGTCGGCGTTGGTGTAGACCTTCTGGACGTCGTCACAGTTGTCGAGCATGTCCATCAGGCGAATCATCTGCTGGGCCTCCTTGCCGGTCAGACTGGTGGTGTTCTGGGGCAGCATGGTGACCTCGGCGGCGATATGGGCGATGCCGGCCGCGTCGATGGCTTCCTTGACCGGGGTGAAATCTTCCGGGGCCGTGATCACTTCGTAGTTGCTGCCGTCCTCGCGCACATCCTCGGCGCCGGCTTCCAGGGCGACTTCCATCAACTGGTCCTCGTCGGCCGCTGCTTTTTCAACCACCAGATAGCCCTTGGTGTCGAACATCCAGGCCACGCAGCCCCCGGAGCCCATGTTGCCGCCGCATTTGGAAAAGCAGTGACGGATTTCGGAAACGGCCCGGTTCTTGTTGTCCGTCAGGGATTCCACGAACACGGCCGCCCCGCCCGGGCCGTAGCCCTCGTAGGTGCTCTCCTCGTAGTTGACGCCCTCCAACTCGCCGGTGCCCTTTTTCACGGCCCGGTCCATGTTGTCCTTGGGCATATTCACGGCCTTGGCCGCATCCAGTGCCCGGCGCAGCCGGGGGTTGGCATTGGGGTCGCCTCCGCCCATGCGCGCCGCCACGGTGATTTCCTTGATCAGTTTGGTGAATACCTTGCCGCGGCGCGCGTCCTGGGCGCCCTTGCGGTGTTTGATGTTGGCCCATTTACTGTGTCCCGCCATTTAAGCCTCCTGCTTTTTTCCCTGGCCAATGATGAAGATCTCGCGGCTGGCCTTGCGGCTGCTCTGGGGTTTGTAGATTCGCTGGTTGGTGAACGCATTGCGGACCCGGTCGATAAAACCCTGGGCATCCGGGCCCTGGAAAATTTTGCAGACGAAGTGGCCGCCGGGCTTCAAATGCGCCCGGGCAATCGTCAGGGCGGCTTCGCACAGATTAAGTGAGCGGGCCGCATCCACGTCCCGGTGCCCGGTGGTGGCCGGCGCCATGTCGCTGATCACGGCATCGAAGCCCGGGGCCAGTACTTCGGCAATGGCCGCATCCGGTGCCAGGATATCGCCCTGCAGCAGATGGACATGCGCCGGCAGGGCAATGCCGACCTTTTTCAGGTCGATGCCGATGACCTTGCCGCCCGGTCCGGTGAGTTCGGCGGCGTATCGGGTCCAGGAGCCGGGCGCACAGCCCAGGTCCAGGACACGGCCGCCCTTGCGGATCACGCGGAACCGTTTCTGAATTTCCTGGAGCTTGTAAACCGACCGGGCTGGAAAGGCTTCCTTCTTGGCCCGGCGGGTGTAGTGATCCGCCCATTGGTTCCTGGGGTTTCGTTTTTTGGTGCGCCGGGTGCGCATTCAAACCTGCCTTCAGCCGTCCGGCCCTGCGGTTACGCCGGTGTGATTGCGGGGGTTCAAGGGCGCAAGGATTCGAGGAGTCAAGTCAAATGCCAAGCGATTACAACGCATTGAATTTATAGCATACGCCCGAAATCCAATTAACTTCAAAAGCGCTGATAAGATCATCTAAAAACAAATCCTCGGACCCTTGACCCCTTGGACCCTCTTTCCCATCTGATTTGGATGATAACCACCATTCGTATATTGCAAAAACGGGAATCTATACAATCATTCTGAGAATACCGTCAACCAGGACGATGACAGGAATTATTCGGGGGGGTGTGGAACGCATGGGTATCGCCCCTGACGATGGCGCGCGGGGGCGGGGCATCTTATCCGAAAATGGTCTCTAGCGCTTCTTCCAGGGTGCGCACGCCGATGATGTCGCCCGGGCCGCGCGGGTCGATGCGCCGCAGGTTGCTGTGGGGGACGATGCAGCGTTTAAACCCCATCTTGGCGGCTTCCGCCGCCCGGATTTCCACGTGGCCCACGGCGCGAACCTCGCCGGTCAGCCCCACCTCGCCCACGATCAGCGTGCCCTCGGGCACGGCCTTGTCCGTGAAGCTCGCGGCAATCGCCGCGGCCACGGCCAGATCCACGGCCGGCTCGTCCACCTTGACGCCCCCGGCCACATTCATGAAGACGTCCTGGCCGATCAGGTGCAGCCCAAGCTTTTTTTCCATGACCGCCACCAGCAGGGCCACGCGGTTGGCGTCCAGGCCCAGGATGGTGCGCCGCGGGGTTCCGTAGCTCGACCCGCTGACCAGGGCCTGCAGTTCGACCAGGATCGGACGGGTGCCCTCCATGCTGGCGGTCACCACGGATCCCGGCGCCTCGTTCGGCCGCTCGGATAGAAAGACGGCCGAGGGGTTGCCGACTTCCACCAGGCCCGCTTCGCGCATTTCAAAGACGCCGATTTCGTTGGTGGAGCCGAAGCGGTTCTTGACCGCCCGCAGCACGCGAAAGACGTGATTGCGGTCGCCCTCGAAATAGAGCACGGTGTCCACCATGTGCTCCAGCAGACGCGGTCCGGCGATGGCCCCCTCCTTGGTAACATGACCGACCAGGAGCACCGGCGTGCCCGTGCGTTTGGCCAGCAGCATCAGGCGCACCGTGGACTCGCGCACCTGGCTGACGCTGCCGGGGGCGGAGGTTAGCTCCGGGCTGAACATAGTCTGGATGGAGTCCACCACGAGCACGTCCGGCTGGTGGGTTTCGACCATCTGGACGATCTGGTCGAGGTCGATTTCGGAGACCACCAGCAAGTTGGGGGCCACCGTTTGCAACCGCTGGCTGCGCAGCCGGATTTGGCGGACCGATTCCTCGCCCGAGACGTAGAGCACCCGGGCCCCACTTACGGCCAGCCCGTAGAGGGCCTGAAGCATCAGGGTCGATTTGCCGATACCGGGATCGCCGCCGATCAGTACCAGGCTGCCGGCCACGAGGCCGCCGCCCAGCACGCGGTCGAACTCGGCGATCCCGGTCAGCCGTCGCGTTTCGGCATCTAGGCCGACCGCATCGATGGGGATGGGCTGGGCGACGACCTTGCTGCCGGACAGGGCCGTGATCGACTGCTTGCCGGCGCGGCGCTCTTCGGTCATGCTGTCCCACTGCTGGCATTCGGGGCATTTGCCCATCCAGCGCGGGGTTTGGTAGCCGCAGGACTGACAGGTGAAAATGGTTTTGGGCGTTTTCTTGGTGCTCATGATGAAAGCGCGACTTTCCGGGGTTGATTCGTCTATGGGTCTCCGTCCACGATTATCATGAAATCGACAAAGTGTCCGATTCAGAAATGCGGGTTTTTGGTTCTGATCCAGGCCGCACAAGGATTTGCGGTGAGGCGTATGGCGGTACGCCGCAGCCGGAAACCCGCGGAGAACGACGCACAGGGCCAAAAAGACCATTTCTGGATAGAGACCAATTAATAACAAAGCTTGATCTCAAATCCAATAGTGTCGGCCTCGTAAAAAGTCCGATATCGGCGTTACGCTTCGGCCCTCGTCATTGCAGCGTACTTTAAGTACGCTTCATTCCTCGGGATTCGCAAGCCTTGATCTCGAACTTTTTTCGAGGCCGTCCAAAACATGACTTTTTACGAAACCATCAATAGTGTCGCGGTGGCAATTCTTCCCATTGGGGCGGCCATAGACTTGGACGCGTTGTGAGTTTATACTGGGCCCAACTTTCGAGGCTTGGCGTTGACGATTGTCCATCCATGGTTTTGATGAAATCGAAAGGCGTCCGATTCAGAAATGTGGATTTTTGGTTCTGCTCCAGGCCGCACAAGGATTTGCGGTGAGGCGTACGGCCGGTACGCCGCAGCCGGAAACCCGCGGAGAACGCCGCGCAGGGCCAAAAAGACCATTTCTGGATGGACACTAACGAAGGGCTGGACGTTGGCGTTAGCCTGTGAAATAAAAAAGGAGCGCCGTTGCACCAACGGCGTTTGGTTTAGCGATTCACTGGATACAAGGCCGGCAATTGCGCCTTGCACGCTTGGCCGCCCAAAACAGGGTCTGACGAACGATTCCAAGCTGCGTTGAAGACCGTAGAAAGATCGGATGAAGTGGATACCAGGAAAACCATGACGCGCGTAATCAAACGGGGAGGGGCATGGCTGGCGCTCCTGCTGGCGAGCCTTTTTTTGACAGGTGCGACCCCCGGGCCTCAATACTTCAGTCCCCTGATCAAACGGCTTGTGGCCGACGGCTTTGATCAGGGCCGAATCGCAGACGTATTTACGCGGCCGGAAGCTGAGGTCGCAATCGACGGGGTTTCGCTTTTCTTCCGCCACAGTGAAGCGCGCCTGGACTACGACCAGTTTCTACGCCCCCGGCGGATCGACAAGGCCCGGCAATACCTTGAGACGCATGCCGCCGATCTCGAGGCCGCCCGCGAGCGCTTTGGGGTTGCCCCGGAGGTGGTCACGGCGATTCTCCTGGTGGAGACCAACCTGGGGGGCATGAGCGGGCGCCAGGTAGTTTTCAATATTTTGGCCACCATGGCCGCCCTGGAGGGCCTCGACGCCCGGGAGACGTTCTGGGCCGAAATGCCGACCGAAAAGCGCATTTCGCGTAATAAATTCAATGCCAAGGCCGATCGCAAATCCCGCTGGGCTTACAACGAGTTGAAATCCCTGTTGAAGTACGCCAGTCGGGAAGGGTTCGATCCCCTTTACGTGAAAGGCTCCTATGCCGGAGCCCTGGGCTACTGCCAGTTCATGCCCAGCAATGCCCTCAAATTGGGGGTGGACGGCAACGGCGACGGCCGCGTGGATCTCTTCACTCACGCCGATGCCATCGCCAGCATCGGCAACTATCTCGAGCATCACGGCTGGCGGCCGGAGCTCAGCCGGCAGAAGCGCTACCGGGTGATCCTAAAGTACAACTACAGCAAGCCCTACGCCAATACGATTCTCAAGATTGCGGATCAGTTGAAAGGTTAACGATGGATTTTAAAACGGCCCTCACGGTGCTCGTGGCCAGTGTGCCCTTTTTCATTCTGACGGTCTGGGCCCTGGTGGACGTTTTCATGAAGGATTTCGGCTCCACCGGCCGCAAGGCCCTCTGGGCTATAGTTGCCGGCTTTCCCTTCGTGGGGGCTTTGATCTACCTGCTTTTCGGGTTCCGTAGGGGGCGCAAGCCCGACGATGCTTGACCGCGCGCAGCTGCGTCTCCAGATTGCCTTTGACAAGTCACATGATTTTCGCTAAACCAGCCAGACCATTCTACGCCTATGGGGTCCCATCGTCTAGCGGTTAGGACGCCGGCCTCTCACGCCGGAAACGGGGGTTCGATTCCCCCTGGGATCACCATCAAATATAATTCAGGGCTTGGATTTTCATCTGAGCCCTGTTTTATTGACGGCCTCGTAAAAAGTCCGATAGCAGCGTTACGCATCAGCCCTCGTCATTGCAGCGTACCGTCAGTACGCTTCATTCCTTGGGATTCGCAAGCCTTGATCTCGAACTTTTTACGAACCCGTCTTTATTATCTTAAAAAAGTTGAATTCCAACCTTATCTCCAACCTGTAATGCGCGCTGATACCTATCGTAAAGTTCGTCCCAAATGAAAATAGCTGATTCTATTTTCCTGTCATAATAAAAAATGCCCTAAATTGTCTGCCGTTTGGGCAAAAATTGTCAAAAAAAGGGTGGAATGTAACTATGGAAATGATGTTAGATACTGATAATACATATAAAATTAAAATTTGCATTTTGGCAGTGAAATTGCAGGAAATGCACTGAAGTCTTTTGTTTTCGCTAAAAAACAAGCTTGCTCGATTTAGAAATACCTTATGTCGCGGAGGGAAAATGAAGATCATTGCGAAACAGCTAATGCTTTTTTTCATTCTGATCTTGTTGCCTGTCGTCAGCCATGCTGCGCTGATCGACCAAGAAAACAATCCGGATTTTCAAAATGCGACCTTTTACGTTTCTTGGGGAGCTGAATGGCAGCAGGAGGTAACTGTTGGGGTATCTGGTCAATTAGTTGGTATTGAACTACGAATGTCGGATATCACCACATCATTTTTTATTAATACGGGAAGTGGCTGGCAGTCTGATACGCATGATTATGTAACCTCAATATCTGGGCTTAACTCCAATTTTGATTGGCTATATATCGATTTGACACCGGCTAATCTGTTTTACCGGACAAACGAAGTATTCGTCTTTGGTTCCTTATCGGGCTGGGGTAATTTCCCAGGATTCAAAGGAACATCATACGACACGTATGCAGAAGGTTCACTATTTCGTAATGGGGATTTACGGTCTGGTGATTTTGCTTTCAGGACGCATGTAAACCCTGTGCCATTGCCACCTACGTCCGTACTCCTGATAGCGGGTATAATGCCTATTTTATTATTTGCGAAAAGAAATAAGCGAGTCAGATCCACCTAATGCTTCTTCGAGCTGTTAAATGTATAGAAAAACATAATCGCATAGACGTATTAACCCGCGCTAGGTCTTCCGGATTTTCCATATCAAAATAAGATGATTGTTGTCGGCATTATTTCACGAAAAGTCGCGCCAACGTGGTCTTTCCAACCTGACGTGCACCGATTATACCCTCAACCGGGTGACGTTTGGGCAATCCGTGAAGCGTATCGATTTCTTGTCTGCGTTCAATCACGGAAACCTGATATATTGAAAATTCGGTGGTGTTAACCGAAAATTCAATGTAATTGGAATGGATTTATATAACCGACTGACGGCTTTATAGACGGATTTATGCTCTCCTGGAAATTA
>JASJED010000313.1 GCA_030065585.1 Desulfobacterales bacterium | reverse complement strand
CTGGTGTTCGAGGACGAGGCCGTGGAGACCATTGCCGCCATCGCCGAAGAGGTCAACACGCGCACCGAGAATATCGGTGCGCGCCGCCTGCACACGATGATGGAATGCCTGCTCGAAGAGATTCTCTTCGATGCCCCGGATCTGCCGACCAACCGGATGATCATCGACCGGGCCTACGTCGAAGCGCGGCTGGCGGACATCAAGGACGACGAGGACCTGAGCCGCTATATTCTCTAGTTTGGCTTTTGGCGTACTGCCATTGGTGAACGATCCGGAGATATACAAACGTGATTTTTGTATAGGATTGATAATTTGGCAGTTGCGCAAAAAGAATGCTTTTCGTCATGCCGGTCCCGGATTAGATCCGGGATAACGTATCCGGTATCCAGAGCATGCTGACATTACTGGATTCTGGCTTGCGCCCGAATGACAAGCCCCGGACAAATTCGCCTTTTCACGAGATCATCAGTAAAAAAAGGCGAGCTTATCAATAGTCTTCTTTCAGACGGATTCGTAAAAAGTTCGAGAGCAAGGCTTGCGAGCCGCGAGGAATGAGGCGTACTTTTTAGAAGCAATCTAAAAATTAGGATTTTCGTTCTAGATCAAGGCGAGGCCGAGCATCAACCCGCAGGCATACTGAAGTATGTCGAGGATTTGAGGTGAGGGCTCAACGCAGATATCGGACGAAAAGATTATTTTTAGATGCTTCTCTTTCGCCGCACTGACGAGGGGCGAAGCGTAACGCCGCTATCGGGCTTTTTACGAATTCGTCAAGAAAAAGGGATCTTGACATGCTTACGGCCGAAGAGGATCAGTCCTGCCCCAGCGTGGCCGACATCCTGATCGAAGCCCTGCCTTACATCCGGCAGTTTGCGGGGATGACGGTCGTCATCAAGTACGGCGGTCATGCCATGGTGGACGAGCAGCTGCGGGAAGACTTCGCCCAGGACGTGACCCTGCTGAAATTTATCGGGCTCAATCCCGTGGTGGTCCACGGGGGCGGGCCCCAGATCAATCAGGTGCTGGACCGCATGGGCATCCGCCCCAAATTCGTGCGCGGCATGCGCATGACCGACGCCCCCACCATGGACGTGGTGGAGATGGTGCTGGGGGGCAAGGTCAATAAATCGATCGTGGCTCTGATCAACCGCCACGGCGGCAAGGCCGTCGGGTTGAGCGGCAAGGACGGGGGGTTGATCCAGGCGGAGAAGTTGAAGATCGTGCAGCAGGCGGATGCCGACACGCCGCCCGAGATCATCGATCCGGGGCTCGTGGGCCGGGTGACCGCCGTTAATCCGGCAATTCTTCACACCCTCACCGGGGAGGGGTTCATTCCCATCGTGGCGCCCGTGGGGTTCGGGCCCGACGGCCAGACGTTCAACATCAACGCCGATCTGGTGGCCAGCCACGTGGCCATGAGCCTTTCCGCCGGTCGTCTGATCTACCTGACGGACGTGGACGGGGTCCTGGACGCCGAGGGACAGCTGATTTCCTCGATCGGGGCGGCGGCCATCGGACGCCTCCTGGAAGACGGCACGATTGCCGGCGGGATGATCCCCAAGATCGAATTCGCCCTGGAAGCGCTTCACCATGGCGTTGCCAAGGTGCCCATCATCAACGGCACCCGGCGCCATGCCCTTTTGCTGGAGCTCTTCACCCACAGCGGCATTGGAACGGAAGTGACGGAATGAAGGATCCGATTATCGAACAGACCGACGGGGTCGTGGCCGCGACCTACAGCCGCCTGCCGGTGGTCTTCGAGCGCGGGCGGGGGACCATGCTTTGGGACACCGCCGGGCGGCGCTACATCGATTTTCTGGCCGGCATCGCCGTGTGCGGGCTGGGACACGCCCACCCGGCCCTGCAGGAGGCCCTGGCCACCCAGGCCGGCCGGCTGGTGCATGTGTGCAATCTGTACTACACCATCCCCCAGGCCGAGCTGGCCGCCTGGCTGGTGGCGCACTCCTTTGCCGACCGCGTGTTTTTCTGCAACAGCGGGGCCGAGGCCAACGAGGCCGCCATCAAGCTGGCCCGCAAGGTGGCCCACGACCGCGGTGAAAACGGGCGCTTCCGCATCATTGCCATGGCGCAGTCCTTTCACGGGCGCACCATGGGCAGTCTTTCGGCCACGGGGCAGGACAAGATCAAGAAGGGCTTTTATCCGGTTCTGGAGGGCTTCACGTTCGTGCCCTTCGACGACATCGCAGCCCTGCGGGCCGCCATCGACGATACGGTCTGCGCCGTAATGCTCGAACCGATCCAGGGCGAAGGCGGGGTCGTCTGTCCGTCCGCGGGCTATCTCGAGGCCGTGCGCCAGGTGTGCGACGAAACCGGCGCGCTCATGATCCTGGATGAGATCCAGACCGGCATGGGACGCACCGGCAAGCTCTTTGCCCATGAGCACAGCGGGATCACGCCCGATGTCATGACCCTGGCCAAGGCCCTCGGCAACGGCCTGCCCATCGGGGCCATGCTGGCGCGCGAATCCGCGGCCCGGGCCTTCGACGCCGGCGCCCACGCCACCACCTTCGGCGGGACGCCGCTGATCACGGCCGGGGCCCTGGCCGTGGTCCGGACCCTGGAGGCGGACGGGCTTGTGGACCAGGCCGCGGCGACCGGCGCCTATTTCCGGGAACAGCTTGCGGCGCTCAAGGCGCGCCACCCGGTCATCGAAGCGGTGCGCGGGCAGGGCCTGCTCCTGGGCCTCAAACTGGCCTGCGAGGGGGGCCCCATCGTCGATCAATGTCTGGCGCGCGGTTTCGTGATCAACTGCATCCAGGGGGACGTGCTGCGGTTCGCCCCGCCGCTGATTATCACCGCGCAGGAAATCGATGCGCTGATTGAATGTCTGGACGAAATTTTTGGAACGGAGGCTCCAAGATCGTGAGCAAACAAGTGGACAAAGTGGTGTTGGCCTATTCCGGCGGGCTGGATACGTCCGTGATCCTGCGCTGGCTGATTGAAACCTACGACTGCGAAGTGGTCACCTTCTCGGCCGACCTGGGGCAGGTGGACGACATGGATCAAGTGGAGGCCAATGCCTACAAGACCGGCGCGGTCAAAGCCTACGTGGACGATCTGCGCGAAGAATTCGTGCGCGATTTCGTCTTCCCGGCCTTTCGGGCCAACGCCATCTACGAGGGGACCTACCTGCTGGGGACCTCGATCGCCCGCCCCCTGATCGCCAAGCGCCAGATCGAAATCGCCGCGGCCGAAGGCGCCGATGCCGTCAGCCACGGCGCCACGGGCAAGGGCAACGACCAGGTGCGTTTCGAACTGGGCTACCTGGCGCTCAATCCCCAGATCAAGATCATCGCGCCCTGGCGCGAGTGGGACCTCAACTCGCGCACGGCCCTGATGGCCTTTGCCGAGAAACACGGCATCGACGTGCCCACCACCCATCACAAGCCCTACAGCACGGACGGCAACCTGCTGCACATCAGCTACGAGGGGGGCGTGCTGGAAGATCCCTGGACGGCGCCGCCCGAGGATATCTTCACCCTCACGACCGCGCCCCGGGAAGCGCCGGACGCGCCCGAAACCATCGAAGTGACCTTCGCGGCGGGCAATCCGGTGGCCATCGACGGCGAGACGTTATCGCCGGCCGCCATGCTGACCCGGCTCAACCAGCTCGGCAGCCGCCACGGGATCGGCCGGGTCGATCTGGTGGAAAACCGTTTCGTGGGCATGAAGTCGCGCGGGGTCTACGAGACGCCCGGCGGCACCATTCTGCGCACGGCCCACATGGCCATGGAGTCCATCACCCTGGACCGCGAGGTGCTCTACCTGCGCGACTCTCTGGTGCCCAAGTACGCCCGCCTGATCTACAACGGGTTCTGGTTCTCGCCGGAGATGATGATCATGCAGCAGATGATCGACCAGACCCAGCAGAACGTGTCCGGGGTCGTGCGTCTGGTGCTCTACAAGGGCAGCTGTCAGGTCACCGGCCGCAAGTCGGCGCACTCCCTCTACCGGGAGGATTTCGCCACCTTCGAGGACGACGACGTCTACAGCCACGAGGACGCGGAGGGCTTTATCCGCCTGAATGCCCTGCGCCTTCGGATTCAAAGCATGCTGGCCAATAAACAAGGGTAGGACAGCGATGAGCGCGAAACTCTGGGACGGACGCTTCGCGGCGCCAACCGATAAGGTGGTGGAGAAGTTCACCTCCTCGATCGACATCGACCGGCGGCTCTACCGTCACGATATCGAGGGCAGTACGGCCCACTGCCGCATGCTGGCCAAGGTGGGCATCATCTCCACCGAAGAGATGAACACCCTGGTGTCGGGGCTGGCCACGATCGGCCAGGAGATCGAAGACGGGAAGTTCGTCTACGACGATCGTCTGGAAGACATCCACATGCATATCGAAGACCGCCTGGGCCAACTGGTGGGGCCGGTGGCCCGCAAGCTGCACACCGCCCGCAGCCGCAACGACCAGGTGGCCCTGGATACGCGCCTTTACCTGCGGGCGCAAACCGACATGGTGATCGCGATGCTCAAGGGACTGCGGGAAGTGCTCGTGGAGACGGCCCACGCGCAGCTCGGGCATATCATGCCGGGCTACACGCATCTCCAGCGGGCCCAGCCGGTGCTGCTCTCCCACCACCTGATGGCCTATTATGAAATGTTTACCCGCGACAGCGGACGGTTCGCCGACGCCCGTGTGCGCATGGACATCAGCCCCCTGGGCGCGGCCGCCCTGGCCGGGACGACCTTTCCCATCGATCGAGCCTATACGGCCGAACTGCTCGGTTTCAGCGAAATAGCCGCCAACAGCATGGATGCCGTCGCCGACCGGGACTTCATGCTGGAATTTCTGGCAGCCGCCAGCATCACCATGGTCCATTTCAGCCGCCTGGCCGAGGAACTGATCATGTGGTCCAGCAAGGAATTCGGCTTCATCGAACTGCCGGATGCCTTTGCCACCGGCAGCAGCATTATGCCCCAGAAGAAAAACCCGGACATCCCCGAGCTGGTGCGCGGCAAGACCGGGCGGGTCTTCGGGGACCTGGTGGCCCTGCTGACCACCATGAAATCCCTGTCGTTGACCTACAACCGCGACATGCAGGAAGACAAGACCCCGCTGTTCAGTACGGTGGATACCGTGAAAGCGGTCATCGAAGTGGTGACCCGCATGTTGCCGCACATCCGCTTCAACACCGCCACCATGCGCCATGAGAGCGGCACCGGTTTTCTGAACGCCACCGACATGGCCGACTACCTGGTGGGGCAGGGGATGGCCTTCCGCGAAGCGCATGGCGTGGTCGGCCGGGCCGTGGCCCACGCCCTCGCCCAGGGCAAGGAGTTGCATGAATTGCCGCTGGAGGAGATGCAAGCCTTTGCGGAGGTAATCGACGCGGATTTGTATGAGGCCCTGAAACTCGAACGGGTGGTCGACCGGCGCACTTCCGCGGGCGGTACGGCCGCGGCCTGCGTGAGGGCGGCAATCGCCAAGGCCCGGGAAGATCTCGCCGGCGAAAGCCAACCCGGCCAGGAAGGCCCGGCATCCTGATGGGATTGTGTCGTCCCGCCGCCTGCCACGGCCGCTGCAACGTGATGTTCGCGGGCAGGCCGTTGGTAATGATGCTGATCGGTATGCTGCTGCTAACCGGCTGCGGGATCAAAAAGGACCCGCGGCTGCCCAAGATCAAGACGCCCTCGGGGGTAGGCGATCTGCGCGTGGCCGTGGCGGGCGAGGACATCCTACTGGAATGGACCACGGACGGTCTGGAGCGCAAGGGGGAGAAGGCCGCCCAGGGATTTTATGTCTACCGCGCCGACGAACCGGCCGCAACCGAGCCCTGTGAAGGCTGTCCGATCCTGTTCAAACGGGTGGCGCTGGTGAAAATCTACCGCGAACTGGAACCCGAAGAAGTCTTGAGCTACCGCGAACCCAAGCGCAGCGGGGTGCGCTATATCTTCAAGGTCGTGGCCTTCAATGACCACGGGCTGTTGGGGGATGATTCCAACTTGGTCCGGCTGACCACGGATTAACACTGGACGGTTTCGTAATAAGCCCGATAGCGGCGTTACGCGAAGTCCTCGTCATTGCGGCGTACTTTAGTACGCCTCATTCCTCGGGGCTTGCAAGCCGTCTCTCGAACTATTTACAAAACCGTTGGACGACAACATCCGGCGATTTGGATCCTTTTGCTGTTTGTTCATTTTCTTCCACGTGGAAGAAAACGAACCAAAAGAAGACGCCCGTGCCCCGCTTAATCCTGCGCGTCGTCAATCCGGCCGGAGTGCGCGGAAACTCGCCCGCCTGCGGCGGACTCAAACAGGTCCGCGCACTTTTTCCGTCCGCATCGCCGATGCTCGGCGCGGGACAATGGGGATTAGAACTAATACGCTGAGCAGGGTTATAAAACGCCGGGGGATTTCTTAGGCATCCCACTAAGGGCAGGAAGACTCGCTTGGTTAGGATGAACTGACTTATTTGTTGGTTTTCTGGAGATTTGCCGATGCATCATTTCGACTACCGTAACGGAGAGCTTTTCTGCGAAGACGTGGCCGTGGCGGCGATTGCCGAAGCGGTCGGCACTCCCTTCTACCTCTACAGTCACGCCACCCTCCGGCGCCACTACGCAGCCTTCGACGGCGCTTTTGCGGGCCTCGACCGCATGGTTTGCTTTTCCGCCAAGGCCAACTCGAGTATGGCCGTCCTGGCGCTTTTTGC
>JASJED010000312.1 GCA_030065585.1 Desulfobacterales bacterium | reverse complement strand
CATGGCGATGGCCGAAATCATCAGCGTACCGGCAAACACGGGAATGGCACCGAAAGCCCCTGAGGATCCGACCTGGTCTTCGCGGATCGCCATCTGGGGGCTCCACTTTAGGCCGAATATAAAGTCGGTCAAGGGGATCACCTGAAAAAACCGGATGGCTTCGAAGAGGACGGACAGGACGATACCGATGGTGGTGAAAATGGCGATGGTCGAGCAGGCGATCAGAATCCACTTGATGATGCGTTCGACCTGGTTGCGGGCCCTCAAACGGCCACTGATTTTGTTTCGCAAAATGGCGGTGGCGATCATACAGGCCGCCAGGGCCACAACCGCCAGGGCCGTATGGCTGATCGTTCTCAGATGACGGTAGTGCTCGGCGGCGGCCTTCATGTTCTGATCGATCCGGGTGGCGACCACATTGCCGCTGACCAGGTTATAAATATCGTTCACAACGAGGTTCAAACGGTCGGGCGGTAGCGAACGAATGTTCTCGGGAAGATTGGCGACCACCAGGTGGGTGATAATTGTGGACTCGAAGATGGTCCAGGCCGCAAAGATGAGCAGCGCGGGTACCGCGCACCACAAAGCGGTCAAGAGCCCATAGTAAACCGGGCGCGAGTGCATGGCGATGAGTCCGGCCCGGTCGCCGGCCACCGCGAAGGCGCGCCGCCGGCCGATAAAAAAGGCGCCGCCGGACAACAAAAGCAGCACCAGGAATGTCAGGGAGGGAGTGATCATATATCCACGTCCTATCGGCCATTACGGCATCGCCGTCATGCCTTCAAGTGGGATCTAGCTATGGAGAGCGTGTTAGGGAACCGTTAGCGTAGCGTTATTATCCCGTTAGTTTTGTGGCCAGCCCCGCGTGATTGACAGCGATCATGTGAGATTCCCGATGGATAGGCACCTCATTGGTTGGACGGCGGTCAATATTGGGCGTGACGGACGATTTCACCCTCGATTAAATAGATGACCTCTTCGGCAATATTGGTGGCATGATCGGCAATGCGTTCGAGGTGCCGGGAGATGAGGTAGTAATTCATCAGAAATATGATCAAGTCCGGGTGGGCTTTCATCTCGTCACGGATCAGACGGTAGGCCTGGCGGTGGATATCGTCGACCTCATCGTCCATGGTGACCACCTTGAAGGCCAGATCGACGTCCATGTTGACCAGGGCGTCGAGGCTCAGTTTCAGCATCTCTTCGGCCTCGGACGCCATGGGTTCGTAATCGAAGAAAAATTTATCCGTGCGATGTTTGTCGAGCGTGGCGATGCGCTCGGCGATATTGACGGCTTCATCGGCTATGCGTTCCAGGTCGTTGTTGATCTTGATGACGGCGGTTAAAAAGCGCAGGTCGATGGCCACCGGCTGGTGCAGGGCCATGATCTTGAGGCATTCTTCTTCGATCTCGACTTCCATTTCATCGATTTCGTGATCGGTTCTGACAATCTGCTTGGCAATCGCGGGATCGATGGTTTCGATGGCCTTCCATGACTGGCGGACCCGCTCCTCCACCATGGCCCCAAGGGACAGAATCATCTTTTTGACTTTTTCAAGTTCTTTCTGGAAGTGGCGCGCCATGGGTTCGCTCCTCCAATGATGGCGAAACTTTGGGCCGCCGGCTATGTGCCGGCCGACCGCATTCTTATCTTCCTGCGTTCCGGGCGGATTACGCGACCAAAGCCTATTCGAAAACCATAGGGACCCCTCATCCCGCAACCATGCAGATGTCGCGGGATTTAGCGGTATGAATGTTAGGCGATTGTTAGGATAGCGTTAGGAAATCGATAGATCTGGCATCGTTACCAAATTCTAAAGGGATTCTGGAAAAGCTAAAGGAAATCTAATGGCGGGGTAACAGCGACCGTGTGTAGTGGGTGGGAGTAGATGGACGATGATTCTTCGGGTTCGCATTGGGCGGCCAACTAAACGCAAAGGATGATAAGGGATGCGCATCGATCTTCATGTCCACTCACGGTTTTCACAGAGGCCCTCGGCGTGGGTCTTGAAAAAAATCGGGTGTCCGGAAAGCTTCACCGAACCGCTGGATATTTACCGGATTGCCCGCGACCGCGGTATGACCCACGTGACCATCGCCGACCACAACCGTATCGAGGGCGCCCTGGAAATTGCACACTTGCCGAATACCTTCGTCAGCGAAGAAATCACGACGTATTTTCCGGAGGACGGCTGTAAACTGCACGTCCTGGCATTGAACATCACCGAAGCCCAGCATGCGGATATCCAGAATTTGCGTGCCAATGTCTTCGAGTTGGTGCCCTATCTGCAAACCAACGGCATCGTCCACGTCCTGGCGCACGCGCTGTATGCCGTCAACGATCGTCTGACGCTCGCGCATTTTGAAAAACTCTTGCTCCTGTTCAAGAATTTCGAACTCAACGGGGCCCGCAACGATATCGCCAACGCGGGTCTGGCCGCGGTGCTCGATGCCCTGACACCGGAAACCATCGCCGCTCTGAGCGCACAGCACGGGATTACCCCGCAATTTGCCGAGCCCTGGAAGAAAGGTTTGACCGGCGGATCCGACGATCACAGTTCGCTCCATATCGCCCGGACCTACACCGATATCCCTAATGGCCGGACAGTGGAAGAAGGCCTGGCGGCCATCGAAAGCGGTGGGAGCAACGTCGTGCGCTGTGCGTCCCAGCCGCAGACCATGGCCCAGAATTTCTACAGCATCGCTTACCAATACTACCGCAGCAAATTCCATCTGGAACGCTACGCGGGTAAAGATATCCTGATGAAATTCATGGACCGCGCCCTGTGTTATACGCGTCACCCGAAAGCGAAGGACGGGGGGCAGCTCCTCAACAAGGTCTACCTCTTCTTCAACACCCGCAAGCAGACCCGCGCCCAGCCCACCTCCACCAATCTGGTCGATCTGCTGCGGCACGAAACGGCCAAACTCCTTCAGGCCGACCCGCAGTTTGTTTTGCCGCAACTTAGCGGTCGTGAGGATGTCAACCATAACGAGGATCGCTGGTTCGACTTTGTGAACCAGGTTTCCAATCGCACCCTGATCAATTTTGCCAATCACATCATGAATCACCTGCTGGGGGCCAACGTCTTCAACATTTTTCACAGCCTGGGGTCGGCTGGCGGGCTCTATGGCCTGCTGGCCCCATACTTTATCGCCTATTCCCTGTTTTCCAAAGACCGGCAGTTCACGCACGCGGTCTGCCGGCGATTTGACGTGCGGCCGGCCAATCCGGAGGACTTGCACGAACGCGTCCGGCTGGCGCATTTTACCGACACATTCTACGACACCAACGGCGTGGCCCTGACCATCCAGCAGCAGGTTCGGGTGGCCCGCCGCAATCACAAGCATCTGCAGGTAATTACCTGCGATGAGAACGATCCCGCTCAGCCGGGCGTCAAGACGTTTGCCCCCATCGGGGTCTACGATATGCCGGCGTACAGCGATCAAAAGCTTTACTACCCGCCGCTGCTCGAAATGCTGCGGTTCTGCTACGGGCAGAAGTTCACCCGGATTCACTCGGCCACCCCGGGGCCGATCGGCCTCGCGGCCCTGGTGATCGCCAAGATTCTCAAGCTGCCGTTCAGTGGCACCTATCACACCCAACTGCCGCAATACGCCCAATCCCTGACGGGTGATGCCGCCATGGAGGAGCTCACCTGGAAATATGTGATCTGGTACTACGACCAGATGGATGCCATCTATGCCCCTTCCGCCAGCACCCGACAGGAGCTCATCGATCATGGGATTAAGCCCGAAAAGGTGCAGCTCTACCCGCGCGGGATCGACATCCAGCATTTCAGGCCGCAGAAGGGTAATGCCTTTTTGGACCGCAGGTACGGCCTGCAGGGTGTCTGTAAGCTGCTCTATGTCGGACGCATTTCCAAGGAAAAGAACCTCGATCTTTTGGTGGACGCCTATCGCGCGCTGCGTGAACGCACAGACCAGGCCCATCTCGTGGTCGTCGGCGACGGGCCTTACCTGGCGGATATGCACAAGGCGCTTACCGGACTGCCCTGCACCTTTACCGGCGTTCTCAAGGGCGACGACCTGGTGGGCGCCTACACATCGGCGGATGTGTTCGTATTTCCAAGCGCCACGGACACATTTGGCAACGTGATCCTGGAAGCCCAGGCCTGTGGCCTGCCGGTGATCGTTTCCGACCAGGGCGGCCCGCACGAGAACATGCTGCCGGGCAAGACCGGGCTGATGGTCAAGGCCAACATGCAGGCGGATCTCGTTGCGGCCATGCTGACCCTAACGAAGGATGCCACGCGCCGGCGGACCTTGGGGGCGGCGGCGCGCCACTACATGGAAGCGCGTTCTTTCGACGCCGCCTTTTTAAAAATGTGGGATCTTTACCGTTCCATGCCTGCCGAGCGCGGCGATGCCTGGCTCAAAGCGGCCGGTTTTTAGGGTGCGCCATCATTAGGTTTAGGCCTGATGAAAGACAACCGGTTTGTAGCATGAGCCCTGCCGTTGGGAAACCCAATCCTGAAACAGCACCATTCACACAAGGCATACGCCTGAGGAATAAATGATGAAGCCGATGCGTTTGTGGCACAACCTGAACCAATTCCGCCGCAACCGGGTGCCCGGTCAATTGGTCATTCAGATGACGGACTGGTGCAATGCCCGCTGTCCCCAGTGCGGTATGAACACCACCCAGTGCTTTGAGCGTCACCGCCTCAGCCTGGCGCAAATGAAAAGCGCCATCGATGGCGCCGTCGCCCGGCGAATTCAGGCGGTGTCTTTTACGGGCGGTGAACCGCTGCTCCATCTGGATGAACTGTTGACGATGCTCGACTATGCCGGCGGATCCAGGATTCCCTATCTGCGCACGGGTACGAACGGTTTTGTTTTCCGCCACGCCGATCGACCCAATTTCGAAGAGCGCATGCATCGTTTGGCCGCGAGACTGGCGGCCACGTCGCTGCGCAATTTTTGGATCAGCATCGATTCCGCCGACCCGGTCACCCACGAAAACATGCGGGGCTTTCCCGGGGTTGTGGCCGGTATCGAGCGGGCTCTTCCGATTTTTCATGCCCATGGGCTCTTCCCTTCCGCCAATCTGGGGATCAACCGCAATCTGGGCGGCCAGGACAGCATTCCGAGGTTGCCGCGACGCCATTCGTCGGCGCAGCGTGAAGATTTCATCATGGCCCTGCACCAGGGACTGGATCGCTTTTTCAAGCGGGTTGCCGATCTGGGGTTTACGATCGCCAATGTCTGCTATCCTATGAGTTTGGATGAAGATGCGCCTGGGGATAATTTGCAGGCGGTCTACGGGGCCACCTCGGTGGATACGGTCGTATCATTTGCGGACCATGAAAAGGCCTTGCTGTTCGAAACCCTGGCCAGGGTGATCCGCGCCCATCGCAGCCGGCTGCGGATATTCGCGCCCTTGTGTTCGCTCTATGCCTTGAAACAGCAATTCACCCATGGCAAGTGCGGCTATGCCTGCCGGGGTGGCATCGATTTTTTCTTCGTGGATGCGGCCCAGGGGCACGCCTTTCCCTGTGGTTATCGCGGCCACGAAGATCTGGGGCCGTTTAGTACGGCCGATCAAGGGGTCGGTGCCGACCATCTTCCGTGTTATCAATGTGAGTGGGAATGTTTCCGCGATCCTTCCGAGTTGACCGGGCCGATACGTGAGCTGCTGCATCAACCGATGGGCTTGCTGCGGCGTATGCGGCAGGATCGTGAATTTTTCCGCTTGTGGTGGCAAGATCTGCGCTACTATCGTGCCTGCGGCTTTTTTGACGGACGCCGGCCGCCCGATCTGGAAAAATTGGGGCGGTTCGCCGCCCCTGAATGGCATCGGGAACCCGCGCCCCAGACCGTGCCGCAAACTGCGGTAAGTCGAGGCAATGTCTGCGTTCAAACGGTGGGCTCCAACTGATTCAGGCCGCAGTGATCACGCCGCATGGGCTTAGCGGTTACATCTTTTCTCGTTTTTTCTTAATCGTGTCCTAACGATAATGGCTTTTAGGGTCCGCCGGTGTTCCGGGCCATGGCCTGGCGCAAGGTATGAAAATGTGCCGGTTTACGAACCGGCCTTGAAAAAGGATCGCAATGATGGATCGAATCAACCCCTGTTTAGACTGCGGATTAAAAGAAAAAGACAAGAACAATGCGACCTGTCGCAAATGCAACAAGCGTCTGGACTACCTGCGAGGGCTTTCCTGTGACCTTGAGTTCAGCGCCTCGATGGCGGTCGATCACTGGTATCCGTTGCATCTGCCACACTGAGCCAAGGCCCCATCGAGCCAATCGTCATGCGCTTCAATTTTTTTTACAATGGGTTCATTCATATGCGGTGGTGATGGACATGGAACTCGATGGTCGCCCCGGTGACTTCGCTGCGGCCGGTGTAGATGAAAGCCGCCAACCAGAGGGCCTGAAAGAAAAGCAGCATCAGGGGGTTCCAGACGGCCGATGCCCTCCCCCCATCCGTAGGCGATGACGACGGCGGCCAGATAGACCATGACGGGCAGTGACAGGCCCCATAGCGAATTGACGATTGGCCGCAGAATCAGCAGCATGGCCGGCAGGAGGATGATCCCCAAAAAAGGAGGCGCCGCTTCAGGATGCATGTCGGCGAAGTCCAGCCGATAGGGGGCGGCGCTGTAGGTGCCCACGAAAAGCGGCAGGAAATGCTCGACGATTTTGATGACCAGATCG
>JASJED010000311.1 GCA_030065585.1 Desulfobacterales bacterium | reverse complement strand
GCTGTTGAAAAACGTCATGAGCGCAGGCCAGACAAGGCAAAATTCGACGAAAAAGCGCAGTTTATGTGCCATAAATGAGCATTTTGAGGAGGATTTTAACACCGTATTGCCAAGCGCAATAGTTATTTAACTGCCTGCCGTTTGCCCAGCTTCAGACTGGAGCCTTGGTGCCGGTTGAAACAAGTGGCGTTGTATTTTTCAATTTTCCAGTCCGGGACGCCGCAGCCGCGGCAAATCCTGGCGAACAGTTTGTTTTTCAGCTACCGAGTTGCGCGACTTTTCCGGAAGTTGTTGGCCGTAAAGGTTCGGTTGTAGTGGGTCATAATGCGGGCGGTTTCGCCATATCGCTCGATCGTCCAGATCAATTGAAGTTGAAACTTCAAACGACCTATTGAGTTTACCTCGGAGAATCTAACACCGGATATTAAACCGAGATATTGGGTCGCGCGACCCGAAGGTAAAGGTGCCAAACATGTTGAACACGCAATCGCTGAGCGGGCAGGTCTACGACTATTTGAGAAAGGCTCTGATCGACGGGCTGTTGCTGCCGGGAGCGATCATGAACATCGACAGCCTGTCCAAGGAATTGGGCATCAGCAAAACACCTCTCAAGGAGGCGATTATCAAGCTGGAAAGCGAGGGTTTCGTAACCATCATCGCCAGAAAAGGCGTCCTCGTCAATCGATTGACCCAGCAGGACATCAAGAGCATTTACGAGATTGTGGGATCCTTAGAAGCGAATGTGCTGACTTCGGTGTTCGACCGGTTGACCAAGAAACACGTTCAGCAGATGAAGGTCTCCAACCAGAAGCAGATCGATCATTTGGCAGCGGGGGAGTTCAATCGGTATTATCAGCTTAACCTCGCGTTTCATGACATCTTTCTGATGCTTTCCGACAACAAGATGCTGCGCAAGATGATCATGCCCCTCAAGCAGCGACTCTACGACTTTCCACGGCGCCGCTACTGGCCCGAATGGGAGCAGGTCAACCTGGACGAACACCGGAAGATCATCGCCTGCCTTGAAAAGGACGATGCCGCGGGCGCCGCCGACATCTTGCAAAACGAGCATTGGGGCTGGAGCAAGCACGAACCCTATTTTACCAAATTTTATGGATTTGACCGGGAAGAGACTGAAGAAGATCCGGTGGTGCAAGATCTTTCGCGACTTAAAGCGCTCCGGCGCTAAGGCCAATTAGCGATGACACCGTTTCCCGAATTCTATCGTGTTCGGCTATTTGGACCGCTGCTGGTGTTGCGGTTCTTTAAGTCGGGCGCCGATTGAGGCCCGCCCAAGGCGTCCACGACGAGGAAGCCGATTACTGCTGATGAAAGACAACCGTAATAATCCCTCAGATGCCGATGGCGTCCGGATTGACATCCAAGCAGGCGAAACCTTGCCCCAGGCAACCGCCCGACACGGCCTTTCCATTCGCAAGGACTGCGGGGACAAGGGGGTGTGCGGTCAATGCCGGATAAGGGTCGATGACGCCCGGGACGCGACCCCGCTGACGGATGCGGAACAGCAGCACCTGGACTCTGGCGAGATCGAGCGCGGGTTTCGCCTGGCCTGCCAGGTCCGGTTGTCGAGCCCTGCCCGCCTGTGGATTCCGTCGGCCGCGCTGGATACTGCGGACGTTCACGGCAAGGAGTCCTTTGCCTGTCAACTCGAGGCCGATCCGATGGTCGCGCGGCTCTTCCTCGAGCGTTCAGCAGTGCCCCTGGTCATGGAGGGTAAAACCCTCAGTCTGACCGGCTGGCTCGCTGAGCGGGTGAGGGAGGAAACGGGCGTTCACCTTCGGCTTCGCCATCACCGGATATTGAGCGCCCTGAGCGCTCCCGAAGCGGCCAGCCAAGCAATGACCCTGGTAAACCATGCCCAGCAGGGCGTAACGGCAATCTGGCCCGGACGCCGCCCCGCAAGCTACGGACTGGCCTTCGATATCGGCACCACCACACTGGCTGCCTATCTCTGCGATCTCGTCACCGGTGAGGTGCGCGCCAGCGCATCGGCCGTCAACCCCCAGCGAACCGTTGGAGAGGATGTCATCAGCCGGATTGCCCATTGCAGCCAGGAGACGGAAGGGCTCGATCAACTTCGCGGGCTGGTCGTGGAAGGGATGAACGGCTTGATCCGCAACTGCCTGGCCAGCGCCGGTCTGAAGGCCGACGCCGTGGACGAAGTGGTGGTGGTGGGCAACCCCACCATGGAACAGATCCTGGCCGGTTTTCATCCCCACGCCATCGGGGTCGCGCCCTACCTGCCGCTGACGTCCCATATTCCGGATTTGACGGCCGAGGAACTGGGGCTCGATCTCTACCCCGCCACAGCAGTTTATTTCTTCCCTGTGGTTTCAGGGTTTATAGGGGGGGATACCCTGGGGGCCGTTCTGGCCGATGGCCTTTTCCACGGCGAGAAGACGGCGCTTCTGGTGGATATCGGCACCAACGGTGAAATCGTGATGGGCAACAAGGATGCCCTGTGGGCGACGAGCTGCGCCACCGGCCCGGCCCTGGAGGGCGCCCAGCTTTCCTGCGGCATGCGGGCCGCCGCCGGGGCGATCGATCGCGTTTTTCGGGAGCCCGGGGGGACGATCGGCTATCATGTCCTGGGGAAGAATGGCACCCGGCCGAAAGGCATCTGCGGCTCCGGGATCGTCGACGCCTTGGCCACCCTCCGGCAGGCCGGCGGCCTGGACCCCAGCGGCCGCCTCAACCCTGACTTTCCCGGGGTGGAGACCGACGACAACGGTGTCGGCCACAAGTTTGTGCTGGTTCGCGCATCGGAGAACGCGTCCGGCGGTGAAATCGCTGTCACCCTCAAGGATATCCGGCAGTTTCAACTGGCCAAGGCCGCCCTGGCCGTCGGAATCGCCTTTTTGATGGACCGGGTCGGTGTGGACGGCGTCTCCCGCACGGTACTGACCGGTGCCTTCGGGGCTCGGTTCAACTGGCGCAGCGCCGTCGTCACCGGCATGCTGCCGGCGGTGGTGGTCCGGAATGGGGTCGCGCCCAAGCTGAACCTGGCCGGCGTGGGCGCGGTGATGGGGCTGGTGAACCGCTGCCACCGGGATCGCGCCCTTGAGATTCAGGACCAGATCCGTTTTGTCGAGATGGCCGGCGATCCCTCCTTTATCGAGCGATTCACAGCAGCCACGGCTTTTCCCGATCTAAATACGCTGACCGATCTCCTGGATGCGTAAGCCATGCCCATCCGTCGCGACATCCCCGTCCATATGACCGCCGAGGAGGTCATGGCCGCCGTCAGTCGCGGTCGCCGAGACCCTTCCTGGATGGCCGCACCCGCCAAGAAGGCCCTCGAGCAGGCGATCAGCCTGATCGATCCGGTGGTGGTCTTCGACTGGGTGACGGTGACCGACGTGGAAGGGGAAGGGGTCTGGATTATCCCGGCGGCCGGCGGCAAACCGTTTCCGCTTCGCCTGGGGCCCAACGCCGGTCTGATGGAGGGTGCCAGGGTCGCCCTGGCGAGTGTCAATTCTATCGGCGGCCGGCTCGACGACGCGGTCCGAACGCTCAATGCCCAAGGTGATGCATTTGAAGGCTATTTGCTGGATTGCGTCGGCGTGGTAGCCCTCAGCAAGGTGGGCGATGCCGCGGCCCGCATGGCCGAGGACCGGGCCAAGGAGATGGGCTGGGGGGTCGGCGCCCGGCTGGCCCCGGGTTCCCTGGTGGGCTGGGACACCGCCCGCCAGACGGAGATCTGTGATCTGCTCCCTCTCGAAGCGGCTGACATCCGCCTCACCGACAGCGGCCTTATCGTGCCCTTCAAATCAGCATCCGGCCTGATCGGTGTAGGGCCCGGTTACCGCGATACCACGGTGGGTTCGGTTTGCGGTCTGTGCCGCCTGAAGGATGGCTGCTGGCGCCGGAAGGATTAAAGCGGCGGATTTGCGTTCCTCATCGCTAACCGGTTCGACCCGCCGGCCAAGGGGGCTTGAAACCACATGGCCACGCTGGTTTTTTCACTTTACATGTTCAGGGGCTTCTGCTAATAAAATCTGGATTTTAAAAGGTTATCTCTGCCCCCTGGAGCGCTTGCGATCACGGGAGCGATTATCATCCAAAAACCAAGGAGCACAGCGGGAATGGACAATCCAAGAAAGATCGGAATCATGGTATTTGGTATGGTACCGGCGATCATCGGCGGATGCGTGACGCACTACCTCACCGGCGGCAGTTACGCGGCCGTGGCCATCTTTTTGACCATCCTGCTGTTTTTTCTCGGCGGCTTGATCAGTAAATAAATTCAACGGTTTAAATTCAGATATCCAAGCGACCACGACGCAACGCCGACCTACGGATGCCCGGGCAGGCGCGTCGTGGTTCTTTTTCGCGCCGCCCTGCGGCCCGGGACACCCCGCCGCGGCGAGGCCCACGAATGACGGATATCGCATCGCCGCCCTTAACAGGCCCCGACCAGGATGACTGAAGGCATGCGAGGCGCCCGTTCCAGTGATATTACCCTGTGGGTCTTTCTGGCCTATTTCCTGCTGTCCATCGCCCTGATCGCCTGGCTTTTCTGGCCGTTCGGCTCCCCGCTGATCATGGCCTGTGTCGTGACCGGGCTTTTCAACCCGCTTTTTAAGCGGATCAACCGCCGCAGCGTACCCTGGCTGTCATCCCTGGGGACCTGTGCCGTTATCTTCCTGGTGGTCTTTGTCCCCATCATCCTGTTTGTCGGGATCCTGGCGCAGGAAGCCTTCGACCTCTACACCATGGGGCGCACCGCCGAGATCAGCGATCAACTCCAGCGACTGGTCGAAGGCAGTCATGTCCTGGATCGTGTCAATGCTCTTCTGGCGCCTTTCGGCTTCAAAGTCAGTGTTGGCCAGTTCCAGGGCGCGTTTTCGGAGCTCGGCAAAAACGTCGGGCTGTTCCTTTTTGAACAGACCCAGACAATAACGTCGAATATATTGATATTCATCGTTAATTTCTTTTTCATGCTGCTAGTGTGTTATTATCTTTTTCTGGACGGCCAGCGTTTGCTATCGTTTATTTTCGACGTTTCCCCGCTGCCCAAGGTACAGGAAGAACGCCTGGTTGCCAGATTCCAGGACATGGCCGGGGCCATTTTGATCGGCAATGGGGTCAGTGCCATTATTCAGGGCGTTCTGGGCGGGGGCGTCTTTGCGCTGGCGGGACTGCAGTCGCCCATGCTCTGGGGCGTCATCATGGGGCTGCTGGCCTTTCTGCCCATCGTCGGCATCGGGGTCGTATTCCTGCCCGCCACGGTCATCCTCTTTCTGATGGGCCGCTTCGGCACCGGCATTGGGTTTATCGTTTTTTATATTGTGATCACGCTGTCGATCGAATATTTGTTCAAACCGCGCATCGTGGGAAAAAGGGTGCAGATGCACACCATGCTGGTGTTTTTGTCCATCATCGGGGGGCTCAAACTATTCGGGATTCTCGGCATTATCTACGGCCCGCTGGTCGTGACGGCCTTTTTGACCCTGGCCGACATCTATCAACATCATTATCAGGCCAGCATCGCCCCCGAAGGCTGAGGAGGGACCTGCCGGGAAAGGCGCCCACGAAGGGGGCGCGCTTCGCGAACCATTGACCATCTGAAACTAAAGCTTGGAACCACAGGGAACGACCATGAACAACGAAAATCAGCCCGCGGTCAGTATCGAACGCGAAATGAAGAAGTCCTATCTGGACTATGCCATGAGCGTGATCATCGGACGGGCGCTGCCGGACGTGCGCGACGGCCTGAAGCCGGTCCACCGCCGGGTGCTCTACGCCATGCGCGAGCTCAAGAACGACTGGAACAAGGCCTACAAAAAATCCGCCCGCGTGGTCGGTGACGTCATCGGTAAATATCACCCCCACGGGGATACGGCGGTTTACGACACCATCGTCCGTCTGGCCCAGGATTTTTCCATGCGCTATCCCCTGGTGGACGGCCAGGGCAACTTCGGTTCGATCGACGGTGACCCGCCGGCGGCCATGCGTTATACCGAAGTGCGCATGATGAAGATCGCCCACCAGATGCTCGAGGATCTGGACAAGGAAACCGTCGATTTTATCGAGAACTACGATGGGACCCTCACCGAACCGGCCGTATTACCGGCCCGCATACCCAGCCTGCTGGTCAACGGCTCGGCCGGGATCGCCGTGGGCATGGCCACCAACATCCCGCCCCACAACCTGGGGGAAATCATCGACGGCACCATCGCTCTGATCGACGATCCCGACCTGGGACTGGACGAATTGATCCAGATCATTCCGGGGCCGGACTTTCCCACCGGCGGGATTATTTACGGTACCCTGGGAATTCGCGAGGCTTACCAGAGCGGGCGGGGGATCGTGCGCGTGCGCGCCCGCGTCGAAGTGGAGCAGGACAAGCGCAGCCAGGATGAAACCATTGTGGTGACCGAACTGCCCTACCAGGTCAACAAAGCCCGGCTGGTGGAGAAAATCGCCGAACTGGTACGGCACAAGCAGATCGACGGTATCCGCTATGTGCGCGACGAATCCGACAAGGACGGGATGCGGATCGCCATCGGGCTGAAACGCGACCAGTTCGCCGATGTGGTGATCAATCAGCTCTACAAACATACCCGCATGTCGAGTAGTTTCGGCATCATTTTCCTGGCGATCGTCGACAATCGCCCGGAATTGCTGAACCTCAAAGAACTGCTGCAGCATTTCATCCGTCATCG
>JASJED010000310.1 GCA_030065585.1 Desulfobacterales bacterium | reverse complement strand
CAGACCAAATTCCTGAAGAAAGACTTCTTCGGCAATATTGTCTTGCAACCGCCGGGCATTTCATAATCTGTAATCCGAGTCTACTCAGGCAGTCAACGTCAAGTCCAATCAGATCCGAATTGGCAATCATCAATCCAAGAAGATTAGCGATATTCAGCCACAGAAAGATAGTTCGGGAAAGTTAGAGGAGTTTTTTCCGTAGAAACAGTACATTAATGATAAAAATATAGCGTTGAACAAGTTCGGAAGTAGTTTCTGAAGCATCCGTTTCTCTCTGGTTTTTAGAGACAATTAAATACAAATAGATCGAACTTGAGCTTCGGGTCGAATTGAGGCCCGAATGTAATCGAATATGACATCTGTGGATAACCAACACAGAAAACAAGCGCTAACAGCTGCTGTCACTTCTTTTGCATATGCAAGCGAATCACCATCCACTTCGGTCCAAAATTATGGGCGTTATGTATAGCTCTATCTATTCTCAATTTTAGCACATCGCCAACTTTGTGTTGTCTATATTTACCAGAAGGAGTTTTGAGCCGTAGCCGGAATTCCATTGGCAGGTTTGGTTCGGAAATCACAGGAATTGACAGGAACCCGTTTCGTTGATTATCTCAATGTATCTGCATTCCTATTATCAATTTTGACATACATGTTACACGCTCAACGAAAAATATTTGACAATATGATTGAGACTCTGCCAATATTTTATATAGCTTGCTTCAATTACCAGCCTTTACGGCAAGCTACCTCGCACCTTTTAGCCGACTAAGTTGCTATAGAGAATATAGTTAAGATAGTTATTTGTGGATAGCTGGCATGATTTCGGAATAAGCATAAACGCCTTTTAGGGGTTGAATGTTAGTGCGCTTTTAGGTCCTATCATCCGAATTAACAAATAAACAGAGACTCGGGGGCGGCTTTAATGAAAAAAAATACCCACATAGGCCGAGCATGCCGTGGTTTTCTTCTCTACATAACCATCTTCATTGGGTGGACAGTTTCCGGGACTCTTGTCTTTCCAAATTTCAGCCATGGACGGACTATTTTTGAATCTTACTGGCAATCATCAGAATCGCCTTATCCCCTATCAGTAGCACTGGGGGATGTGGACAGCGACGGCGACTTGGATGCTTGGGCGGCGAACCGGTTGTGGTTGAACGACGGCAGGGGTGAATTCTCCGATAGTGGTCAGGATTTAGGGAGTGGCCAAAGCAGCAATTCAGTAGCACTGGGGGATGTGGACGATGACGGCGACTTGGATGCCTGGGTGGCAAATGGTTTCTTTGGAGGCGAGGCAAACCGCTTGTGGCTCAACGACGGCAGGGGTAATTTTTCCGATTGCGGTCAGGTTCTGGGTGGCGGCATGAGCTATTCAGTAGCACTGGGGGATGTGGACGGCGACGGCGACTTGGATGCCTGGGTGGCAAACGGTGCCTATCCCGGCCAGAATAACCTAGTATGGCTTAATGACGGCAGTGGTGTCTTCACCGACAGCGGTCAGCGTTTGGGGGAATGCGAATCACGTTCAGTGGCATTGGGCGATGTGGACGGCGATGGCGACCTCGACGCCTTTGTGGCAAACATTGATTGTGCAAACCTTGTGTGGCTTAACGATGGCAGTGGTGTCTTCATCCACAGCGGTCAGTATCTGGGGCGCAGTCAATCACATTCAGTGGCATTAGGCGATTTGGACGGCGACGGCGACCTCGACGCCTGGGTGGCAGAGGGCACCTGGTTCGACAGGACAGGATCTCCGATACGGACATATGATGACGTGGTGTATCTTAACGACGGCAGGGGTGTCTTCAGCGATAGTGGTCAGGATCTGGGAAACAGGCACAGTTATTCAGTGGTGCTTGGCGATGTGGATGGCGATGGCGACCTTGACGCCTGGGTAGCAAATTTTTCAATCGCGGATTTACCCTCCTTTCCAGGTGTATACCCTAGCCCAGACCACGTGTGGCACAATGACGGCAGGGGGGTATTTACAGATAGCGGTCAAACGCTGGGAAACCGCTACAGCGAATCTATGACGTTGGGAAACAACTATAGAAAATCAGTGGCGCTGGGCGATTTGGACGGCGACGGCGACCTCGACGCCTGGGTGGCAAAATATTTTTGGTATCGGGAGAATAGTAATCAGGTGTGGCGAAATAAGTTGGTATCTCTGGTGCCATGGTTACAGTTTCTGTTGCATGAAGAATAAGTTTGCTAAAAAAAAATGATGACGGCTATTATTTCACACATGGTGTTTTGTATGACAACACTTGCAGCTCCAACTAGTCGCATTATCGGCCTATTTATGGATTTGAGACAGTAATCGCATACGAATACAGCACTCAAGAGGACGGATTATCTCAATCAAACCTTAATTCTGGGCCTAGTTGGTTTCCTGGAGATATCTTTAATTTGAGTTGTCCGAAAGCCTCTATGGATATGATCATTAAGTTTGTATCTATTGCCCCATGATAACAAGCTTCACGACTGGGTACATGATGCCTAACCAGTTAATGTTAGCATCATGGAATGAAAGATAGAATGCAGGCCGCCGTATCAACCCTTACCAGCAAATAATATTGACAAATTGGAATCTATTTTGGTAAGCAATTGGTATTTGCATATCTAAGGCATAATCATCCCCCATTTCGAAATAGTCCTGATAATAACCAAGCAGAACGCTTTAGACTGGTGCCTGATTCTACACATTCATTCTAAATTCCTGTCTTGCAGCAAATTATCACACTTGGCGTTGTCCCTGATGTAATGTTGAGTGATGGAGCACTGAGAACGGTTATCGGCAGTTAATCATCATACCCTCAATCACAGCCCTTTAAGCAGCTTATGGAGGTGTAGCTATGCCAGAAGCCAGTTATTTGAATAAGTTATTTCACATTATTATTGAAGTACCATGAACTTCTTCCGGTCGGAAGAACATCTAAGAAATTGGGATGGATTCGAAGAAAAGAAAAAAGGTGGGATAATTGCTCTGAACGATTTAATGCATCTTTTTTCGGGCCCTCTTTTTACTCAACGAAGAGAGCCTAATTACTATTCGAATATGAAAAAATACACTTTAGATTTTGTTGAAACATCTCAAAGGATTGTAAACGCTGGTTCTTACTGGCGGTTAAAGTGGTTTGAGAAAATCGGATTCTCTATCGCGATGAAGCTGGGGTTAATATGAAACCGGTGAAAATATCGAATTATTGTTTGTTCAGGTAAGCTTTACGCCACTCTATATGTTTAATTTAAAACGCCGGCATCACCACCATGGATGGCATCAATTTTGGCTGCAACGCTTTTGCTCTCAGGATTTATTTTATCCTTCGAGAAGCAAGATAATATCGCAATCTGATTAAAATGATGATGTTCAAAAGAAAATTTTCAAGGGCCCAAGATCGTTTTACAAAGAAGAAGGACATCGAGCTATGTATCAATAGATTGATAAGGGATGGGGGCCTATCTCCAGAAAGGGGATCCTTAATCAAAGTAAACTTGTCTACATCCATCAACCAATCAAGGTATATTCTCTTCAATCTTGGAGCCCACATGTCCATTGGTGCCGTTTTCGCATTCGATATTATTCCGTTGCCCTTGGGGACGATTTCACGGGTTCTTTGGGTAGTGGGTAATCGAATCTATTTTGAGTTTAAGCGGGACAAGGAAAAGAGAAAAATTCACTCTTTGCCCGTTCTCTTAGTTTCACTTATACCCATGATTGGCTATTTTGCCTATCTGCTTCCTTTGAAAAAATATAACGAAGATCTTGCGTACGTATACGCCAATCAGGTCGCCTATATGCGAAAAGAGGTTTTTCTCGTTGAGTACCTTGAAGATAAGCCCAGAATAGTGAGATGGGCCTTGAAAAGGCTCCTGATCCCCGAAGACATCAACAATTATTTAGAACGCCAGCGATCAGAGGACCAAAGTGAGTGAACAAAAGCGCTATTCATTGAAAAAAATAAATTCTTTATCGCCACGGGCGTTCAAGATGCATAAAACGACGAGCCAAGATACTTTGTCTAGAACCTATCTCAAAAAAATCTAAGTGCCCCTGGCGGTGTTCTGAACCAACTCAAAATGCTCACATACTTTGTGTATGCTCCGCTTTCTCGCCGATTCACGCCTTGCCAGGAACCCTAATCCTTATTTTGAGATACCTTCTAATAATGCAAATATTAAATTAAGGGGTTTTGTATGGAAAATGGAAAAGAAAACAGGAAGAAATTAAAAGATTTATCGGCTACAGCCAAACCAATTTTAGTGCCCGGGGCTTTTGATGCCTTATCGGCGCGTATTGCTGAACTTGAAGGATTTGAAGCTGTAATTGTATCGGGTTATGCCACGTCGGCTTCCCTATTGGCCCTGCCGGATTTTGGCCTGTTGACCCAAACCGAAGTGGTGCGCACCGCCCAATATATTGCACAGGCCGTAAATATTCCCGTCATTTGCGACGCGGATACTGGTTACGGAGGACCCATCAATGTCATTCGCACTGTTAAAGCCCTTGAAAATGCTGGCGTACAGGGGATGATTATTGAGGATCAATTGTGGCCCAAAAGATGTGGTCATATGGTGGGGAAAAAAGTGATCCCGATGGAAGAGTATGAACAAAAACTATTGGCCGCATTGGAAATGCGAACAGATCCTGAATCGTTCTTGATAATTGCACGGACTGACGCGCGTGGTCCGGTCAATCTTGATGAAGCCATTTTACGCGCCAATCGATACCGCGAGCTGGGCGCGGATGTCATTTTCGTTGAGGCGCCGCAAAACAAGGAAGAGCTAAAAATAATCCGGAAAAGTGTTGAGGGGCCCCTGATCGCTAATATGATCGAAGGTGGTTTGACCCCGGTTTTATCCCTTGATGACTTTGAGGAGTTGGGATATCAATTTGTTGGGTTTGTGCTCTCTTCCATTTTTGCTGCGGCACGGGCAATTAAAAATGTTTTAGTAGAGTTGAAAGCCAAGGGGACGACCAAGGATTATGAAGCAAACATGGCTACCTTTGATGAGTTTACCAAACTTGTACAGCTACCCGAAACATTTGCCCTTGAGCAAAAATACTCGTTGAAAGAATAACTTGGAGGCTGCCGGCCGAGATTTTTCTTGCCGGCGGCCGTTTTGTTCGCGTAGGGGTATCGGGTCACGGTTCCGGCGGCTTGACATCATGCGGTCACAGCTTAATCTACGTGTATGGATGGCGTCTAACGGGCCAAAATACATCAATATTTCATTCAGATTGTCATTGGTTAACAAACTAATTTCGCTTGTCGCGATCAAAGTCCTTTCGCAATCGCAACGATTGGTTCATCCTCACCACCTGCTATCTGCTTTTCGATAGTCCTTTTTCCTCCTCTGGCGTCACCTCACACTGACGAATCTGTGGGCCCGGCAAGGCGCTCCGGTCAGGGTTCGCACACGCTCCGTGCAAACCGGACGTGGCGGAACAGGCAGGGGCCAAGCTCCTGAGGAAACACCCCGCCGTGACCTGACCGCTTCATTCAGAAAGGAGGTGTCCATGTACTTCAAACAATCAGATTTTTTTTCCGGCATGGCCCATGGATTCGTAAAGGATATCATGGCGAACGTTGAAAAAATTGCCTGTGCGGCCGGCGAAGTGATTTTCCGGGAAGGCGATGAAACCTGCTATTTTTATATCCTGGTCAAAGGACACGTTAAACTGCGCATCGGCCGGGAAGGGCGCACGGTTTTTGCCATCAACCACGCTGGTGAATGCTTTGGCTGGTCCAGCCTGATCGATCGACCGCATTACTCGGCGTCCGCCGTCTGTGCTGCGCCGACTTCGCTGATGCGGCTCGAAAAAGCGCACGTGCGTCGGATTATCCAAAGCGATCCGCACAACGGGCTCATCTTCATGGAACGCATAGCGAGCATTATCGGTGATCGCCTGCTGAACTGCTACCGGACCCTGTCATCATCCGCCCTGCTGGCCCTTGATCCGACCGAGGGAACCGGTCAAATGCAGGAAGCGCTCTAATGGGCTTGATTCAAGACCGGGTTGTCTGTCCCTGAAATCCTTTCAGGAAGGGAGGTGATTGCATGGAAATCAAGAAGCTGGACAAGAACCTTATCTTTTACATTCCGGGGAAGCCGGGTGCCGTATTTACCTACAGCGCAGGCTTTGCGATGAGCAATGACCTGCTGAGCCAAACGGTCGAGGACCTGGAATCCGACGCCGAGGCCAAGGTCCAATGGGTGGAGGAACGCCGGGCGACACCCCGGCCGGCCTGAAGCCTAAATTGAGCCGGTCGACCAAACCGCCGTTTTGATCCCGTCGTCGGCCGGCAACCTGCATGACTTCCGCCCGAGCCTACCAACACACATCCCGGGGACAGGCAGTCCACCGCCGGCCGCCGCTTGAAACGAGGCCGGCGGATCGACGCCGACCCATCGGCCGCTGCGCTGGTCCAACCCGGAAATTTTCCAATCGTATCTCTCTAAAATCAGTAGGAAAAGTTCCCGTTGCCCTTCTAACGAGCGATGATTTTGATGCCTATGATGTCGATGCGGTATCTTGTGAATTTGCTGGAATTGCTAGAATCTATCTCAAAATAAAGATTAGGGTTCCTGGCAAGGCGTGAATCGGCGAGAAAGCGGAGCATACACATAGTATGTGAGCATTTTGAGCCGGTTCACAACACCGCCAGGGGCACTTAGATTTTTTTGAGA
>JASJED010000069.1 GCA_030065585.1 Desulfobacterales bacterium | reverse complement strand
TCTGCCGATTGAGTGCCAACCCTTAGCATCGATTTCGACCGATTAAAGTGAGCAGCCATTCTGCGGGTCGGCCTTGAGCGTCGGCCCGACCCCTCTTTAATATGGTTTTGACAATTTGCGAACCCCAATCAAGGAGGCTATATGATTTCCTTAACCGTTAACGGCCAAAAAAAGCAGGTCGATGTAGGCGCGGAAACCCCTTTGTTGTGGGTGCTGCGGGACAACCTCGGGATCACCAGCGTCAAGTACGCGTGCGGTATTGCGGAGTGCGGAGTCTGCACCGTTTTGATCGATGGTGAGGCGGTGCGCGCCTGCACCATTTCGGTGGAAGAAGTCCAGCAAAGCGACATCACCACCGTCGAGGGCTTGCCCGCAGATCATCCCGTGAAGGTGGCCTGGATCGAGAAACAGGTACCGCAATGCGGGTATTGCCAGCCGGGGATCATGCTCCAGACCGTGGATTTTCTATCGCGCCAGCCGAACCCGTCCGAAGACCAGATCAATGACGCTTTGGATGATGTGATTTGTCGCTGCGGCACGCACCCGCGGATCAAGCAAGCGATCCAGATGGCCGCAGAAATAGCGCCCAAATAAGGGGGGGGGATCGATCATGAAATCAGAAATCACGCGTCGAACCTTTTTAAAGCAAAGCAGCCTGGTCATTGCCGTAACCGCATTTTCAAGTCCCTTGAGAATGTTTAATGCTTCTCCGGCAAAAGCCGCTTCGCAACTCCCGTTCAAACCCCATGCGTTTCTGGAGATTGGGGCGGATGATACGATCACCATCTGGGTAGGCCAGACCAATCTCGGCCAGGGCACCCACACGGGTATTCCCATGGTGATTGCCGACGAACTGGATGCGGACTGGGAATTGATCCGGGTGAAGGCTGCGCCTGCGGGAGAAGCGTTTAAAGACCCATTATGGCATTCACAGTTTACAGGCGGCAGTACCAGTATCCGGCACCGGTGGGATCTGCTGCGGACGGTGGGGGCGGCAGCACGGCAGATGCTGGTTGAGGCGGCTGCCCAACAGTGGGGGCTCACGGCCGGCAGATTTACCACGGAAAACGGCCAGGTGGTTCATTCGGATGGCCGTCGCCTGAGCTATGGCAAGTTGGTCGCGACGGCCCAAAAATTACCGGTCCCTCTAAATCCGCCTCTCAAACAAGCCAGAGATTATCGCATCATCGGCACCCCCAAGGAGCGCTTGGATATCCCGGACAAAGTGATGGGCAAAACCGTCTACGGCATCGATTTCACCGTGCCCGGCATGTGCATCGCCGTGGTGGCCCGTGCGCCTTATTACGGTGCGTCGCCTCAATCCTATGACGCTAAAGCGGCCATGGCGATCAAAGGGGTGATCAAAGTCGTCCCGCTTGAAAACCGGATCGCGGTGTGTGCGGAGACGACCTATGCCGCCATACAGGGCCGGGAGGCCCTCAACGTCAAGTGGTCCAAGGGATCCCACCCAGACCTGAATGATGACACCGTCGATGCATCGTTTAAAGAACATCTTGAAAAGCCGGGTGCGGCCGCTAAGAACGAAGGGGATGCGACAACGGCGCTACGAAAAGCGGCAACCACACTTGAGCAGTCCTATAAGATTCATTACATCTCCCATGCCCAGGTGGAGCCCATCAACTGCACCGCATCCGTGGAAAAGGATCAGTGCAGGATCTGGGCGCCCACCCAAGGCCCCACCACATTCCAGATGGTTGCGGCCGAGCTGACCGGCCTTCCCGTTGAAAAGGTGGAAGTGAATATCCTGCCGGCAGGCGGGGGATTCGGCCTGCGGGGAGAGGCCTCTCATGTGACGGATGCGGTATTGCTGTCCAAGGCGTTGGAACGCCCGGTCAAAGTCATCTATACCCGTGAAGATGATTTTGCCAACGACTATTTCCGTCCGGCAAGCCAGAGCCGCATAAAGGCCGGATTGGATAAGGACGGAAGGCTGGTCGCCTGGTCACATAAGGTTGCCGCGCCATCCGTTTGGGCCAGGGTGATGCCCAAAATGGTTAAGGACGGCGTGTGTCCGGATGCCGTTTCCGGCATCTCGGATATGCCCTATTCGATCCCGAACCATCGGGTGGACTATGTCATGGTGAACCTGCCCATACCCGTGGGGTTCTGGCGGTCGGTGGGGTTCTCGGTTAATGCGCTCGCCGTCGAATCTTTCATGGATGAACTGGCCCATGCGGCCGGACAGGACCCGGTCCAATTCCGTCTGGCGCACATGGAAAAAGGATCCCGACCCTACAATATTCTGTCACTGCTGGCTGAAAAGGGCGGCTGGAACCGTCCGGTGCCCAATGGCCGGGCAAGAGGGGTTGCCGTCAATGCTTGTTTCGGATCATTTGCGGCGCATATGGCCGAGGTGTCGGTGGAAACAAATGGGGCGGTCACCGTTCACAAGGTGGTCTGCGCCCTAGATTGCGGCACGGCCGTTTACCCGGATGCGATCCGGGCCCAGGCCGATGGTGGTGTTATCATGGGAATGAGCACCGCGTTTCATGAAAGGGTTCGATTTGAAAACGGCGGCGTGAAGACCGCCAATTATGGCGATTATCCTCTTTTAACCATGTCGGAAGTACCGGAAATCGAAGTGCACATCGCCCAAAACGACCTCAAACCCGGGGGGGTCGGTGAGCCTGTTTTGCCCTCTGTGGCGCCGGCTATCGCCAATGCCATATTCAAAGCCACGGGGGTGAGGCTAAGAGAGCTTCCCTTCCGAAGAGAATTATTGATCAAGGGATAGAAGAAAAACCGTGAAGCTGATACCCGTCGCCAAAGCCGTTGGAATGGTCTTGGGCCACGACGTTACGGAGATCGTGCCGGGCCGGTTCAAGGGCCCGGCTTTTAAGCGGGGGCACGTCATCCAGGCAGAAGACGTCAACCGGCTGCGGGATCTTGGCAAGGAGAATATCGCCGTCCTGGATCTCGGGCCGGGCTGGGTGCATGAAGACGATGCCGCCCGGCGCCTGGCAACCGCCGCCGCCGGACATGGTATTGCGCTGAGCACCCCATCGGAAGGCCGGGTCAACCTGATCGCATCGCACGACGGACTCCTCAAGATCGATGTCGACCGGCTGAACGCGATCAATGCCATGGCCGATATCATGATGGCCACCCGGCATACCGACCGCTTGGTGCGGGAGGGCCAAGTCGTGGCTGGAACCCGCATCATTCCGCTGACCATCGAGGACGCCGCTCTTCAAGTGGCGGAGAATCTCTGCGCACCAGAGGAGCCCGTAGTTGCCGTTAAGGCTTTGCAGCAGAAAACATTTGGGATCATAACCACAGGAAGCGAGGTCTATCACGGCAGGATTGAGGACCAATTCGGACCGGTCGTTCAAAAAAAGATCGCGGCGCTCGGCAGCCGTGTTCTTCGGCAGATTTTGGTACCCGATGACAAGGAGATGACCGTCGCGGCCATTGAGTCCCTGATTCGGGAGGGCGCCGAAATCGTAATGATCACCGGGGGCATGTCGGTGGATCCCGATGACCTGACACCGGGCAGCATACAGGCCACCGGCGCCGAGGTGGTCAGCTACGGTGCCCCGGTCCTTCCAGGCGCCATGTTCATGCTGGCCTATCTGAAGGATATCCCCATCATCGGGCTGCCGGGGTGCGTCATGTATCATGAGGCCAGCATCTTCGATCTGATGGTCCCCCGCATCCTGGCCGGCGAGCGCATTACACGCAAAGATATCACCTCCCTGGGCCACGGCGGCATGTGTCTGGGATGCGACGATTGTCACTTCCCGGCCTGTGGATTTGGGAGTTAATCCATGTCTGAAATATTGCAGGAAATTTATCAGGTCCTCGTCGACGGACAGGAACTCGTCGTGGCGACGATCATCAGCGACAGTGGTTCGACGCCCCGCACGGCAGGCTCAAAGATGCTCGTCTACACGGACGGCCGCATTTCTGGAACGATCGGGGGTGGTGCCGTCGAAGCCGATGTGATTCGCACTGCGCGCCATCTCTTTGAAACCCGGGGGGCCGTAATGGCCGCCTATGATCTCAGCCAGGATGGTCATGCCGATGCGATGGATCTGGTCTGCGGAGGACGGATCACAGTGCTGGTCGAGCATGTGCCCGTTAACAATATTAACATTGAAACATATGCCGCCGCCTGTGAAGAGCTGAAAATGTCGCGGCCCTTTTTCTGGATCGGCAGCATCGCCGGCGACGGCGCTCGCTGCCGGGTGGCGCGGGCCGTGCTGACGGCCAGCAATCAGACCGTCGGTTCGTTTCAGCCGGGAAGCGAAATGCAAAAGACGCTCACCGGGAGCCATTTTGATTCCAGCCCAACCGCTTTGGTCGAAACAAGTGGCCCGTCTTACGTTATCGAGTCCATCCGGCCGCCGGACACAATCTATCTCGTGGGGGCCGGCCACGTGGCCCAAGAGATTGCGGCCCTGGCCAGGCAGGTGGGGTTTCGCCTGTGGGTATTTGACGACCGGCCCGAATTTGCCAACCCGGCACGATTTCCGGAAGCAGAAGAGATCCGCATCTGTCCGGGATTCCGCAACGTATTTGACGGATCCGGGATTACGGCCGGCAGTTATATCGTCATCGTGACCCGCGGGCACCGTTTCGACAAAGAGGTTCTGGCCCAGGCGCTACGCACCGGAGCCGGGTATATCGGCATGATCGGGAGTCGCCGGAAGAAAGAACATATTTTCAAGGACCTGATCGAAGAAGGCTTTGAGCCAAGCGCCCTGGATCAGGTGTTTTGTCCGATAGGGCTTCCGATCGAAGCCGAAACCCCCGCTGAAATCGGTGTAAGTGTCGTGGCCCAGTTGATCCAGCACCGTGCCGGTCGGAAGAACCGTGGCTGAACGCCGAATAAGCGCGCTTATTTTGGCCGCAGGGCTTTCTTCCCGTATGGAGGGGTTCAAACCGCTTTTGCGGGTCGGCGGACAAACCTTCCTGGAGCATGCCATCGGGCTGTTTCGCCAGGCCGGTATCGAAGACATCGTTACCGTAATGGGACACCGCGCGCAAGAGTTGCTTCCAGTGGTTCAAGCGGCGGTATCGCGCCATGTGACCAATGAGCGCTATCGGGATGGCATGTTTTCTTCGATTCAGGCGGGCATCGCCGCCTTGAAAGACCCTGTTGACGCCTTTTTTTTACTACCAGTGGATATACCGCTCGTGCGGCCTGCCACGGTGCGGCAGTTGGTGGATGGGTTCTATGTGCATCTCAAACCGCCGGTCTGTCATCCCCGATTCCAATCAAGACGCGGCCATCCGCCGCTGATCAACGCGGGACTGATGGATCGAATCTTGACCTACGATGGACCAGACGGGATGCGCGGGTTTCTGCGTGTCTTCGAAGATCAGGCGATCGACATCCGCGTGGACGATCCTTTTATTCATTTAGATGCCGATTCCGACGAAGATCTTAGGGGCCTCCGGGAAAAGTACTCGCAATATACGACTCATTTAAACGGATGAATGTCGTGGTTGCGGGCTACCCATTATTTGTGATCTCGCATCAAACATGATCTCTGTCGTTCTCCGGAATGATAATAATATCTTCCGGCCGTATGTGGACGCGGATTTCATCGTTTTCCGTGAACTGCACGGCATAGGCCGGCACCCTGGTGAATAACTCGCCCACCGTCGTTTTGATCGAATATTCGATGACCGGTCCCATATAGGCCCTTTGCACGACCACGCCTCGAAGATCCTGGGAAGAGGCGCTGTCGCCCATCGGCTTGATTTCAAGTACTTCAGGCCGGAGCGAGAGTTTGACCGGGCCGGTTCGATTCGTAAGCGGCATGTCGGCGGTCACGTCGACCACGGCCTCACCAAAGACGATTTGCCGATCCTCGCCGGCCCCCTTCAGTTCGGCATCGACGACATTCGACTCCCCGATAAAATTGGCCACGAAAGTCGTTTCCGGACGATGATAGAGGGCCTGGGGCGGCCCCTGTTGTTCGATGGCCCCGCTGCGCATGATGATGATTTCGTCCGAAACCGCCAGTGCTTCGGCCTGGTCATGGGTGACGTAGATGGAAGTAATCCCGGAGGCCTGCTGGAGGCGGCGGATATCGTCGCGCATGCTGCGACGCAGCTTGCTGTCGATGTTGCTCAGCGGTTCGTCGAACAACAGCACCTTGGGCCGCAGGACCATGGCGCGGGCGACGGCCACGCGCTGTTGCTGGCCGCCGGAAAGCTCGTCCGGGTAACGGCGCTGGAAGCCGTCCATGGCCACCATCTCCAGCACTTCGTGCACGCGCCGGCGGATTTCATCCGGCGGCGTTTTAACCACGCGCAGCCCATAACCGACATTCTGCGCCACCGTCATGTGGGGAAAGAGGGCGTAAGACTGAAACACCATCCCCACGTCGCGGCGCGTCGCCGAAAGCTGGGTGACGTTGTCGTCACCGAACCAGATTTCACCGGAAGATGCCGGTTCCAGACCCGAGACCAGGCGCAGGAGCGTCGTCTTGCCGCACCCCGACGGTCCCAGGAGGGTCGTCAGCGTGCCCGGTGCGAACGTAATGTCCACCGCGTCCAGCGCCCGCACCTTGCCAAAATGCTTGGAAACATTTTTCAGCACGATCTTGATGGATGGATCACTCATGGAAGCCTCATTGGGTTTTCACCTGCTTGTCCGTCCGCGCACGTCCCAGGAAAAACTGGACCAGCAGCGTGAAGACCAGCATGGTGAAGATCAGCACCGAACCGTAGGCTACGGCCACCCCGGTATCGCCGCTTTCAACGCGTGAGAGGATATAGGTGGTGGCCACATCCGTCCCGGCCGTGGCGAGAAAGATGACCGCCGAAACCGTGGTCATGGCACGAATGAAGCTGTAGGCCATGGACGAAACGATCGTCGACTTCAGCAGCGGCAGAAGAACGGAGCGAATGGTGCGCAGGCTGCCCGCGCGCTGCAGCAGCGAGGCCTCCTCCAGATTCGTCGATATCTGACTCAGGGCGGACATTCCGCCCCGGATGCCCACCGGCATGGCCCGGATGGCCATGGTGATGATCAGGATGACGGCCGTCCCGGTCAACTCGATGGGGGCCGTGTTGAAAGCCAGAATGTAGGCCACCCCGATGACGGTGCCGGGAATGGCGAAGATCAGGACAGTGCCGAAATCGATGATGCCCCGGCCGATAAATTTTCTGCGGGTCAGGATGTAGGCGATCAGCACGCCCACGAGGGTGGTCAGCGGGGCGGCGAGCAGCGCGTAGGAGAGCGAATGCAGAAAGGACGGCCACGCGCCGGAACCCAGGCCCTTGGACCACAGTTCCAGGTGATGGGACAGGGTCAGGGTATAGTCGGCCCCCCACTGTTTTACGAACCCGCCCAGGAAAATGCTGAAATAGAGCAGACCCACGAGAAGAAACCACACAACGATAAATACGGTCAAACCGCGCTGCAGCCCTCTGGGCAGCGGGGTGACGTTGCCCGCGGTTTCCACCCCGGTCACCGTGACATAGGATTTTTTGCCGATCCACTTTTTCTGGATATAGAAAATGGACAGGGACAGCAGCAGGAGGATAATGCCCAGCGCGGCCGCCCTGGCAAAATCCAGCTGGGCGCCGGCGATCGAAAAGTATATCTCGGTCGAAAGCACGTCATACTCGCCGCCGAGCACCAGCGGATTGCCGAAATCCGCCGCCGAGGAGATCATTCCCAGCAGGAAAGCATTGGCGATGCCCGGCCGGATCAGCGGAAGCGTCACGTTCATCAGGGTGCCCCAGCGGCTGGCCCGCATGGTCAGGGAAGCTTCTTCCATGGCGGGATTGATCGAGGCCAGCATACCGCTGATGACCATATAGCTGATGGGCGTCAGGGAGAGGGTCTGGGCCAGGAATATTCCCAGAAAGCCGTAGATATAGCCGGAGCGTTCAAAAAGCCCCGGGCTGCCCTCGGGCGTCAACAGGCCGGCGGGGCCCAACAGGAACATCAGCCCATCGTTGACCATGCCGGCCCGTCCGAAAATCAAAATCAGGGACATACCCACCACGAAAGGCGGGGTGATGATCGGCAGGATGTAGAAAACCCTGATCAGGTAGCGGATCCGTGTTGTCGCCCGCACGGCATACAGAGCAAAGACGAGACCGAACAGGGTCGTGGCCAGGCCGACCGTGAACGCCAGGACAAGCGTGTTGCCGATGACCCGCCCCACGCCAAAGGAAGTAATGATGCGGAAAAACTGAAAAGGCTCGAAGGCACCGGTCTTGTCGACAAGCACATTGCGGAAGATTTCCCAGACCGGGAAGAAAATGAAGACGGCCACCATGAAGACCACGAAAATCACGGCGCCGGCAATGAAGGTATCGCCCCGCTGGAAACCAATTTCGGCCGCGCCGATAGCCAGAAGGGCCGCCAGGGACATGATGATGGTACCGGCCCCGAGCCCCATGGACGTCCCCGTAATCGTGAAACCGACAAACAAAGCCCCGATGGCCAGCCCGGAAACGACCGCCCAAAGCCACCCGGAGATCTTCCCGGAAAGTCGTATCCAGGCGAAAGGCGTCAGCACCGTCAGCAGGATCGGTAAAACCAGGGTCGGACGCGCGTGCTGCCACCCCAAGGCATCACCCCACTCCTCGGCTGTGAAATCACCGAGGCCGTATTCGAGGGCCGTCCACGGGAGCAGCCCATAGGCCGTGATGGCCATCAGCAGCCAGGAGAAGACGGCCCAGGGGCTAACCTCTCCCGGCTGGCGTTGGGTCTGGATTTTCATCGTGTGTCTCGTCTCGCAGTGCGAGAGGCATTGTTTAGCCCCCCGAGGGTGGCTTGGCAACGCTGTTTGGAGTTTGTCTTCCATCCCCTTTGTCCCGCGCCGAGCATCGGCGGCAGGATCGGATTAAAGCGTGTCGGCTTGTTTGAGCGAAGCGAGTTCCGACACGCGCCGAGCCTGTCAATCGGACGGTGAAGCAAGCATCATGCAGTCAGGCAAGGCGCCCCGCGAAGCGAGGCGCGCAGCAATCTTAAGATTGTGAGCACCCGAGCAAACGAGGCAACACCGCATGGCGGCATGAGGCGCCGCTTCAACGTTCGATTGGCCGACGCCCAGGGTTAAGCGGGGCACAGGCGCCTTCTTTTGGTTACTTTTCTTATGCGCATAAGAAAAGTAACAATAGATTTATCATCCCCGATCGGTAGAACTTGTCCGTGGCCTCCTCTTTAGGTGGAAGGCTTCGATCATAACGAACCACCGATCCCGACACGGATCGTTACCGTGCAACAGGCTTTATCTCCTTGGCCCAGCGATCGATCAGATGCGAGCGCATTTCCTCGGAGCCGAACTTGACGAAATCGTAGTCGATGAGCTTGACCTGATCGAGCCGGATGGCTTCCTTGGGCACCTTGGCATTCACATTGGTGGGCACCTGGAACATCTTGACGCGCTGGGGCACCTCCTGGCCTTCGGCGCTCAGCATGAAGTCGACGAATAACTTGGCGTTGTCCATATTGCGGGCGCCCTTGATGATGCTCAGTCCCCCGATTTCATAACCAGTGCCCTCGGAGGGGACCACCAGTTCCAGCGGAAATCCATTGGATTTCTGGAGCGCATGATCATGCAGAAAACCGATGCCGATCATGGTTTCGCCGCGGGCGGCGGCTTTGCCCGGCGCCGAGCCGGATTTGGTGTACTGATTGACGTTCTGGTGCAGTTTGGCCAGGTATTTGAACGCGTCTTCTTCACCCTTGAGCTGCACCATGGTGGCCAGAACCGTATAGGCCGTGCCCGAACTCTGCGGACTGGCCACCTGAATCATGCCCTTGTATTCGGGTTTGGTGAGGTCCTCCCAGGACCGCGGCATGGGAAGGTTCTTTTCCTTGAGAACGTCGGCGTTCACCGAATAGCCCAAAACGCCGGCATACACCCCGGCGCTGTGGTGCTGCTTGCTGGTGGCCGGGTTCCGGAACTCCTCGCCGATCTCCTTGAGCATGGGTGACGCGTAGGGTTCCAGCAGACCGTTGACGCCGGCCTGGGAGTGGGGGTCCAGCGTGCCAGCATACCACACGTCCCCCTTGGGGTTGTCCTTCTCGGCCAGGATCTTGGCGTAGGTGGAGCCCGAACCGGATCGTGTCATCTGAACCTTGACGTCATATTTTTCGGCGAAGGCGTCGGCCACCGCCTGGCAGGCAAACGGCTCGTTGGAGCAATACACCACCAGACGGCCTTTGGCGAATGCGCTGGATGCGGAAAGCGCGATAAACATTAAAACGGTCCACATGCATAAACGTTTCATGATCCACCCCTTTCATTTTACGCGGTTTATGATGGTTTTACCGGTCCGCCGTTTGGCGGGCCCTCGTTGAAGACCAGACGGAACATGAATCCATGTAGGCCGACCGAACTTATCCGCCGGCCGTGCTCACCAGATAGAACCCCAGGAGCATCACCGCCGATGTCAGAAGACGGCGGCCACCGTAAGGTTCTTTCAATTGGCGCCACCCCACGATGACCGCCAGCAACACGCTTGATTGCCGCAGACTGACGATGTAGCTTACCGGGCTGGTCTGCATGACATGCAGAATAAGGCTGTAGGAAGACATCGCACCCACCGCCGCCACAATGATTTGCCGCCACTGTGCGCCCCAGACCGCTTTGAGGTTGAGCTTGCGCGTCGTGGCCATATACCCCCCGAAAAGCAAATAACAGAAGATGACCTGCAGCATGAAAAAAAAGGGACCCCGCAGGGGCGGTGCAATGGCGTCCACGTCGGCAAGTATAACCATGGCCGCTTTGTCCACGAGCGAGTAGGCCACGACGGCCCCCAGCGTGACAAAGGCCCAGATGGCGTCCTTTTTGACGACCGCGCGGCTGAAATTGCGCAACGCGGACCGGCTGTCGCCCCGGAACTGGAGGGCCAGCATGCCAAGGACCACGATGGCGATTCCGATGCCGCCGCGCAGGGAAATGGTTTCGCCAATGATCACAAACGCCGCCACCGGTACCAAGGCCGGGGCGGAGCGGGCAATCGGATAAACATAGGATATGTCCCCGCTTTCGTAGGCCTTGCTCAAGGCCAGGATGTAGACCCCGTGAAACAGGCCGGAGATCAGCACATATTTCCATAGTGCTGCCGGTATGGCCCCCAGCGGCATGGCGGCAAGGCCGACGACCGCCACGGATGCCATGGTGATGCCTTTCAACAGGGAGAAAACAGCTGGATCCTCGCTCGACTTGGTCAGAAAATTCCAGCCGACGTGTATCGCCGCCGAAAGCAAAATGAGTAAAATCGAACTGGACGACATTTCCTTTTCTCAAACCGCTGCGGCCCCTCATCCTCCCCCGATTATTGAACCGGCCGGTTACCGACGGCGACCGCGTCGCGGTTCAGCCTCAATTGGGGGCCGCTTAAAGTTTCGCACTTCTTCCCGAGTTGTTCGTGGCCGTCATTTCAGGACAAAACCGCCGCCAGCAGTCGATAGACCGTAAAGGATGTGACGGCCGCCAGGCAGGGGGTCAGCACCCACCCGACCAGGATGGTTATAAGCGTTTTTTTACTGATGGTGCGTGCGCCCTTAACCAGCCCGACCCCCACGACCGCGCCGACGATCGCCGAGGAAGTCGATACGGGAATGCCCCAGAGGGAGAAAAGGTGCATGCCGGCCGCGGAAGCGGTCTGGGCCACAAAGGCCCCGCGAACATCCAGGGGGGTTATGCCCTTTCCGACGGTGTCGGCGACTTTGCGGCCATAGGTAATGGCGCCGGCCGCGATGGCGCCCCCACCCAGCGCCAGCAGCCAAATGGGTGGAAACAGCCCCAGGCTGGAAATGGGGCCCACGGCGTTGCCGGCGTTGTTGGCCCCCATGGAATAGGCGACATAGCACCCGGACAAGATCGCCAGCCCCCCCATGACTTGCTGGACAATCAGAATGCTCACCTGGATTCTGGCGAGAATTACAGCGATAAGCCTAGAAAGCGCATAGGCAAGGGCCATGACCATCATGGGGCAGATGACCCAGCTGCCGGCAATGGTCCAGAATTTGGTAGTGTTGATGGGGGCATTCACGGCCAGACCGATGCCAACCACGCCGCCGACGATGGCCTGGGAAGTCGAAGTGGGGATGCGCTTGAAAGTTGCCAGGGTCACGAAGATGCCCGAGCATACCAGCGCGACACAAACGGCCAGGAAATCGAGCTCCTGGTAGACGATCCCCTTGCCGATCGTTTTCATGACGTGCTGCCCCTGCAACAGGGCGCCCAGAATCGCGAATAGCGCCACGATCAGGACAGCCCGCGAAAAGGGCAGCAATCCGGCCCCGACGGTCGTACCGATGCAGTTGGCGGTGTCGTTGGCACCGATATTCCAGCCGACGTAGGCGCCGGCCAGCAATAATATGACCATCATCGGTTCGATGGGGCCCTCCCGTTGGTTGTATCGACACCGCCCACGCCCCTGCGGGCCGGGTCATTCCACGAGCTTGATCACCTGTTCCGGGTTCAGATAGATGGCTACGGGGGCGCCTTCGGGCAAAGCCTCGGCGCCTCGCTGATGGGCTTTGTCGACCAGCACGAAATGCCGACCGACTTTCACACGATAGCGGATAATGCTGCCCAGAAATTCTTTGTGGTCCACCGTGCCTTCCAGACGCGTGGCGCCATTTGGCGGTTTGGCCGCTTGGCGCCGAATGGTCAAGTTCTGCGGGCGGAAGACGATGCTGGCCGATCCCGCGGATTGGCCGTTGATCGGCACCTTTACGGATGCGTCGGATGAGTGGAAATACACCTGTCCGTCTGCTTCGACGAGCGCGCCATCGATCACGTTGGCAACCCCGAGAAACTTGGCCACAAAAAGATTGGCGGGGTTGTCGTAGAGTTCGATCGGGCTTCCGATCTGCTGAACGATGCCGTCGTTGATCACGGCGATCCGATCGGAGGTGGTATTGGCCTCCTCCTGGTCGTGGGTGACGAAAATCGTGGTCAGGGACAACTTGCGCTGCAGTTGACGCAGTTCCAGCCGCATCTGGACCCGCAGCTTGGCATCCAGATTGGAAAGCGGCTCGTCGAGCAGTAGAACCTTGGGCTCGATCACGATGGTGCGGGCCAGTGCAACCCGCTGCTGCTGCCCGCCCGAAAGTTGGTTCGGCCGTCGCTCCGACAGGGCCAGGAGTCCCACCAGATCCAGGGCCTGGTCCACCCGCCGGTTGATCTCGCGGCGTGGTAGGCGGCGCTCCTCCAGGCCGAAGGCCACGTTCTTGCGGACGGTCATGTGCGGCCAGAGCGCATAGCTCTGAAACACCATGCCGAGTTCGCGCCTCCAGGGCGGCAGGTGCGAAACCTCCTGCTCCCCGATGATCACCTTGCCGGATTGGGCCGCTTCGAAACCGGCGATCAGCCGCAGCAGGGTTGTCTTGCCGCAGCCCGAAGGCCCCAGGAATGCGAAGAATTCACCGGATTCGATCTCGAGGTTGATCCCCTTGAGCACGTGGGTCTTGCCAAAGGAGAGATTGATGTCCTCCAGCCGCACCCCGCGCGACGATCCGACGCCTTGCTGTGGTTGGGATTGATTCATCTTCACCGATTCCTCTGATTCATGTGGCCGGCTCCAGACCGTATTTCTTCTGACGCCGGTCGATAACGATGTGCGAAATGAGCGTACACAGACCGACCACCAAAACGGCCACCATCCCCAGGGCGGCGCCGGGGCCGCGGCCCGCCGCGCTCTGCATGTAGACATAGATGCCGTAGGCCAGCGGGCCATCCGAATTTTCGGCCACCAGCATGAGGGTCATCCCCAGTTCGACGGCCGCCGTCGCAAAACTGGTGACGAATCCCGCCAGAATGCCGCCGCCCATCAGGGGGATCACGATCTTGCGCACGGAGGCCAGTTTGCTGGCCCCCAGATTTTCGGCCGATTCTTCCAGAGAGACGCTCACCTGCTGGAGCGCGGCCGTGCAGGCCCGCAAGGCGTACGGCAGCCGGCGGACAGAGAGGGCCAGGACGATGGCCACCCACCAGGTCGCCATGGGCTGATTTTCCAACCAGGGAACCTGGTAGCCGTAGAAGGTCCGCAGATAGCCGATCCCGATCACCAGGCCCGGGATGGCCACGGCCGACATGGCGATATAGTCGAGCCATTCACGCCCGAACATCTTGGTGCGCAGGGCCAGATAGGCGATGGACGTGCCCAGAACGACATCGATGGTCGCGGCCAGGGCCGAGTAGAGAACGGTATTGGTCATGTACTCGGGGGTTTCGGCAAAAATGGCGGCGAAATGATTCAGGGTGAAGGCATCCGGCAGCACGCTGAAGGACCAGATGGTGCCCAGCGACAGCAAGGTCAGTCCAAAATGCGGGGCCAGCACAAGCGCCATGATGGCCAGGATGATCCCCCAGGCCATGGTTTTCTCCCAGGGGCGCATGCGCCGTTTGGCCAGGCCGCCGCCGCCTTTTTGAACCGTCGCATACTCCTTGCCTTTCAACATCCGCATGGCCATCCACATGGATGAAAGGGCAATCACCACCAGAATGACCGAAATCACGTATCCCATGGGGTCCTTGATGCCTATGGAAGCGATGCGCAGGTAGGCCTGGGGGGCCAGCATGTTATTGACGTTGAGCAAGAGCGGCGTTCCCAGATCGTCGAAGACTTTCAGGAACACCAGGGAGGCGCCGGCCATGTAGCCGGGCATCGCCAGGGGCAGCACGATGCGGCGAAACAGCCGCAGGCCGGAGCAGCCGAGGTTCTGCGCCGACTCTTCCATGGAGCGATCGATATTCTGCAGCGCGGCGGAGAGATTGATCAGGATAAAGGGGAAATAGTGCAGGCTCTCGACGAAAATGACCCCGTTGAGTCCTTCCATCAGAGGAATCGTAATGCCGAACCAGTCGTCGAGCAGCAGATTGATGCTGCCGTTGCGGCCGAAGAGCATCATCATCGCGACGGCCCCCACGAAGGGAGGCATGATCAGGGGGATGATCCCCAGGCTCTGGATGATGACGGCGCCCTTGAACTCGAACCGCGATGTGAAATAGGCCAGGGGCATGGAAAACAGGGAGGCCACCACAACCGACATCACGCCGACATAAAGCGAGTTCCAGAAGGATTCGCGAAACAGCGCGGTGCTGAAGAAGTCTTTGAAATTGAGCAGGGTAAACTCGCCGGTCGTGGCATCCATGAAGGCCACGAAAACCACCTTGACCACCGGAATGATGAGGAATAGCAGCAGAAACAAAAAAATCAGCGCCATGAGCGCCGTTTGGCCCGGATGCTTGCGATACTCGGAAAAAACCACGCGCCTTACCCCTTTCCCGTCAACCGGCAATTGGCTCGGATGCGGCCCGGCATTCGATGGTCGGAAACGCCCGATACCCGGCCGCGCCACGGGACGGCGCAGGCCGGGCGATTCAAGCACAGCGGTTACAATCGCTGTAACATGTGCCCATCCAGAAATGGTCGATTTTGGTTCAGGCTCCCGCCCTAGGGTCAGGACTTCAGGTCGATTTAAACACACCGCAGCGATTTCGAACCCACAGCCGTAGCCCGGCTAGGTCGAGGATTTCAAAAGCGCGAGAACGTCAGCCTGGGTCGCAAGATGCCATTTCTGGATGGCCACTACTTCAGCATGGCCAAGGCCTTCTCCGCCTTGGCCTTGGCATCCGCGTAATTCTTCTTGGTAAAGGCATCCCACTTCTCTTCCACCTCGGCCTGCCGCGGCGGCACCTTGACGCCGGCCTTCTTGCGTTTCTTGTAGACATCCGAGGTAAAAACGCCCGGGTAGTTGTTGTCTTTGGCCTCGGCCTCGGATATCGGCATGGCCACCACCAGACGGCGGGCCTCGGCGATCAATCCTTGGGCTTCCGCGTTGGTCTTGTCTTCCAGGGCCGCCTCGGCCGCCTGGATGGCCTCCATGGCGGCCACCAGATCCTCGCGCCGGTAAGTGATCATGACATCGAACAGCGAGTTGACGATGTTGTAGCGGTCTTTGGAAAGCTGGACGTCGAACTTGACCGCCGCGCCGATGGACTGATCCTTGAAGGGATTGGGGAAATCCTTGGGGGCCTTGGCATAGGTATCGGGATTGACCGGCAGTCTGCGAATCGCCGGATCCAGCAGCAGTTCCTGGCCCTCCACCGAAAGCAGGAATTCGATAAACGCCTCGGCCGCCTTGGCATGCGGCGCATTCTTGACAACGGCGATGTTGGCCGGCACCAGGGTGGTTACCGTGGGGTAGACGAAATCCACCGGAAACCCCGTGGCCTGAGAGGAAAAACCGAAAAAATCGATCACGATGCCGACGCCGAAATCACCGCTGTTGACCCCTTCGGGCACCCCAAAGCTGCGCTCGGTGACCATCTTGAAGTTGCCGGCCATCTCTTTCCACAGGCCCCAACCCTCGTCCCATCCATCCCCCTGAAGCACGGTTTCGACGGTCAGATGGGTCGTCCCCGAGCGCGAGGGCGCCGACATGCCCACGTGCCCTTGGTAGACCGGCTTCTTGAGATCTTCCCACTCGCGGGGGACCGGAATTTTTTTGCGGTCCAGATAACGGGTATTCCACATGATGCCGTACCCGGACCCGGCGAAGCCAATGTAGTAGCCGTCCGGGTCGTTGATCGGATAGGACCCGATTTTTTCAGGAATTCCAGTGGCTTTGGGCGTGTAGGCTGCCAGAAGGCCGTCCGCCTTGAGAACCTCGAAGGCATCCGGCGCGGAAGCCCACATGAGATCGGAGGCATTCGCCTGGGCGGTTTCCTGGATGTACTTGACGCCGGCAGAGGTCTTTTTCTGCAGAATTTCCACCGTCGTACCGGGAAATTTGGACTCGAAGGCCTTTTTGAAAACGCCGGTGAGATCCTTGGGATAGGACGTTACGATCACCAGTTTATCCTCGAGGGCGGCGGCCGTTGCCGGCCCTCCGACCCACATGGTGGCCAGGATCACAAGGACGAACATCGTAATGATTTTACGCATAGCTTTCCTCCTTTGCTGGTGGCTACGGATGATGGTTTTCGAGCGCGGTCATCATGGTGACAAAACAAGCATGGGGCCGCCCAATGGCCCGCCATAGCAGTGAACGCTGGAAACAAAGCTCAACCAGGGTTCTGTGGATGGTGCCGGGTTGCGTCATGACCGCAGATCACTTGGATCTAAAACCGCTAACATTTTTTTAACAATCTGCTAACATTTTTTTGACAAATCTGCCAGTTCAAGTCGTCACGGTGCGTAAAGGGATCAAGGATTGCGATGGCACATGTGATGACACGCCAGCGGCCATCAACCTTACCCAGCCAAGATTTCAAATGGGCGCATGAATTTTTATAGCAACGATATCAATTATTTAAGTTTGGCTATCAGCGCAATTGGCGGGCGCCCTCGATGCAGGGACCATTAGGGTCATTTCCACGAGCATGATTAGCCTATTCGAGCTGGCGCTTGGAATCGGTACCATGATGCCGAATGATGGTGGACCAGGCTGTCCGGCCGGTTTCGCTTGTATGGTTGACGGTCTCGTAAAAAGTCCGATATCAGCGTTACGCTTCAGCCCTCGTCAGTCAGCGTACGTTAAGTACGCTTCATTCCTCGGGCTTCGCAAGCCGTATCTCGAACTTTTTCCGAGACCGTCTAAAACATGACTTTTTACGAGGGCAACATGGTTCTCGCCGTACCAGTGGTGTTTTTCGATAGACCCTGCGATGAACTGGATTAGAAATTAAAATAGATGCCGATTCTATATTTCGCCCAACACAGCAGGTCTCTTGTTGCCGACAGATCTCTGTGCTAAGGTTGGTTCCGTCCAATATTTGCTGAATCGAGGGGCGAAATATGATGCTATTCAAGAAGGAAAAAGAAGTCATCGATCTGATCGAACAGCACGTCGCCAAGGTGGAGGCCTGCCTGACAACCGCCATCGATACGCTGAAGGCCTATCTCGAAGACGAGATCCCCCAAGCGAAAGACCTGGCACGCAAAACCGATGCTCTCGAATCCGACGCCGATATGATCCGGCATCAAATCCGGGACCGGCTGTATTCCGGAGCCTATATGCCGGTCTTGCGGGAAGATATCTATCGACTCGTGGAAAGCATTGACGGAGTCGCGAATGCCGCCGAGAAATGCTGCGATGCATTCCTGAACCAACGCCCTGACATCCCGCCGGAGCTAAGGCCGCCCTATCTGGATATTATTCGCGTCTCCCTGGGGATCGGGGCGCCGCTGAAGCATGCCGTTCTCTGTTACCTGCGCGGTATTTGCCCGGTGGAGGTATCCCGTCAGCACGCCAAGGAGGTGGGTCTGGCCGAATCGAAAGTGGACCGCATGGAATGGGATCTCACCAAGAAGATCTTTTCGTCCGAATTGTCCTATGGCCACAAGGTCCACCTGCGCCGATGCCTGGATGGCATCGCCAGCGTCTCGGACCGCGCCGAGGACTCCGCCGATCAGCTCGAACTGGTGTCGTTGAAAACCATGAACTAAGGCGCCACTGAACCATCCTCGCGATACCATTTCAATGCCGCCTGGATCGGTCAGGCTTTCGATGCGGGCGGCCACGTTCACGCCGTCGCCATAAATACGAACATCCTTGCAGATGACATCGCCCAGGTTGATGCCGATGCGAAGATCCATACGACGGCTCTCGGGCAGCTTCTGGTTTTCGGTCTTCAAGGTATCCTGGATCACGATGGCGC
>JASJED010000309.1 GCA_030065585.1 Desulfobacterales bacterium | reverse complement strand
GACGAAGAGATGCGCACCATCCGCGGCAACCGCATCAGCATGATCTTCCAGGACCCCATGATGACCCTCAACCCGGTGCTCACCGTCGGGGCCCAGATGCGCGAAACCCTTCAGGCCCACAACCGCATGTCCGACAGCGATGCGACCGCCGTCTGCCTGGAAAAACTGCGCAAGGTCTATATCCCCTCGCCGAGCCGGCGCCTGGCCCAGTACCCCCATGAGTTCTCCGGCGGGATGCGGCAGCGCATCGTAATTGCCATCTCCCTGTTGACCAACCCGGCCCTGATCATCGCCGACGAGCCCACCACGGCTCTGGATGTGACCATCCAGGCCGAAATCATGGATCTCCTCCTTGAGCTGTGCCACACCGAGCACATGGGACTCCTGCTCATCACCCACGACCTGGCGGTGGTCTCCCAGGTGACCCAGCGCATCGCCGTGATGTATGCCGGCACCATCGTGGAGTTGGGACCGACCGAAGCTATCGTTCAGCAGCCCCAGCATCCGTACACCCGGGGGCTGCTGGGGGCCCTGCCGCAGAAGGCCGGCGGCAGCCGCCGTCTCAACCAGATTCCGGGGGTCATGCCGGGCCTGGCCAGAATTCCCCCGGGATGTCCCTTCAACGACCGCTGTAACCTTGCCCAGGCCGTCTGCCGGGATCAACGACCGGCTCTGGAAGCCAAGGTCAGCGCCCGCCGGGTGGCCTGCCACATGGTGGATTAGGACAAGCTGATGACGCCGCCCGAAGACAATAACCGTCCGACCGAAGATAGCGCTGCCCTGGTCAGCATCCGGAACCTGGTGAAACACTTCGACATCACCGGCGGCTGGCTGGAACAGCTCAAATTAAAGGGCGGGCGCATCCACCGGGAGAAAACCGTGGTGCGCGCCGTCAACGACATCAGCATCGATGTCCGCGAGGGGGAAACCGTCAGCGTGGTGGGGGAGTCGGGATGCGGCAAATCCACCCTGGCCCGCACCGTCATGGGGCTCTATCCGCCTGAAAGCGGGGCGATCTACTACCGTGACCAGCGCATTGACCACCTGGCCGAATCCCAGCTCAAGCCTTTTCGGACCCGCATGCAGATGGTCTTTCAGGACCCGTATGCCTCCCTGAATCCGCGCATGGTGGTGGGGGACATCCTCAAAGAGCCGATCCGCTTCCACCAACCGACCATCGACGCCCGGGCCCTGAAGGACAAAGTCGCCACCGTCATGGGACAGGTCGGCATCGACCCCGACTGGCAGAACCGCTATCCCCATGAATTCTCCGGAGGCCAGCGCCAGCGCATCTCGATCGCCCGGGCCCTGGCCGTGGACCCCGAATTCATCGTCGCTGACGAGCCCATCGCGGCTTTGGATGTCTCCATCCAGGCCCAGATCCTCAACCTGATGATGGACCTCCAGGAACAACGCGGTCTGACCTACCTCTTCATCAGCCACGACCTCTCGGTGGTGGAGCACATCTCGGAGCGCGTGGCGGTAATGTACCTGGGCGCCCTGTGCGAACTGGCCTCGGCCGCGACCCTTTTTGCATCCCCCCGTCATCCCTATACCCGGGCGCTGCTGTCCGCGATCCCGCGTTTGGGGGGGGCCTTCAGCCACACCAAACTCTCCGGAGACGTCCCGACCCCCATCCGGCTGCCCGCCGGCTGCGTCTTTCACACACGCTGCCCCCATGTCCGCGAACGCTGCCGCCACGAAATCCCGACCCTGATCACCCTGCCCGACGAGACCCGGGTGGCCTGCCACGGCGTGGAAGAAAACTGGATAAAGGCGTGAAAGAAAATGAACAAATCTAGCAATAAAACCAAGTCTTGGATCGGTCGAACCAATCCGCATCGTCCAACAGAAGTGGAGGGTTTGGATAAACGCTAAGAACACCCGTCCGCCGATACAGTGATCGAAGGGTCTATCGGTGGATGGGTCGGCGCTGGGTTTGGCCATGCAAACAGGGCCGCGGATGCTATGCGGAAGCAACCATTTCGTGGATGATGGATTGCAGGTCTTCACAAGGGGCCGGCTTGCTGACCACCCGGTCGATGCCGGCTTCTTTGAGTTTGGCGGCATCGAGCTGCTTGTCCAGGCCGGTGTAGAGCAGAAAGGGAATTTTGGCCCTTCCCCGGCGGCGGCAGTAGTCACCCACCCATTTGCCGACTTCCAGGCCGTTCATGTCATGCATGCTCAAATCGCACAAAATCACGTCGAAGGGGTGAGCTTCAATGGCGCGCAGGCCATCGCGTGCCGTTTGCGCGGTGGTAATTTCGATTTCGGTGTTCTCGAAATACATGGCCACGGCCCGGAGAATGTTGACCTCGTCATCGATCAGCAGAAACCGGATGGATGCATGTTGGGCCGCGGCGCCGTCGCCCTCGGTTTCCAGAATCGCCTGTGACTGCGCCTGGGGAAAGGTGATCACGAATTCGGTGCCCTGCCCGGGGAGACTTTCAACCTGGATCTCGCCGTGATGTTTCTTCACGATCCCGTAGCACGATGAAAGCCCCAGCCCGCTGCTGCGGGTGCCCTTGGTCGTGAAAAAGGGTTCGAAGATCCGTTGGAAATGCTCGGGGGCAATGCCGTGGCCCGTATCGGCAATCCGCAGCACGACCGCGTCATTCCGGACATAGGTACCAAGGGTCAGCCCGCCGCCGTGGGGCATGGCCTCCAGCGCATTTTTGATCAGATTGATAAGGACTTCATAGATTTCGGATGATTGGCCCTTGATGTGGCAATCGCCGTTCTTCAGAAAATTGAGATGATATTTACGGGGGGCCGAGGGCGGCTTCCAGAGCGGCTGCGTCAATTCGATGGCCTCGGCAACCAGGGCTTCCAGGTCGAAGACCGCGCCCGCGTTCATGCCATCCGCGGTCAGCACCGTAAAATCCTTGATCCGCCGGACCACATCGGCCGCGCGCCGCGAGGCGGTGATGATGTTGTCGATGGCTTCCTGCCCGTCGCGAATCTGACCGTTGGCCAGTTTGGTGCGGGCCGCCTCGGCCCCGGCCATGATCATTTGCAGCAGGTTGTTGAAATTATGGGCCACGCCGCTGGCCATTTCACCGACCGCCGAGAGGCGCTCGGTCCTGATCAGGGTTTCCTGGAGCTTCTTGCGCATGCTCATATCGCGGGCCACACTCAGAAAGGCGCTCTGGGAGCGGTAGGCGATCAGGCGACCCTGAAAATCAAAAGGGATCGACAGGCCGCGACGACTCACCAGTCTGAGTTCGAACTGATAGGAATGGCCCTTGCTGATCTGACGGGCCATTTCCGTCAGCACCTCGTAGGATTCCGAGTGGGTCACATCCCGCAGCGAGCGTTCGAGAAATTGTTCGCGCGAATAGCCCAGACGCTGACAGGCCACGTCGTTGACTTCCAGGAACCGGCCCTGCCCGTCATTGATGAAGACCGCATCGCTGACGCTCTCGAAAAGCTCCTTATAGCGTGAGAGGGCCTCGATCTGTTTGCGCTCGGTGATGTCGCGGATGAGGGCCACGAAACGCTTCTCACCCTCGTAGTCCATCGTGGTTCCCGTGACCTCGGCATCCACGAGCGAACCATCTTTGGTTTTGAAGCGGCGCTCCTGAATGTAGACCAGTCCCTCGCGAACGGCCGTCTGGATGTTTTCGTCCACATTGACGGCCCCCGGCGCAAGAATATCATCCAGGCACATGGTGCGCAGATCCGCGCGGGTGTATCCCAGCCATTTCTGGATAAAGGGGTTGCAATCGAGGATTTGGCGGGAAGCGATATCGATGATATAGATGCCCTCGGGCGCATTTTCGAAAATGGCCCGGAAATTGGCTTCGGACACCTGGATTTTTTCGAGGGTCTGTTGGTACTCCGCACCGGCCTCTTTGAGCAGGTTCGTAAGGATATCGGCCTTGCGCTCGGCGACCTCGAGCAGCCCCTGCAGATCCTTGATCTGCTTCAACAACATGATGTTGCGGTTCACGGATCAAACCCCAATCACCGCCAAAGTGGCGGTTTCGTTGTGCAGCACACTCGGGCGCCTCGGTCCCTGACGGCAGTATTCGCCGTAGGTGTAAAATCCCAGGACCGGCACTTCCGGCGCGATGTGAGCGCGCACCCGCTCGATCTCCTCCCGGGCGCGAATCCCCAAGAGTGCCTTGCGGGCCATGCAGGAGTAGAAGAAACCAAAGGCCGGCTGGGTCCCGGCCCCCAGGTCTTCAATGGCCAGACGGGCGGCTTTTTCGGTAGCCTCCAGAATGGCACTGCGGTCCCCGCAGGTAAGATAGACCATGCTGCCTTCGGGAATTTCCCCCGCGAAACGGATGGACCCGGCCTGGCGGTCCACCGACATCGTGGCCCGCAGCAATAAATCGTCGTTGCCTTCCGACCCCGCGTGGGGATCAACCAGCCCCAGCGGATACTCCACGCCCACCGCTGGAAGCTTGTGGGCATGGCGGCCCAGAAAACGCTCGTAAACACTGAGGGCCGATTCACCGTTGAGTTCATAGAGCACGTTGCCTGCGGCCCGGGTCACTTTTTTGGGTAGACCGATCGGCGTCCACCCGCTCATCACCCCGGTGCCCAGTTTGACGTCGCCGCTGAACCCAATGGCCACGGCAGCGTCGCTGAAAACCCGGTCGCCCTGAAACTGCCAGGTCTGTCGGAAAGCCCCACCATCTCCGGCGGTTCCCCCCGAAACTGGAATATCCGCGGCAAAGACAGAGGCCATACCCCTGAGAATGGCACTGCCGTCGCCAGTTATCCCGTCGGAGAACAATTGCACATAGCGTACGGCATCGGAGAAAGCGGCCGCCAGATCGCGCCCGGCCTGTTCGCTGTCACGGCCGATCCCCTGGACGGCGGCCAATTCAAAACCCAATTGGTCGGTGATCAGTCCGCCCAGAACGGCCGATCCGGTGCTAAAGCCGCTGCTGGAAATTTCGCCGTCGGTCGTGCAGCCGATCAACGGACGCCGGCCGATGGCCTCATAAACGCCCCGGACCAGCGTGTCCGAATCTTTGGCTGGGGCGCAGAACAGCCAACAGGCATCGGGCAGGCGACCCAGCCGGGCCACCAGTGCCTCCCCGATGCGCCGGCCTTTCTTTAGCGAAAAGGCATCCTGCAACTGAATCGTGGCCGCCTGGATCATGATCGCAATCCACTAAGACAACTCGTATCGCTATTGGTGACCAAACGCTTCCTCCATGGATATTTCAGGACCGACGGTTTCACAGGTGGCCTGCAGTCGCACCTCCTCTCCAGGGGCGATCGCCTCCAGCGGACTCACCTTGGTGGGATCCAGCGCATGGCCGTCCTGTTCGAGACGCACCAGAACGGCTGCCAGGTCGTGCGGGTATCCCGCCAGACAGGCCTGCAGCTCGCGGCCGCGGGTCCACACGCCGTGGGCCAGATACGACGGTCCCATTTCAGGGAGCAGCATGTTGAACAGCTTCAGCGTGATGAAACCATCCTCGCAGGTGGCCGCCGGTGTTGCTTCATTGCGGTGACTGATCGTGTTCCGGAAAGAAGCCAGGCGGCCGGCTTTGCGCAAGGTCGCCCCGACCAGACCGGGCATAGCCGCCGAAAGCGCCAGCGTAGCGCCGTCGGTTACCACGGCCGAGGCGGCGTCATCCACGGGCTTGCCGTTGATAAAAATCGTGGTGATACGGTCGGCCAGATAGTCCGGCGCCATTTCGAACTGATCACAGAGCAGGCTCTGAATATCGCAACCGACCCGCGCTTCGACCCGGACCCCCTGTTGCAGCAGGGGGAAAAAAACCGCCAGATGGTCCGGTTTGAGGACAAAGGCAAGTGATGTAGACATACTAAGCGCCCTTTCTTGATGACCTCGTGAAAAGCCGAGAGTAAAAACGGGGAGTTCCTGCCGGAAGCTCCCCGTTATCGGTTCTACACGTTTAGGCGGCAAAGCCGCAAGGGCATGCTACCAGTTGAAGACCTCGTCCAGTTCCTCATCCTTGACCGCAAAGGTAATGTTGTGGGGCGGCAGTTTTTCCTTGTGGAAATAATCCGGCAGGCGGTCATGTTCCGCCGTGAAACCGGCCTTGGCGTTGAATTCCCGTTCGTTGGACAGGATCTTCTGGCCAAGGGCCGCCACGTCGTCGCCGGTCAGCTCGAGGCCGTAGAAGGCGTTCAACAGGTCGACCAGGGCGTTGAAGGTCTCGGGCTGGTCCAGAACGGCAAAGGCGATGAACAGACACATGCCCGTGGAGTCGATGGCCGCGGTGGCGATCTGCAGGTTGCGCGAGAGCTCGACCTGGCCTTCGGGCTTGAGCGGATCCACGCTGCCGCCGACGCCCAGGATATTCGTGGCCACGGCATACCCGGAGGTATGGTCGGCGCCCATGGGGGTGGTGGCATAGGTTACGCCGATGCCCTGGACCGTGCGGGGATCATAGGCCGGCATGGCCTGGTTTTTGACGACGGGCACGCGCGTCACACCGAAGACCCGCCCGGTCACGCCCGCCCCGTTGCCCAGGATGCGACCCAGAGGGGTTCCCTCGCCGACTTCCTTGAGGAGCTTGATCGCGGCGTCGGCATCACCGAATTCGGCCAGGCCGGCTTCCATGGCGACGGCGATGGTGGCGCCCATTTCGATGGTGTCCAGCCCGAAGTCATCGTCCATGCGATCCATCTGCGCGATGGCATCCAGATCGTCGATGCCGCAGTT
>JASJED010000308.1 GCA_030065585.1 Desulfobacterales bacterium | reverse complement strand
AAGGATGGGTCGTCCGTGTCGAGAATCTGCCGATATCGGCCGGGCGGGGCGGGAATCGGATAATCCGTGCGCGAATGCTGCGGATCAAAAGAAAAGACGAAGAGCAGACCGCCGCGTTCAAACCCCAATACCTTGTGGTCGTTGTGTTCATAGTGAAGATGGGCCCAGGGCATCCTCATGAAGCGATATTGCTTCACCAGGGCCAGCATCGCCCGGTCGAAATCCGCCAGCAGCCGGTATTTCAAGTCCGGATGATCCACCAGATGCCACTGGCGGCGTGCGTGGCGGTAGGACCATTGGTTGTTCTCCCGGGGAAAATCGATCCAATCGGGATGGCCGAATTCGTTGCCCATGAAATTGAGGTAGCCGCTTCCGGCCGTGGCCAGGGTTAACAGTCGGATCATCTTGTGCAGGGCCATCGCCCGGTCGATGGTCAGGTCCGCATCGTCGCGGTGCATGTGCGCGTACATGGCGGCATCGGCCATGCGGAAGATCAGGGTCTTGTCGCCCACCAGGGCCTGGTCGTGGCTTTCGGCATAACTGATGGATTTTTCTGCGGCCCGCCGATTGGTCAACTCGTGCCAAAGCCCCCCCATGGACCAGCCTTCATCGGGTGTGTCCTTGACCAGTTTGATCCAGTAGTCGGGAATTCCCATGGCAAACCGGTAGTCGAAACCCACCCCGCCGTCTGTCAGCGGCAACGCCAGCCCCGGCAGGCCGCTGATGTCCTCGGCAATTGTCACGGCCGGGGGGCGGATTTCATGGACCAGTTCGTTGGCCAGACACAGATAGACCACCGCGTCTTCATCCACATTATCCCCAAAATAAGCCTCGTAGCTGGTGAAGGCCCGTTCGAGACCGTGGTCCAGGTAAAGCATACTGGTGACCCCGTCGAAGCGGAAGCCGTCGAACCGGTATTCCTCGAGCCAGAACCGGCAGTTGGACAACAAGAATCGCAGGACAGGCAGCTTGGCATAGTCGAAACAGCGTGAATCCCAGGCGTGGTGATGTCCGCGCGGACCGTCGTGAAAGTACTGGTAGAGGGTGCCGTCGAAACGGCTCAAGCCTTCCACCTCGTTGGATACGCTGTGGGAGTGGACCAGATCCATGATGACGCGCAGCCCCAGGCCGTGGGCGCAATCCACGAGGTATTGAAGATCGGCGGGGGTACCGAAGCGCGAAGCGACGGCAAAGAAACTCGATACCTGATAGCCGAACGACCCATAATAGGGGTGCTCCTGAACAGCCATCAGCTGGATGGTGTTGTATCCGGCCGTGGCGATGCGCGGCAGGATGTTGTCTGCAAATTCGCGAAAGGAGCCGATACCTTCGCGGTCCTGGGCCATGCCCACATGGGATTCGTAGATCAGGATCGGATCATGCGTTCGTGCCGGGGCGGGGTAACGCCAGCGATAGGGCTGATCCGGGCACCAGACCTGGGCGTTGAAGATCAGGGTCTCCGGATCCTGGACCACCCGCAGGGCGTAAGCGGGAATTCGGTCTCCCGCCCCACCCGGCCAGTGCAACCGAAGCCGGTAGAGGGCGCCATGTTCAAGACACTCGGAGGGTAGTTCGATCTCCCAGACGCCCTCGTGTTCGGCGGCCGGGCACAGGCGCCATGCGGCCTGCGCCTGCCAGTTGTTGAAAGGACCGATCAGATAGACCGCGCTGGCATGCGGCGCCCATTCCCTGAAGATCCAGCCCGCGGGGGTGCGGTGCAGTCCAAAATACCGATGGTTTTGGGCCGTTTGCGCAAGCGGCGTGTCCGCGGCGCCCAGCGCGGCCCGGCGTGACTGCAGCCGTGCTTGCCGCTGGATCAGCCGGGTTTCGTAGGGCTGCAGCCAGGGGTCGATCTGCAGCAGTCGCTGGACCCGTTGCCCGCTCTCGGAATGGAGGTTGGCTGCCATGGTGATGCGATCCAATCAATGCGGACGCCTGCAAACGGTCTTTAGCCCACGGTCAAGCTTTACACGATCAAAGGACGCTGGAGCATTGTTTCGTAAAGGCGGATGTAGTGGCGTGCCGTAACGTCGTGATTGAAGGTTGCCATGCTTTCCTGCATGATGCGGCGGATTTGACCGGCGCGTTCCTGATCGGGCCGCTCGTGGAAGGTGACGGCCTGATCGATGGCCCACGAGAGCCCGGGACTGTCGTAGATTTCGAATAAAAACCCGTTGCCCTGGTTGCCCTCGACCGAGAGGGGCGCCACCGTGTCATGAATGCCACCCGTATTATGGGCCACGGGCAAGGAGCCATACAGGGGGCCGATCATCTGAGGCAGGCCGCAGGGCTCGAACCGAGAGGGCATCAGGATATAATCAGAGGCCGCGTAGGCTAGTCGCGAGAGGTTTTCTTCGAAATCGCAAACCGCAACGCGATCCTGAATCCCGTGAAAGGCGACGATATTCTTAAATACGGTTTTGTATTCACCATTGGCCACGAAGATGATTTCCAGGTGGCGGTTCCAGTAACGTGACACAACGGCGTAAAGAATTTCAGCCAGCAGTTGGCAGCCTTTCTGGACGGGATCCAGGCGATGCGGCCAGAAGAAGACCGGGGCGTGGTCGTCCTCCACCAGACCCAACGTGCGCTGCAAATAGCGCTTGTTGGCCAGCTTCCCCGCGGGATGGTCGTCGATCCCATAGGTTTGCACCAAGGCGTCGTCGCCTTCAGGGTGGTAGGAGGGATCCGGGGCATTCAGGATCCCCGTGGCGCATTCGGCCCAGTACTTGTTAGCGAGTTCCTGGCGCAGCGGTGACGCCACGAAATCATGGCGACCCTCCACGATTTCTTTCAAAAAGGTTGGACTGACCGTGTTGACGAAGTGGGCCGCAAACACCCCGCTGAGTAGGAAGTCGACCGGATTGGTATCGCGGGTTTCTTCATACTCAACGGCCATGTGCGTGTAGTAAAGGTGCTGCCAGAAATAGGCGGCGTCGATGCCGCGGTCCTCGATGTAATCGAGCACCGCCTTGACCGTGTGGATATTGTGGACCGTAAAAAGACAGGGGATGCCCATCTGGCGGGCGGCCGCCGGGATCAGCCCCGTCATCCAGTCGTTGCAGTGGATAAGATCGGGGCGTACATAGGGAATGATGTTGTTGATGATTTCACGCTGGAACGCCAAAGCGATCTTGATATTGTCCCCACCGTAGTTGGAATAGACCGTGTTTAAGTAGAAAAAAGCCCGGTCTTCGGCCAGATGAACGCGTTCGTCGGGCATCTTGTCCCGGATGCGGCCGATTTCTTTGTTCAGCACGGGCGCCAGTCGGGCGGCAAAGATTTCCCGATAATCGGGCAGGGCCACGTGTACGTCGACCCCCTGATCGAACAGGGCGCTGATCAATGCCGCGGAAACATCCGCCAGCCCACCGGCCTTGGCCGCCAGTTGGTTGGCCATGTTGCCCATTCCTTCGGGCAGATAAGTGACTTCGGGCGTCACCACGAGAACGGTTGGATTTTGATCGACGGCGGCCATGTTCTCCCCCTGGGTGTCGGATGAACGGACGGGTGCGGTTCATCCCGACGCGTGTTTCAGGCCCATGAAATCAGCCCCGGTGTGTAGCGGGTCCAGATATCGCCTTTGGGGGCGACCCGCGCGGTAAATCCATAGCGGCCGGCGGTATTACAGGGCAGCTGGCAGCTATAGAGGTAGCGGCCGTCACTGAAGGCCTCGGCCACGGTCATTTTCTGATGGTAGGTGACGTCGAGACGATCGACCGCCCGGGGATGACCATAGCACAGCTCCACCTCCACTTCCGCCGGCTCAATCTCCCCCAGGTTGACCATCACCGTGATCTCGAGCAAATCACCCACCCGCAGCGGCCCCTCCGACTGGGTCACCGGAAAATCGATCACCACGTCCGGCCATAATTTCCTCAGGCGCGCACTCATCCGGCTCAACCGCAGGGCCTCACCTGCCTGGTCGGCCAGCAGGCGGTGATAGCTTTCCGCCGCTGCCCGGTAAAAGAGTTGATTGTAATCGTTGACCATGCGCTGGGCACTGAAACTTTGCAGGGCCATTCGCATGGAGGCTTTCATCATTTTCAGCCAGCGCAAAGGCAAGCCACCGCTTTCGCGGTCATAAAAGCAGGGCACGACCTCATTTTCAAGGGCGTTGTAGAGTGCCTGGGCCTCGATGCGATCCTGGTATTCGTAATCTTCGAAAGCCTCTCCGCGTCCGATTCGCCAGCCGAGGCTTTGATCATAGCCTTCGCACCACCATCCATCGAGGACGCTGAGGTTGAGAACCCCGTTGACGGCGGCTTTCATGCCGGAGGTCCCGCAGGCCTCGAAGGGCCGTCGGGGGGTATTCAACCACACATCGGCCCCCTGGAGCAGTCGGCGGGCCAGGCGCATGTCGTAATCTTCCAGAAAAATAAAGCGATGTCGCACGCTGGCCTGCCGCCCGAATGCCACCAGTCGCTGGATGAGGTCCTTGCCCTCGTTGTCTTGGGGGTGGGCCTTGCCGGCAAAGATGAACTGCACCGGGCGATCCGTGTTGTTGATCAAGGCCTCGAGGCGCTCAGGGTCCTGCAGGAGCAGATCGGCGCGCTTGTAGGTGGCGAAGCGTCGCGCGAAGGCGATCGTCAGAATATCCTGGTCCAGCACGGTTTGGACTTCTTTCATCACCCTGACCGGAGCGTTGCGCTGACCATACTGGGCCGCCATCCGCCTCCGGCAGGTCCGAATGAGCCGCGCCCGGCTGATTTCATGGGCGTGCCACAACTCCTCGTCGTAGATTTCATCCAGGCGTTGGCTGCTGTTGGATTGGCGGGTGGTCAGGTGCCAGTCGGGCCCGATATAGCGTTCGAACAGCAGGGTGTTTTCCGCCGACGTCCAGGTGGCGATATGCACCCCGTTGGTCACATGGGTGATGGGAACTTCGTCCTCGGCAATGCCGGGCCAGAGATGATGCCACATGCGGCGCGCGACCTCACCGTGCAGTTCGCTGACACCGTTGCAGTAGGCTGACATGCGCTTGCCCAAAATGAACATCGAAAGCGGTGTTTCGGGCGGGCCGCCCTTGGGTTGGCCCCAGCTGATAATCGTTTTTAAATCCGTTCCCAGGCCTTCAGCATAGGGTTTCAGGCAGGGTTCCAACATGTCCACCGGAAAATCATCATGCCCGGCGGCGACCGGGGTGTGGGTGGTGAACACCGTGGTCCGCGGTATGATCTCCAGAGCACTTTGGAGCTCGATCCCTTGGGTGGTCACCATGTGATGCAGGCGCTCCAGACTGGCGAAGGCCGAATGCCCCTCGTTCATGTGAACCACCCAGGGCACGCGGTGGAGGGCCTCCAAAGCCCGCATGCCCCCGATGCCCAGCACCAGTTCCTGGGCCAGCCGGCGCTGGCTGCCCCCCGAATAGAGCCGGGCGGTGATGTCACGGAATTCGGGCGGGTTTTCACGCACGTTGGTATCGAGCAGGTAAAGCTTCACGCATCCCACATGGATTTCCCAGACCACGGCATGAATCCGACCCTCGGGGCCGTCGACCGCGATCACGATTTCATCTCCGAAAGCCCCCCGGGCCCTTTCCAAGGGCATCATATAGATGTCTTTTTCAGGGTAGGCCTCCTGCTGCCGGCCGTCGTCGTCCAGATACTGGTGAAAATAACCCTGGCGGTAGAAGAGTCCGATACCCACCAGCGGCAGTTTATGGTCGGAAGCGGCCTTGAGATGATCGCCGGCCAGGATCCCCAGGCCACCCGAGTAAAGGGGGATGCTCTGGTGCAGGCCAAACTCCATCGAGAAATAGGCCAGGGTGGCCTCGTCCGTGTAGGGGGGCTCAGAGGGCGGCCGGCGCATGACTTGATTGTGGAAGTCATCGCGGATGCGCTCCATATGGGCCAGAAATCCACTGTCGCGGGCCAGTTCTTCGAGACGCTCCTGGGGGATGCGGGTAAAGAACTGAATGGGGTTGCCACTGCAATTGTTCCACAGACCCGGATCGATACGCCGAAACAGTTCCACGGCATCCCGCTGCCAACACCACCAGATGTTGCGGACCAGGGTTTCCAGAAACGCCAGTGGCTCGGGGATGAAGGGGAAAACCTGGAAGGTTTGAATGTTGCGCATGCGGCGGCCTCCATTTCATGTTGCGCGAAACTTGCGGGCAACCGCCGGCTAGACGGCATGCCGGTGTGTTGTGGGTTACCCGATCGTAAACCTGAACAATAATTGTCGGGCGGGTTTTCGCAAACTTTTATTTATTTTCGGCGGCGGTCAACTGCCGCCATACGCGCAAGACCTCGCTGACCGACCAGGCCTGGGCATCGCAGCCCCGGGGGCTGTGGGGCCAATCGCCGTCGAGGATTTCGTCGATCTGTCCCAGACACCCGCTTGGCATGCGCGTGATGGCACTTCCCAGCCAGGCCTGCGCCGCCGGGCGACCGGCATCACCGTAGACGCGAAACCAGGCTTCACAAAAGGACGGAAACACCCAGGTCCAGGCGGTACCGTTGTGGTAGGCTGGTTTGCGCGAGGTGTCTTCATCGCCGTCGTAGCGGCCCCGGTAGGGATGCAACGGATCGCCCAGGCACAGGCCCTGGTGGTATATTGCCAGCGGCTGCGACACGGGGCCGTCGGCCAGGCTGCGGATGCCGCCGGGCACCAGCAGTTTTTC
>JASJED010000068.1 GCA_030065585.1 Desulfobacterales bacterium | reverse complement strand
GCTTACCGCCCACGCGTTCAATATGCTGCATCCCAGCGTGGCTGTCCGTTTCTTCGCCATTCTGCGCACCCTGGCACGCTACCTCGAGCGCATCCTCAATCACGACACCACGTTCAAGATTCTCACCACCCTGCGCACCTGGCTGTATACCCGCATCGCGCCGCTGGCACCTTCCGGGCTCACGGATTTCCGCCAGGGCGATCTTTTGAACCGCCTGGTTGCCGATGTCGATGCCCTGGACAACCTCTTTATCCGGGTCATGACGCCCACGATCGTGGCCGGGTTTATCACCCTGATCGTTCCCGCCCTGCTGGCCGCCTATGCGCCCACCGCCGCCTGGGCCCTGTTGGTTTTTCTCGTGGCGGCCGGCCTGCTCGTGCCCACCGCATCGCAGCGCCTGGGGGCGGCCGCCGGCCGCAGCCTTACCCACCATGGCGCCCGGTTGCGAACCCATCTCGTGGAAGGCCTTCAAGGCATCGCCGATCTTCTGGTCTTCAATGCCGGCCCGCGTCAGATCCAACGCATATGGTCCGCCCATCGGGCCTTGGTAAAGGGGCAGGCCCGCATGAGTCTGATCAACGGCGCGGCAGCGGCGGCCACCACCCTCCTGGCTGGCGGGGCCCTCTGGTCCGTACTCTACATCGGTGCGGGCCTGGTGGCTTCGCGGACGCTCGACGGCGCCCATCTGGCCCTCGTGGCCTTTGCGACCCTGGCCGCCTTCGAGGCCGTCTTACCCCTTTCGGCCGCCTACCAGTATCTCGGGCAGACGCGACGGGCGGCCGGCCGCCTGAACGAAATCGTGGACCGCCCCCCACCGGTCAGCTTCGCGACCGCGGCCGTCGCGCCGGAGAACATGGGCATCGTCTTTGACAATGTGTCGTTTCGATACCATCCGGAGGCCGCTGTGGTCCTGGAGGCCTTTGATCTTGGTATCGCCCCGGGGGAACACGTGGCCATCATGGGCGCCACCGGATCCGGCAAGTCGACGCTGGTCAACCTGTTGTGCCGCTTCTGGGACCCCACGGCGGGCAGCGTCCGGATCGGCAACGTCGATCTGCGGCAATGGCCGGAGTCCCAGTTGCGGCAAACCCTGGCCGTGGTTTCCCAGCAGGCCCACCTGTTCAATACGAGCATCCGTGAAAACCTGCTCTGGGCCAAACCGGATGCCGGAGAAGACGAACTCTGGGAGGCCCTGGATCAAGCCCGCCTGAAAACCTTCGTAGCCGGTCTGGCGGAAGGTCTGGACACCTGGACCGGCGAGCTCGGCCAGCTCATCTCGGGGGGCGAAGCCCGCCGCCTGGCCGTGGCCCAGGCCGTGTTGCGCGACGCGCCCATATGGATTCTGGACGAGCCCACCGAAGGCCTCGACGCGGTCAACGAATATGAATTGATGGCCACGATTCAGACCCTGACGGCCCGGCGCACCCTGCTGCTCATCACCCACCGGCCGGCGGGCCTGGCCGCCATGGACCGCGTTGTCATCCTGGAAAACGGCCGGGTGGCGGAGGCGGGCGCCTACGAGACCCTGATGGCCACCAACGGCAGGCTGGCGTCCATGCTGGATGCCATCTGGTAACGGACGGCACGAACGCTAACCACCATTGTTTTCGTCCCGGAATTGAAACCGCCACCTGAGTCTGCTAAAGTATCTTCCCGTGCGGGCTGGCTTCAAACCCGACGGGCAGCGGCGCGCACCTTATGTAACCGTCAGGCCGCAAGGCCTGACCAGCATGGAGACGTTGGTCCCAGACAGTCGCCAACGGCCGCAAACCATGCCGCCACCATCCGCATATACGATTGCCACCGGCTACATCCCCGGCAGCATCGGCCGGATCGCCGAACTCCACGGCACCTACTACCACGCCCACTGGGACTTCGGCCTGTTTTTCGAAGCCAAGGTGGCCACCGAACTGTCCATGTTCCTTCAGCGCTATGACACGCGTCGTGACGGCCTCTGGACCGTGATGCTGAACGGCCGGGTTGAGGGTGCCGTTGTGATCGACGGCCTTAACGCCCGAACCGAAGGGGCGCATCTGCGCTGGTTTATCGTATCCGATGCCCTGCGCGGCCAGGGGGCCGGCCGGCAACTCCTCGAAACGGCCATCGCCTTTTGCCGGCAGAAGCAGTATGGTCGCATTTTTCTATGGACTTTCAAAGGATTGGAAGCGGCCCGCCATCTTTATGAATCGCTGGGATTCAAGCTCGTGCATCAGCAGGAAGGCACCCAATGGGGCAGCGCGGTCAGCGAACAGCGTTTCGAACTTGATAAGATCTATTTGAAACGGAAATGATTTCGGTTTTCTGGAAACCGCGTCCTTTGATTGTCTGCACGTCGATTTCAAAGGACCCATGGTGAAGATCGGCAATGCCTGGGAAACATTTGTCCAGCAAGCTCTTGCCGCCGGCTATCTGCTTGGCAATCAGGGCCGCGAGGTCTATAAGGACTGGCATGCATTTGATTCGAATGACAACCTGACGGAGTTGCAGATGGATGTTGTCGGTCGGAACGTCCATGTTGTCTGAAATGGGCCGTCACGGTTCACAACCCTGCATGTTAAACCACATTCGGAGGGGCCGTTTTGCGCGAAGAGATTACCAACAGCATTGGTATGACGTTGATCATGCTGCCGGCCGGCAGCTTTGTCATGGGTGGGGACTGGGATGCCGAGCAGGCCGACGAAAACGAGTTGCCGCAGCACGAAGTGACATTCAAAAAGCCTTTTTACATCGGCCGCACCCCGGTGACGCAAGCCCAGTGGGAAGCGGTTATGGGGACCAACCCCAGCGAATTCAAGGGTAGCGACCACCCGGTCGAAACCGTATCCCACGATGATGCGATCGAATTCTTGAAGCGCTTGAACCAGAGCGAAGACCATCCGGGCTACCGCCTGCCCACCGAGGCCGAATGGGAGTACGCGGCCCGGGCCGGGTGCGCAAGCACTTACTGCTTTGGGCCGAAGGTGGCCAAACTGCCCGAATATGCCTGGTTTCAGAAAAACAGTGCGCGCGTCACGCATCCCGTCGGTCAATTGACGCCCAATGATTGGGGGCTCTACGATATGCACGGCAATGTTCACGAATGGTGTGTCGACTGGTTCGACCGGGCCTATTATGCCCGCAGCCCGGCGACCGATCCGCGCGGTCCCCGCAAGGGCGTGGCCCGCGCCCTGCGCGGCGGTGACTGGGGCTCCGAAGCCTGGTATTGCCGTTGTGCCATCCGCAGCCTGAGCGCCCCCACACGTCGCAGTCCCCGGGTGGGTTTTCGCCTTGTCCAACCGCTCGACCCGCCGGCTGGATCCCGAAAACCGCGGGGGTTGGTATCCAAGGTCTTCTCCCGCCGATAGGGCCGTCGCACTTGCAGACCACCCTCCGACGCTTCCGCGAAACGGGCAGGAAGAAAAAAGCTCCTGTCATGGCCGTTATTGCCGAAATACAAGGTGGTTGCCTGGGATATCCGGCCGGGTATCATGCGGCTGACGAAATTATGCGAAGAACTACCTTGAAAAGAAAGACGGTCTCGAAAAAAGTTCGAGAGACGGCATGAGATGCCCGAGGAATGAAGCGTACTTAACGTACGCTGACTGACGAGGGCTGAAGCGTAACGCCGCTATTTATCTGCCTCGGGTGGATCGGACTTTTTATGAGACCGCCAAGGAAGCTATCCGTGAAAAGAGGCATAGCGGGTATTGTTCTTCCCGGCCTTTTTAACCGCCCACATCAACCGTTCCGAAGCGCGGATCATTTCCCGCGGCGCCCGGGGCGCCGAAAAAAAAGTCACTACGCCCATGCTGAAGGTCACCGGCCATTCGTGATCCGCCACCATTTCGACCAGGCGCTCACGCAGTTTGGGGATCGCCACCCGGGCGGCCTCCTGGTCGGTTTCGGGCAAGAGGATAATGTACTCGTCGCCGCCCAGACGCGCCACCCGATCCGTGGCCCGCAGGTAGCGCATCATCGCGCGCGCCACTTTGCGCAGCAGGTTATCCCCCACGGTGTGACCGAAGCGGCTGTTGACCGTCTTGAAATTATCGATGCCGACATAGGCCAGGGTCAACGGCCGACCGTAGCGTTTCATCTTGCGGTGCTCGTTTTCCACCAGATTGTAGAAGGCCCGGCTATTCAAGGCACCGGTTGCAAAATCCGTCAGGGACAAGGCACGGGTACGGGAGAGGGCACGCTGCATGCGCGCCAGCAGCAGGACGCTCAGGATGTAGACCGTCCCCCAGGAGGCATGCTGCCACAGCACGGCGGAGAGCGGCGGCAGCGGCCCGCCGGCATATTGCGCGGCCAGCCATTGAAGGCCGATGCAGATCAACGCCAGACACAGACCCTGCCCACGGCTGCCCTGCAGGGTAACGAAGTAAAGCGGCAGCAGGTAAACGATGGCCAGCGAATAGTGGTTGCCCGCCAGGTTGTCGAGGACGGCCACCACCACGGCCGAGGCGAGGCCAATGGCCAGGGTAACCGTCTTCTGCTGTGCTTCGGTCAGGTTACGCATGCGCAGCGCTACTCAACCATAAACTGGACGGACCCCAGAATCTGGCCGGCCATGTCCTGCAGATCGACTTTCCAGTTGCCCGGACGCGTGCCGATTTGTTTGCGGCTGTAGGTTCGCCAGCGGGGGCCGGCCCCGATCGTGAGCGGCACCCGGGCGACTTCTTCGTCGCCGAAGAACCAGACCATCTCGACCTCGGTGACCTGCGCGATATCCCGCGCCTCCAGAAAACAGCAAACCGTTTCCATGCCGGCCGGGAAAACATCCGCGACGCCAACGGGTTCACGCGCCTGGACATCGGTGCCGACCACCAGGCGCGCTACATCGAAGGGGGGATCTTCCGCCGCCGCCCCGCCGGTCGGGTTGATCAGCACCAGTGAGGTGCAAAGTAGAAAAACGAAGATCATCTTCGGGGCATTCAGTTGGGGGGGCATGCATATCTCCTTTCGCGCGCACGCGCGGCCGCCGCACGGCTGCGGCCATGGTCGCCGCGCATAAGCAAACTGTTAGAGCAGCGTTTGATCACACGGCATCCCCATGGCATGATAGCCCTTGTCCACATACACGACCGTCCCGGTGATCCCGCTGGCCAGGGGACTGCAAAGGAAGGCCGCCGTATGACCAACCTCACTGGCCATCAAAGGGTCGCCTAGCGGCGCATTCTGGGCAACGTAGGCCACCATGCGATCGATGGCGCCGATGGCCGAGGCCGCCCGGGATGCCAAGGGGCCGGCGGAAATACAGTTCACACGAACCTGGTGGCGACGACCGGCCTCGTGTGCCAGAACACGCACATCGCTTTCCAGCGCGGCCTTGGCCGAGCTCATCCCGCCGCCATAACCCGGGATGACGCGCTGACCGGCCAGGTAGCTCAAGCCCAGAAAAGCCCCGCCGGGGGCCATCAGCGGCGCCAGTTGGCGCACCATGGCCACCAGCGAGTAGGCACTCACGTTGACCGCGGCCAGATAGCCGCTGCGGCTGGTCTCTAGGAGAGGGTTCTGGACTTCCGGCCCGTTGGCCAGGGAGTGCACCACGATATCCAGCGGCCGTTCGCCGCCATCGCGCTGAAAGCGCTGAGCCAGGCCTTCGATGGTGAAATCGCCGACCTCCTTGTAGCGCTTGTTGGTTCTGATCTCTTCGGGCACATCGCTCAAGGCGTCATAGGCCGCGTCCAGCGGGTAGATATTGTCGAATTCAAGCAGATCCCCATTGGCCATACGCCGAGCGGCGTCCAGTTTGCCGCGTGCCAGAAGCATTTTGAAAATATTTAAAGCCGGCGGCCAGGTCCCCACGCTGACCCGGGCCCCGGCCTCGATCAGTGCTTTGGCAATCGCGAATCCGTAGCCCTTGTCATCGGCCACCCCGGCGACGAAAGCGTGCCGCCCCTGAAGATCAATTGATAGCATCTGTTCTCACTTTCCTAAATCGAAGATCGCAGCGAAGATGTTTCGGCTTCAAGATTTGCCTATCACGGTTTCGGTTGGAAGTCGAGCCGCCGGACATCCCCGTTGCCGCTGGGGTTTCAATCGTCTTGGCGACAAGAGGGGCGATGGATTGCGAGCGCCAGAGGGCTTTGGCCCACCCCGGGCCAGATGCGCAGGACACCGAAGAGCGCCCGCAGGGTTATCCAGCCCCCGGTGATCATCCACAGCCATACCAGGGCCTGCGGTTGACCGGTGTCCAGCATGAGCACGGCCAGGGCGCCCAGGGCGGAAGCCCCCAGCATGGCGTTGCGCAGGTAGCGGAAGTCCCCGCTGCCCCAGTGAATGCCGTCGGTGGCGAAGGCCAAGGCGTTGATTGGCTGGAAAAGCAGGGCCACCAGCCAGGCGGCCGGGAAAAGCGGACGCGCCGCGGGTGGGACCATGGCAAGCGCCACCCAGTGAGTGCTCAACGCCATGCCCACAGCCAGGAAAATCCCGGCCGCGAAGCTCCACAGGCATACCACGGCGGCCACTTTGCGGACCTCACCGCGATCACCGCTTCCCAGGAAGAAACCGATCAGGGTGGCGTGCGGGGCCTGCCGGAAAGGGTGCGATGGAATGGCGGCATCCATGGAAGTCGCGGCGCTAATTGCCCAGCAGGCCTTTCACCCGATCCTTGACTTCCTCCACTTTTTGCTTCGATTGGTCGTCGATACCTTTCAGCGAAATCCCTTTGACCGTAACGCCCACGTCTTCAAGGCCTTTGCTCAGCGCCGCGGTGACGTCGGGGGACTGGATCTGCTTGTATAGGGCGGCCAGGATCAGGTTGAAGGCTTTCGCCGGCGTCACACCCGCCTTCTGGCCCCCGACATCCTTGAGCTCGATATAGGGCAGTTCCGCCGTGATCGTCTTACCGGCCAGCACCTTGGCTGTCAGGTTGACGCGGCCATCCTTGATGATCAAGCTGCGGATCAGCAGTTTCTTCCCCCCGCCGGCGTCGGCATCTTGGCCGGTTTGCTTGGCGGCGCCGCCGGATTGACCGCTGGAGGATTTCTGCTTCACATTCCGCAAGAGGGCATTGAAATTATCGTCCCGCCCGGCGCGCTCGTAGGTGATCTCCGGTGCGTCCACCTCGATCCTATCGATCACGATGGGATTGCCGGTCAGCGACTTTTCATCCAGGTCGACGTAGACACGGCCGACTTTCATGGCCTGGGGTGATTGGAAGCCCTTGGGATTGCCCAGCAGAAAATCTTCCAACTTGACTTCGCCGGATAGTAGGGAGACCCCGGCGTCCCCCAGGCGCACTTCGGTTTGGGTTATCTTGGGCCCATAGGTATTGACGGCCTGCGTGATGATCGGACCCAGGTTGGAGATCCCGAAGAAAACAATCGCGGCGACCACCACGACGACGAGGGCGCATCCGATGAGGATCAGCTTTTTCATGGCAATGTCTCCTTTCAACCAAGACGCGGAGGATCGTAAAATAAGACGGGCGGCCCACCTGGCCGCCCTGGATTTCACAGCGGAAGATGTTTCACGCAGGCCTTGATGACGTTCAGATGCTCGTCGATCAGCGCCGCATCCTCCCGGCCGTGAATCCCGCTTTTGAGGCAGTAGTCCACGGCATTGAGGTAGTTGATCTTGGAAAGGGCCTCCTTGCAGACGATCGCCTGCCGTTTGTACATTTTGGCCCCCTGGCTTTGAATCTGCTTGAGGCGCTGCGGCGGCTCGTGCCCATCCCCGGCGGTCTGTTGGAAATAGGTGAGCACGACGCGATAGGACTCGAACAGGGGGGAGAGAAAGCCGGCAAAGACCTTGAGTTTGCGGTACCCTTCGGAAGTCAGATTGTAGGCCTCGGGCAGGGACGGATGCGGCACCACGATGGCCAGCGTCATGAAGGCCTTGAGCGTCTTGCGAATGATGGTATCGGGCGCCTCCTCGCTGCCCAGGCTGAATTCATTCTGAAACAATCGCAGCAGAAAAGTAAAACGGACCTGCAGGTCGCGGGACGTAAATTGGAAGGCATCCGCGGCCAAAATCGCCATGGCGGTCAGGGCCGCCGGAACAAACGGCGCAATGGCGTTGTTCTTGTAGTAATCCAAGGCACTGCGTTTGGCGGGATTGACCTGATAGTGGCCGCTGTTGCCGGCGCTGCGCTCGGTGGTCGTAAACCGTTTGATATATTTTTGCTGCCCGAAACGCTTGAGGATATGACGCACCGCATGCGGGGCATCGATCAGCAAGGTTTCCGCACAGATGGCCTGGCGTGCATCCAGATAAGCCATGAAGGTATCGATCCGAAAATCGATCTGGTCCTGGCTGACGATCTTATGGGGGCGATTCAAGAGGGCCGCGGCCACCAGGGCCTGCGGGGTGACCACCGTATGGTGGTCGATGGCCTGCAGCACCCGGTTGCCCAGATCGCGGGTCAGCGTGCGCAGCTCCTTGGAGCGCATGTCGCAGACGCGCGACCCGTATTCGTTTTCCAAATCCCGCAAGCGGATGGGATCACAGAAATGGATGTAGATCTTGCCGAAGCGCGTTTTCAGAACGCGCCGGGCCCTGACAAATTGCCCGAAGGATTCCGGCGCCTTCTGCCCGCCTTCGACCTCATGGATGTAGGCCCCCTCCTCGGGAACGCGATCATAACCGATATAGATCGGCACAAAGGCCAGGTGTTCACAGGCCCCTTGCTGGATCGCGTTCAAGATGATCGAGAGCATGCCCCGTTTGGGCAGCAGCAGCTTGCCGTTGCGACTGCGGGTGCCCTCGATGAAAACCTCGATATTGAAGCTTTGTCCCAGCAACATGCGGATATACTCGGAAAACACTTTGGCGTACAGGATGGCCCCGGAAAAAGAGCGGCGCACAAAGAAAGCTCCGACCCGCCGGAAAAAGGGCCCCACCGGCCAGAACGCCAGATTGTTGCCGGCGAAGATGTGCGGGCAGGGCAAATTGTTGCGATGCATGATGTAGGAGAGCACCAGGTAATCGATATGGCTTTTGTGGCAGGGGATCAGGACCAGCGGCCCCTCGCGCGAAGCCCGGCGGGCGGCCCGGAAGCCTTCGCTGTCGAACGACAGGCCGTCGAACATGGCATTCAGCAAGCGGTGCACCAGCGCGAGCCCCAACCGGACCATCCAGGGGTTGGGCCGGGCGGCGATTTCGTCCACATATTTGAGCGCCTCCCGATGCACCTCGGGCAGGGTCAGCTTGCGCCGCCGGGCATAGGACTGCATGAACTGCTGGAGTTGGGCGTTGGTCAGAATATGCTGCCGAATTTCCTCGGCCGGCTTGAGAATCGGTCCCGTGATGCTCTGACGGTGGCGCAGAATCCGGTCCAGCAGCTGGTGGCGCAACACCAGGGCCGTCTGGGCCCCGCCCTCGGCGCGCGCCGCCATTTTCGCGAGAAACGCCTGCAAACTGACCGGTTCGGAAATCTCCACCAGGATTTTTTCCGGGGTGAAAATCATTTTCCATAACCGCCGGAGCAGACCGGGATTGGGATCCGAGCCCATGTACTGGGATTTCTGGGCCGCCCCCGGACCCGTGGTATAGAAGATCAACTGGGGCACCAGCCAGATGGGCCGCTCGATCTGGCCCTGCAGCGCAATCAGAAAAGCCAGCGGGTCCGGCTTGGACTTGACATAGCGCCGGTAGAACTCGTTGCTTTCCACGAGAGACAGCATGGCGGCTCGCCCATCGCGCAGTTCACGGGCCAGATACCCGCTGTCAAAGGGATCCGGCCATCGGAAACGGCGCAGCACGAGATCCAGATGGGCCAGGAGGATCCGCGCCAGGCGCCCCATGGGTTGAAAGCAATAGGAGCGGTAGAAAAAGCCGATTTCCGGGCAGGGCAGGCCGGCACGATGGTAGAAGGCATGGAAAAACAGGCGCTCCAGACGACTTTTATGCTTGGTCACGTAGATCACCACGGCATTTTCCGGCAGGCGCCGAATGGTGTCGGTCTGATCCGCTTCGATGGTCACGTGCGAAAAAAGAAGTCGCAGCAGGATTCCCGGAAACCGCCCCATCCGGGCCGGTAGAAACCAGCTGAAATGATCGTGGGTTTGCTGAAGGGCCCGGTTGATCAGCCCGGTGGTCGCTTGAGGAGGTGACATAGATTTAAGGTAAGTCCTGTTGGTCTTCCATCAACAGGCGGGCGATGGCTTGGTCCAGCGAAATGATCTCGAAAGGCGGCCGGGCGGCCAGATACCCGGCGGTGCGCGGCACCGAGTCGGTCATCCAGAAATGCGTGAATCCGGCCTGAAGAAACGGCTCCCAGGCCTTGTCGGGGAAAACGCCGTGGGTGACGTAGGCACTGACCGCCGCCGCCCGGGCAGCCTTGAGTGCACGCTGGCAGGCCAAAAGGGTCCCGCCGCTCAGGGCCAGGTCGTCGACGATCACCACATGCTTCCCGGCCGGATCGCCTTCCCGGATGCTGATCCGCCGCTGACCGCCGTCGCGAACCTTGTGGCATACGATCAGCGGGTATTCCTGAAACCAGCGCCCGAATCGCTTCCAGGCGCCTTCATCCGGAAAGGCAATCGCCAGATTTTCATGGGCGGCCAGCCGATCCCGCAACAGGGGCACGCCGGATTCCAGGCGCGGAATCACCTGGTCGGAAAAATAAAACCGCTCCTGCAGGGCATGGATGTCGAAGATGATCACTTGGGTCGGCCCCGAGAGCGTCATGGGAACCCCGGAGAGCATTTTGGCCAGGGTGGCCGCCGTGGCAATCTGCCCGTCGCGGTCGACCCGCTCCATCGTCCCCGTGGGATAGTAGGGCAGTACGATCTTGAAGGAGCGCACCGCATAGCGGGGAATTTCGTAGATCACCGAAAGCTGGGTAAAGATATCACCCGGCGTGTCGAATGCCGCCAGGAAGGCCAGATGATGATTGCGGATGACCTCGATATTTTCGACCAGCAGATTTGGAAAACCGTCTGTAAAATATTCCCAGCGGATGGGCGCCGTTTGAATGTGCGCCTGGGCGGCGGCGATCCGTTCGGCCAGGTCGCGCATCTGGGGACAGGCCAGCAAGGTGATCATGGTTGGGCCTCCGTGGTGCGCCGGGCGGCTTTACGCCAAGGTCGTCCCCACCGGCAGATTCGCGCCCCCGCCGTAGCAGCCCCGGCCGCCGTGTTGTGGAACGCCGGAAACGGAAAGTCTCCGTCGCGGCTTTTTAAAGGGTGACCCCCGCAGGGCAAACGCCTCAGACCGCTGTGGCACGTAGCGCTATCCATTGGGCGGCAGGTATTCCTCCCGGACCGGCGCAAAGACTTCCACCGCAATGGAATCTTCATGGGCGTAGGCCCGATGGGTCGTATCCCCCGGGATGCACCAGCTGTCGCCCGGCCGCACCGCGTGCGTCCGTCCGTCGATGGTCAGATCGATCCGCCCGGCGACCAGATAGCCGGTCTGCTCATGAGGGTGCCGGTGCTCCGGCAGATCGGCGCCGGCCGCCAGACGGAATTCCGCCATGAGGGTCTTCGCCCCATAGACGATGGTTTTCATTCGTATCTTGTCCGTCACATCCTGGTAGCCCTGGGTGCTGCCGGGATTGAACATGGGATGGCCTCCTTGGGTGCGCGCTGATCGTCAAATTGGACCGTGGTCCCAACGTCGCCAACGTAACAAATGTTGGGGCCTTCGACAACAAGACAGACGCGGTATCCAGGGATTTGAGATAAGGCGAGAGCCGCAGGCCGACCGCCGCCAATGGGCCGCGATGGATAACGCCCTGAATCAGGCGGACGGCGTTCCGGATCGCCGGTCGTTGAGAGAACCCGACGAGCGGCGGAAAAGAACATCCACGACGTTGCGGACATACTGCTCGTCCGGGATGTCCTCGCAGGCCGCGGGCGGAAAGGTGACGATGGTTTTGAAATGGGCGGCCAGTTCGGCAAACAAGGCCACGCGTGCTTCCGGATTCAGGCGGCTGCGCCGCATGACGGCTGAAAGCGCCAGGCCGGCCTCCTCCGGTGCGACGCGCTGGCGCAGGCGGGCCGTCAGGCGCGGATAGGCACGCAGGGAATTGAATTGACCGCCGGTAATGCCTTCCAGATCGGGAAGGGTCAGGGCGGTCCGGCGTGCGACGATCGTGTTGGCGGCCAGATCGCCGAGCCGCTGGCCATGACGGCTGCCGAAGCAGGCCAGTCCGCCCACCAGGTAAGCCAGCGGCAGGCTGTCGACGGCCCGCAGCAGGTTACGGATGACGACCTGGCTGAAACGCAGGCGCAGACCTTGCAGATCGAGTACACGCAGGCTGAACAGACGCTTGCCCGGCGTCTGACCGCGAAGCCACCACTCGGTGGCGATCCCGTAGCCCACCGTAATGGCAAAATAGGTCAAAACACTGACCGCCGCGCCCAGATCGGGATCCAGCATGGCAAACAGACCGGCCATCAGCGGCTGGAGCGTGAAAAACAGAACCAGGATGCATCCCAGGTCTGCGATCCAGGCCAGAAACCGCACCACGGGCCCCGCCAGGGGCAGGGCAAACGTAACCCCCTCGGGCGTATGGATCTCAACGGTCTTGCCGTGCGGTATGGCGATCATAGGCCCTCGGAATGCTTTGGTGTCGCCGGTCCGGCCGGTTCACGCCCGGCCAGGCTGAAGAAAAGCGCCAGCAGCATGAGTTCCAGGACCCCGAACCCGATTTTGAAGCTGTAGGGCAGCACCGGGGCGTGGTACTGGGAGAAAAAGGCCTCCACCAGGCCGGCCCACACCAACATTAGTCCGCAACCGGCGATCAGGGTCACCAGATCGCCGCGAACGGCCATTAGCCTTGCGCGCAAGGCCACCGGCCGCCCGCGGCCTATCAGGGCGCCGGCCAGCACCAGGCCGGCCTGGCTGCCGATCAGGATGGCCGGTATTTCAAAGGCGCCGTGGGGCAGCAGCCAGCCGGTCAGGAAGAGACGCTCCCCGGCCTGGATGTAGTCCAGCAGCACGGCGCCCAGGATGGCACCGTTATAGAACACCAGCAAGACGGTCCCGATACCCCAGGTCATGCCCAGGGCCATGGCCAGGATGGCCACTTTGGTGTTGTGGGTCATGAGCTGCGAGGAGAACTGGGCCATGTGGCCATCGAGCCGTTTGTGACCGTCGGCCTGCTCCTCGCGGGTGACCCGTTCGGAAGGGTCGCCCTGGAGATGGGCAAACGGCATCAGCACCGCTTTGGCCTCGCCATCCAGCCCCACGGCCAGGGCGCCGAAAACACCCCCGGCCATTAGAATCACGGCACTCACGAGAAAAGGGGCTAGATGGCGGCGAAAGACGCGCGGAAAGGTGCCCCGCAGCCACGACCAGGGCCGGAAGCGGCGCCCCCCGCCGCGGGTGGTGTAAATCGCGCTGTAGGCCCGCGCGACGACGTTCTCGAGGTAGGCCCGCATTTGGGGATCGGTGGCATAGGTGGCGATCTGGGCCAACCCGGAAGCCGTGCGCCGGTAGAGATAATCGAACCGCAGAACTTCGTCGTAGGCCATCCGCCGGTCGGGATCCGCTTCCAGCGTTTGCAAGCAGGCCTCCAGATCTTCCCAATAGGGTCGCTCCGTGGCGATAAATCGATCCAGATCGATAATCATAGCACCTGCCGCTGTTTGATCGCCAGGTATTGGCTAATCACCTGGAGGCTCAGGCGTTCGGTTTCCATGGCCGCAAGGCGAACACCCTGGCGCTGGAGTTTGCGCTGGGTTTCACGCAGACGCCGCCAGACCTGATGACCGGCCAGGGCCTGGTGGATATCGGACATCCCGCCGACGGCCGGGTCGGAAAAAAGCGGTCGGGCGCCCGGTGGGCGGATCATATTGACCAGCACCACGTGCTGGCGGCGGATCATCTCCACGTGGGTGGCAAAGCTTTCCGCCAGCACCGGATCGTCCAGGCTGGTCAGGAAGACGATCAGGGCGCGGCGGCGCAGATGGGTGGCGATGAAGGCAAAGAGATCGTTGAAATCCGGCGCGACCGCCTCCGGCTGCAGTGTATAGAGCGACTCCAGGCAGCTGTTGAAATGGGTCTTGCCGTGGCCGGCGCGCAGGAAACGGGTCACCCGATCGCTGAAGGCCACCAGTCCGAAGAGATCGCCCTGCTGCTCGGCGGCCACCCCCAGCCCCAAAGCCACGGTGACATAGCGTTCGGCCAGGCTGGGGAGCCCGTCTGCTTTATCAGCCGGTTGGCGGCCCCCGGCGGCGGCCGGCATCACGCGACTGCTCAAACGCGAGGCATCGAGCACGACGTAGACCTCCTGGGTCCGCTCGACCTGAAAAACCTTGGTCACCGGATGTCCGCATTTGGCCGTGGCTTTCCAGTGGATGTCCTCGTAGCCGTCACCGGGCAGATATTCGCGCAGCTGTTCAAATTCGCGCCCCTTGCCGACCTGGCGCTGGCTGTGGATGCCGCTCAGGCGCCTGAAAGCCGATCCCTTGAGCAGGCGGTATTCGGTCTGCAGATTGGGATAGATGCGCAGCTCCGCGGCCACGGACAGCGACTGCCGCAAAGACCAGAAGCGGTGGGGCGAATCCATTTCCAGGTGCAGGCGCCCCAGCGGATAGGCACCCATCCGACGGCCCGTAACCGGCCAGGCAACATCCACGACCGGTTGACCCTCCGAAACCGCCACCTCCAGGATGGCGCTCTCCGTGTGCACCCCTCCGGTCAGTTCCAGGGCCATGCGGATCTTGCGGTTTCCCGCCCCCGACCAACTGAGACGCAGCGGGATCGTCCCGGTCCGCCCCTTGGCCAGCCGAACCAGCGCGGGGCCGTCCACGGCAATCTGCCGGGTGCAGGGCCGCGATCGCCAATAATCGATTGCGACCCACAGCAGCAGGCCCCCCATGGCGGCCAGCGCCACCGGCGCGGCCGTTGGGAAAGCCGCCGCCAGGGTCATCAAGGGCAGCAGGCCACCCGCCGCCCAGAACATCATTCGGTTGTGGGGAGCGATCATCGCGGTACCGGCAGGGCTTGCAGGATTTCCTGGATCACTTCATCGATGCCCAGCCCCTCCACTTCGAATTCCGGTTGCAGGATCAGGCGGTGCCCCATAACGGCCGGGGCCATGGCCTTGATGTCGTCCGGGGTCACGAAATCCCGTTCGCGGATCGCGGCCAGCGTGCGGCTGGCCAGCAGCAGGGCCTGACTGGCGCGAGGACCGGCCCCCACCATAACACTCGGGTGACGGCGGCTGCGACGTACGATATCGACGATATAGGCCGTCAATTCCTCGCTTACCAGAACTTCGGGCAGGTAGCTTTTGACTTTCGTCAGCACATCCACCCCCAACACCGGTTTCACCTCCCCGCTTTCCAGGACGGCCTCGGGGGCGGAAGTTCCCAGCATCCGCCGGGCCAGATCCACTTCCTGGTCGCGATCGGGCGGTTCCATATTGATTTTCAACATGAAGCGGTCTTTCTGGGCTTCGGGCAGCGGATAGGTACCCTGGTATTCCACCGGGTTCTGGGTGGCAAACACCGTGAAATTGGGGTTGAGGTCATGGGTCTGGCGATCGATGGTGACCGCCCGCTCCTGCATGGCCTGCAACAAGGCCGATTGGGTTTTGGCCGGTGCGCGGTTGATTTCGTCCGCCAGCAGAAAGGTGGTAAACACCGGCCCTTTCACCAGGGCGAAGGCGTTCTCCTTGAGATTGAAGACGTTGGTGCCGGTGATATCGGCCGGCATCAAATCCGGCGTAAACTGAATGCGGGCGAATTCGCAGCCGAGAACGTGGGCCAGGGTGCGGACCAAGAGGGTTTTGGCCACCCCCGGTACACCTTCGATCAAAGCGTGCTGACCGCTGAATATGGCCACCAGGGCCATATCGACCACAGCGTCCTGCCCGATAATCACCCGGGCGACTTCGCGGCGCGTTCGGTTGAGGACTTTCTTGAGCACCTCGAGCTTCTGACTCATGGCGACGATCTCCTTGCCAGTATCCGGCAAATGGTTTGATAGGTTGCCACCGGATCGTGGCCGGCCGCGGACGCCAGACGCTTGATCCGGACAAGACGCGCATCGGTGTCGACCCCCGGGCGCCTCAGGGATTTTTCGTGCTCGCGCACACAGACGGCCAGAAGCCGGTCATCGGGCAGATGGCGGCCGATCAGGTCGACTAGGGCGCTATCGGCATCCTGGCAGGCCAGCTGGAAGTCGCGTTGCGAACGGCCCTTGGGCACAGGCGGGAAGGGGCGATTGTTGCGCCAGATATAGAGAAGGGTCCAGAGGACCAGCCCCGCAATCAGTCCATGCAGGCGGTAGCGGCGAATCAGGCTGGAGACCCCCGGCCGATGCTGGATGCCGAAATGGGTTTCGTCGAAGACCACCCGCCGGCCCGCGCCCGTCATCCAGCTCAGCAGGCCGGCCTGACGATGGTTGCGCAGGGCTTCGTTGCTCAGGAGATAGCTGTCGGTACCCAGGACGATACTGCCGTTTCCCAGGCGGCGCTCCATGATCACCGGCCGGCCGTCGAGGCGGTAGCGCACCTGCCAATCCGGATGCTGGGCCACGAGCACGACCCCGCTGTGCCAGGCGACGGCATCCGGCAATTCGGCGCTGGCCGACGGATCCCGCTGCGCCTTTCGGGTGGCGGCCACCAGGGCCGGCGTCTCCAAGGCATACCCCCAACTGGCGCCCAGGCCGTTTCCCCAGGTTGGCGGCGTTGCCTCGCCGGAGGTCTCTTTGGCATTGGACGGGTCCCCCTCCCGGACGCATGGCGCGCGGTCATCGTCCCCGTCGGCGGCGTCGCGGGGCTGGACGGCCTTGAGCATCAGCACCGCACGTCCGCCGCTGACCACGAACCGTTTGAGGGCCTGGATCCCGCGGTCATCCCCCGCCGGCAGCTGCCTTTCCAGGCCGGCCAGGATCAGGGTCGTGCCTTCCGGCGGCGGCAGCCGCTCCGGGTTGGTGAAATGGCGCGTCACCACCAGGTTGGGCATGCGCGCCAGACTTTCATAAAGCGCCCGCGTGCCCAAAGGGTCGGTACGCAGTGATGAATAGGGCGGATAGATGTCGCCGGCTTCGAAGCGCAGCCGGAAAAGATGGTTCAGACCGCCGGCAAACAGCAAGGCCGCCGCCAGCCCCAACACCACGATGATGCGGTTAGCCTTGGGCAAGATGGGCGATCTCCTTTTGTTGCTCGGCAAACCGGGTGAAATCTCGAGGGGATACGGTCCGCAGCCCATACCAGGCCCGGTCCAGCCGGGCGACCGACGACCGGAAGGCCGCCCCCAGCGAGGGGCGATCGGAGGAGCGTCTGACCACCTCGATGGCATATTCATAATTGGATTTGTAATCGGCGATCTTGAGCACCTGGTGTGCGGCGAGCCGGCTAAGGGTCGAAAAGAAACAGGCCCGCATGGCCAGCCGATAGCGCCCCTGCGCGGCCAGCTCTTGGGCCAGCCGCAGCCACTCGTCCGTGGGCAATTCGTCCGCCCGGACGCGGTCGTCGCTCAGATCGGGAACCGCAACGCTTGGGGGCGGCGCGGACGGCCGGGCGGCAGCCGCCTTTTTTTGGTAGTGGCGGCGCAGGGCAACCACCAGGAAGGCCACCAGCACCACGCCGGCCAGAACGAGCGCACCTTTAAGCATGTCCGGCCAGGGGCTGGCACGCTCGAACGATTCAGGCCTTGGCCGGGTCGAGTCCTCCCATAGCCATTCACCGATTCGCTCGAGCCAGCGGCCGATGGTTTCCGCGATCGCCTCGAAGGTTTGCCCCAACCAGCGGAAAAAGGAAGATAACCAGCCGTCATCGCGATCTTCCACCACGACGGCCTCGTCCCGGGACAGGCGCCAGGTGTAGCGCGGCTGCGCTAAAACGCGCTGAATCGCGGCGTCCAGTTCGGCCGGCCGAAACTCGCTGGGGGACGCCGTCACGGCGGCCGGCGAGGGATCCTCCATCGCCGCCCGGGCCGTTCCCGGGACCGATCCCCAGGACAGGCAAACCAGGAGGGCCGCCGGCATGGCCGCCGCCGCCTGGCGCCTTCGCGCCAGGCGGGCCCGCAGGTCCTCACCGGTCTCGAGGGATAGGCCGTAAAAACAGCGCAGAGTGTAGAGCGTTTTGATCAATGGATCGAGGCAGACATGCACCAGGGCCAGGGCCACGGCCAGAAAGGTGGTGTTGAAAAGACCCCAGATCCCGCTGAGGGTATAAACCGTGTCGAGGCCCACAAACCGTTTGAGCAGCATCGGCGCCAATGCCAGCAGCATGACGGCGTTGAGCAAAACGAAAAAACCGAAGGCCCCCAGAATCAAAAGCACCAAATGGTTCTGCCGGGGCCAGCGCACGGCCTGATGCCAGGACGTGCGCACCAGGGCCGTGAGCCCCGCGGAACCGCCGTCATCCATCACCGTGGCATTCTGATAAAAAGCGTAGACCCAGGCTGCGGGAACCGTAAATAAAACGGCCAGCGGCAGAAGGATCAAGCCGGTGGCCTGCAACAGACCCTGGCGGGCGATCATGCGCATCAGGCGCCCGAAGCGCCAGGGGGGCATCTCACGCTGGGTCAGCCGGGCGCTGATCAGACGACAATAAACCGTCTGCCAGGATTTCATCCAGATAAAGAGCAGGGCCAGCGTCAGGGCGCTGGCCGAGCAGTGCTGCGGCGCCAGTGCGCTGCGGCTCATATCCGACCAGAAAAAGAGCAGGCCCAACACGAATGGCAGGGTGCCGACGGCATAGGCAGAAAGCACGCCAACCGGCAGGCGGCGCAAGAGCTGCGTGGCTTCCTCGATCAGGGCCACCGGGCGTTGACCGGTCCCGGAAGACAGCGAACTCACGATGTCCCCCACCAATCGGTCTGCCAGATGGTGCCCT
>JASJED010000307.1 GCA_030065585.1 Desulfobacterales bacterium | reverse complement strand
CCGGGGAGTTCGAGCAGGTGCGACTGGCCCTGGTAACCGGTCTCGACCGGATCGATCCAACGGTCCTGACCGCCAACATAGACGGTTTGTCCCTTGAAGTCTCTACGTTTTTGGGCGGTATGGATCCAGCGTCGCTGGTCACGAACCTCAATGCGCCTTATCAGTCCCTGAGCGTCGCCTTCGATGACTTGGACGAAACCAGTGTGCCGGCTGAATTGCAAACTTTATACGATCAGCTGGAAAACCTTGTGGCGGGTTTAAACCCGGAACCGGCCATTACGGCGTTGCAGAACAGCTTCACATCGGTACAGAGTCGCCTTGAGGGGCTTGGGACCGTTTCGCTCGACGGATTGGTCGATTCGTTCGCGTCCCTCCGACAACAGATTGATGCCTTGATCCCTGATTTTCTACAGGAGCCCGTCACCGCGGAAACGTTAACGGCCGCATTGGAATCCGAGCGGCCCGATGCCCTGGCTGCCGACCTCAATGATGCCTTTGAGGAACTCAAGACGAACTATGCGGCGCTGAAACCGCAATTGCTGCAGGAGCTACAGAGCTTCGCTGACGAGAACCAGGACCTGCTGATGGTTTTGAGCATCCAAAGTCTAACGGGCCAATTCCAGGAGACTTACGATGCGATCAAAGCACAAGTCTTGGCCCTCAACCCGAATGGCATCATTGAGGACCTTCAGGGCACGTTTGATACGGTCAAGGCCCAGGTAGAGGAACTCAATCCCACCTTTCTCGTGGATGAGCTGAGCGAGACGTTCAATCGGATTACGGGGAAACTGGATGCGTTCGGACTGGATGCCATCGAAACCGGGTTGACGACGAGTCTGCAAAACATAAAGGACAAGCTGGCGGTACTGGATCCTCACGAGATACTGAGTCAAGCCGGGCTCCTCGACAGATTCGCAGAGCTTCAGGAGGCGCTCGATGCGGTGTCGGTCGTGGCCATCGTTGCCTCATTGGGCGAGGCCCTACAAAAACTATGCGAGGAATTACAGGAAGAGTTGGAGAAGGTGCAAGTTTCATTTAATGCAATGATCTCAGCTATACCGGCACAGATTAACGTGGGTATAAGTCTTTGATGCAAGATGGGCATAATGCAGAGGTTGGTTGACATGAACGAGGCGACGAGCGAGCAACGTGTGTTTAAAATCGGTGGGCTCAACCTGCCCACGGCTAGGGGTGGTGTAGCGCAAGCCCGCGCCCATGTCCGACCCGACGTGCATACCGTAATCGATCGCAACGGCCGCCAACACGCTTGCGCCGTTTTCAACCGGCGCCTCGAATGGGTCGAAGATCCCTATCAGGAGCGTACGCGTTATCGCTACGATGATTTCGGTCGTCTCGTTGCGCGCCGCGATGCGATGAGGCGCACCACTCACTACGCGTACGATGGGGCCGGGCGATTGGACGCCGTCGGCTATATTGACGGCTCAGTCTTGCGCCACGCCTATGACGATCGGGGCAGGCTCATCTCCCGGGAATTGCCCAATGGCGCAAATATGCAATTCGATTACGCCGCCGATCGCCTGGCATCGGTCACGTTTGCCGAAGACGATGGCTTCGCCCTGAGCTACGATGAACAGGGACAGCTTAGCGAAGTGGCGGATACGGGATGTGAAACATCGTATACATACCATCCGCAAGGCAGGGTCGCGGCTGTTACGCGTTGCATCGATGGTGTTACCTTTACCCTGCGTTACAGCCAAGAGGGTCATGCGGTCGCTCTCGAATTGCCCCATGCGGAAACGGTCGATCTTCAGACGCCCGCGGCGAAGGCGCAGGAGAAGGTCGCGCACAGTGAGCTGCGATTTGACCAAATGGCCAACGTTGTGGCCAGTAAAAAGGCGACGTTTGTCTATGATGCTTGCGACCAATTGATCGAGGCCCAGGATTCCAGCTACGGTGTCTTGCGCTACGAATATGACGGAGTTGGCAATCGCCTGGTCCGCAAGGAGGCCAAGGGCAAGACCCGCTACACCTACGACCAGCGCGACCGGTTGACGCGCATCGAGCGAGCGGATGGCTCGGTTGTCCAGCTAGGCTACGATGCCCAGGGCAACCTGACGCGCAAGACCGACGGCGCGACCACCTGGCAGTATGATTACAACCGTCGGCAGCAATTGGCCTGCATTCGTCGGGACGGACGCGTCGTGTCCCGGTACCGCTATGATTGCGGGGGGCGGCGCATCTGGCGGCAGGTCGGCCAAGAAACGACCCTTTACCACTATGACCTCATTGGCCGGGTGGTTGCCCTCACGCGAACCGATGGTCGACCTTTCGCCACCTTCGCCTATGAGCAGGGTCGCACCGTGGCGCGCAGGTATCATGCGTCCGGCGACATCGAGACCTTATACCTGCACACCGACCACCTCGGTTCCACGCAACGCATCACCGACGTGACGGGCAACTTGGTTTGGCAGGCTGCCTATACGCCCTTCGGTCGATTGCTGAGCGAACCGCCTGATTTCGACTGCCCTTTGTTCACCGGCCAGTTATGGGATGCCGAGAGCGGCTTGTACTATTTCGGCGCGCGCTATTACGATCCCGAGCTGGGGCGATTCATTTCGCCCGATCCGTGGACTTGCGGTCCCGATGATCCGCGGATTATGGGCCAGCCCAACGGCACGGCTGTGCTTCCGCAGGCATGGCTGACCCAACCGCGCGCCGCGCATCCTTACCTTTATTGTCTCAACAACCCCGTGACCTACCGCGACCCGGAGGGATTGGGTTGGGGCGCCGCCGTGGGTTATTTTTTTCTATTTTTATTGTGGTCGCTGCCATGGACGCTGCTGGGCCTGGCCCTGACGCTCGTTGACTGGGTATTTCAGTACCCTCTGTTTGGCTGGAAATACCTGCCTAAATATGGGCTCGACGGGATATCGAGTCTGCGGCTCGGCAGCTTCGCCTGGGTCAATATCGGCGGACTGCTTAATTTCCCCATGGTGTTGGCGACAGCCACATTCACGCGGCGCGGCTTCGTCGATCAGTTGAGCGAAGAGCGTGAGGAATACATCGTCCCGCTCGAGGCGCATCGCACGCCACGGGAATTGCGCCCGGCGCGCACGGCCTACTTCGAAAAGATTTTACGCCACACCGTACAGACGCATTGGTGGGGGCCCTTCTGGCCGTTCGCCTATCTGTTCGGTTCGAACTTCTGGGAAAAGGATGCCGCGCGCCAGTCGGGTTTTTCCCGGATTGCCGAACCCGTCTTGACGGTAACCCCGGACAAATTCTACGCGCGTAGCGGCTGTCACTTGATCGTGCTCGGTGGCGATGATCCCTTCACGGGCAGCGTATCCAACGAGCATGCCGGCAGCGTTGAATCCGTGGCGGGCACCGCCGGTGCCTTCGAGCCGGGCGTGCTCTTTGAATTGGCGGATGCGGGCGGTGCGCACCAGACAAGCCTGGACGGCGGCACCGTTCCGAGCGATCTGCGCACGGCGTTTCAAAACAGTGGCGTCAACTTGCCGCCGGCGCCGGATCCCAGTGTCACGCAGGAGCAGGCGGGCAGTCACTGGCAGATTACGCATGACGCCATTATCTACAACATCCACCGGCGCAATAACATGCTGTTCGTCGACTCAGCGCGCTTTCACGAGGCGTTGTTCAAACCGACCTATCGGCCGGATAAGTACACGATCACGGTGCGCGATCAGGCGAGTTTGAGCGATGAGCGGGACATCAAGATCGTAAGACTAAAGGTCAAGAAGGTGAAAAAGGTGGCGCCTGGCCATCTGATCCTCGACGACTTGAGCGAGCCGGAGCGCCCCACCATGCGCCTAGTGGATCGGCAAGCAGGAACCGTGGAAATCAACATCAAGCCGAACAAGGGAACGATGTTCTTCGAGGCCGTCGATCTGCACCCGACCATCGCAGGCCAGACGGCGCTTCAGTTATCCCGAACCAGTAGCACAGGGGATGCACGCCTAACGATTACGCCGCGCAGCGCGCCCGTGCGTGCAGGGATGCAGTTCGACGTGGCCGGGGCGGCGGCGGCCCAACCAGACCTGGATGCCGGCAATACCCCGGCCGCCCTATGGCAAGCCTTCCGGAATGCCGGTATCGCCCCGGCTGCAGCACCGGCCCCTGCGGCCAACGTTCAACAGGCCGGTGGCCATTGGCAAGTCACCCACGACGGGGTCGTCTACGACGTTCGCTGGCCGGATATTGTTGTTACAGACGGCAATGGATTTAACGTTGCCTACCTCGACCGCACGGCCCACGCCGATCTGCAGGCCAACCACCATGGATCGGCGAATCTGCAGGCGCAGCTAAGGAACGAGGGGTTTGCCAACCCGCCGACGGCCGTCGCGACGGTGCACGCGAACGCCGAATGGACCCTCACGATCGGGGGCCAAGCCCTCACCGCGCGGCGGCAAAACCGGCTCTACGTCTCGACCGATGCCGGCGCGACACCGCAGGACTACTCGGTGCACGTACGGCCCTGGGACGGCCAACGTCTCTTCAGGATCAACTTTACGGCTGCTCTCCAGAATGCCTTGGACACCAATTTGAACCCGCCGAACAACGTCCGCGTGATTTTCCAAAACAACGGCGCGGAACTTTCTCCTGATGCGGTGGTGCTGGTCGTGAGGGCGAGTGACGAGTGGCAGGTGCTGGATCACGACAACGACCAAGCATTCACCGTCCGACACGAAGGCGCGGACCTCAACGTGTATCCCGCGTTGAAGTGGCTTCAGGTACGAAGCCTCGCCTGGATCACGATAAAGCTCCAGGCGCATATTGTCCGCGATGACAATGGCCTGAATCCCGCGGCCGACAGCAACAGACTCAACAGTCTAGTGGCACGTGCGAACGAAATCTGGCGACAGGCCGGGATTCGGTATGAGTGGCGCACCCAGAGGCAATACATCGATGAGGAGGACTATTTGACAATCACCTACAAATACCGACTTGCCGGTGGCGCAGCGGATCCCGCCCATCCTGACGAAGACGAGGACATGTATCGGTGGCGCCCGAATCCTCCTGGCCCCTGGACCGCCGCGTCCGGACAGAATCATCACAGACGAGACGAGAAAGCAATTCATGTGTACTTTATTAATTCGTTTGATCAACCGGCTAATAGTAACGTCCTGGCTTTTGCCGGTTTTAGGCGTAATTACTTGGTAATGCCGCGCGCCGCAGATGGCGACGATTTTGCCCACGAATTAGGACATAACTTGGAGTTGGATCATCCTGACAATCTCCCCAGTCCCCTTCATCCCGCCAATGCACCGGCACCGCCGAATGCAGACAAGCGTGTTATGTATAGTTTTTCCGCGACATTCGAAGGGCAACGATTTCTGATCGCCAATCATGAGCCGTCGCGGGAGCAGCGAGGCGGTGGCGTTCTGCCCGCCGGGAATACCAGCAGCAACGAGACCGCTACGGCGCGTTCTCAAGCAGTGAGGCGCGTCGGACCCTGAAGGGTAGACAAAGGTATTAGGCCAATGGTTTCCAGACAAGACATCGACGCACTGCTCGCGAATAAGAACACGGTGGTTGACGACCTGCGCCAACTTAAGTCGTCGGCTGTACCGGCGATCATCGACATCTTCATGCACGACGCGTCAGAGTGGAACGATCGAAAACGTCTCATGGCGCTGCGCGCCTTGGGGGTGGTTGCCACTAGGCAGGCCTTAGCGTTTCTTGTAGAAACCGCACAAGATGCCGAGATCGACCACTGGTTCCGAACGGAGGCCGTGCGCTCGTTGGGATACGCCAAGCATAAGGAAAGAGCTTGTGCTCATTTGGAGCCAATGCTGGATCATGGGGAGTTTCAGTTCAGAAAGAACGCCATTCTGGCCCTGGGCGACCTCGGAACGGCACGAGCGCGGGCGGCGCTGGAGAGGGTACGGGAACTAGATCCCGACGAGCGGCTGCGCCAGCGCGCCGCCCGGTTGTTGGGAGAAAAGGAAATGGGTGATGAAGAGGTCCACCGCAGCGATGAGAAACTGAGGTAGTGAACGGCATGCACGATGCAAAGGGCCAAACAACAAGATCCAGATTTCAGAGCCAGTTATTCCCATCATCTAAGCAAAGGCGCTGGTGGCATTACTTAGCTATAACCTCAAGGAAATACGTTTGGCCTGTTTGTGGCACTTGCTTGAAAAGAGCGTTTTACTGCTGAGAAAGAAATCAAAAATCGAAGCACAGTGATTGAGGTTATGTCTCTACCAAACAAACATTGCCGCGGGAGAGATTGAGTTGATTGTGGATGATGAAATTCAGTTAACTAAATCGGTATAACCTAAGCTTGTTTGAGACTTGTTTGGACGGCAGGCCGATGTAGCAAAGAAGGTTTTTCATCGCGCACGAGGCCTAATTATGACGGGTATGTTTGCCATAAATGGAGATTCAGTATCAGCCGTTCGCCGACCCGTATTCGAAGTGCGCTTCGGCGGTGGTGGTGCAACCGCTGGATTAAGCGCGGCAGCGGATTTAGTGCCGAGTGCCGACGATCCTTGGGCTCGCAGTGTGAGGGTTATTAATGTCGAAACTGGTCTGGCGCCTTTTGTCGATATCGTAACCGTTGATATGGCGGCAGATGAGGAAGCACCCGAAGTGGCTTTAGATGACGAAGGGACCATCTCGTTGGGTTACGACGACAGTTCTGCCGAG
>JASJED010000306.1 GCA_030065585.1 Desulfobacterales bacterium | reverse complement strand
AGGTGCGGCAGTACTACCCCAAGGCCCGCGTTTTGCGAATGCCCCAATGGCTGGCCCTGATGGCCACGGCCCTGCTGACGCCCTTCCGCCGGATCCGCCCCAACCCGGGCCTGGAAACACCGGGTGCCGTGCGCACTTACAATTTCAACCTGGCCGTCGATCCGGATCTGCTATGGCAGGATCTGGGGCTGGCGCCGCGGTATCCGACCATCTACGAGGGCATTCCGGCCGTTGTTGCCTTGGGGCGGTAGGGGATATGACCTTGAACCGTCACTCCAGTGGCCAAGATCCAGCGCTTACGACTGCGGCACGGTCATAGTCCTGACTTATCCGACACGACACGTTTAATTGTTGACCTTGGCTTATTTCTGGATTCCGGCGTTCGACTTTATAAAATCGCACCAGCCAATTGCCCAACAGGCGGTTTTCGATTTACTGTACCTTCGCGTATTTCGCCGCTAAGGCCTCGTAAAATTGCGCCTCCGCGGCCCGGCCGCGCTTGCGGCAGCCGGCCGCATAGATACGGCATTTTTCCCGGAGCATGGCCGCTGCGGCACGCGCCTGGCCCGGGCTCAGGTTTTCGTGGGTTAGGATCTTGTCCAGAGATTGGATCCGGTAGCGGTCCAGACCGGGGGCGGCGGAAAGCTGGTCGGGGTGGCCGCCGCGTTTGACGACCAGTTCTTCGTCGATCAGGTGGATGGGCGTTCGCAGGCTGACCCGCAGCCAGAGGTCGTAGTCCTCGCAGGCCGGCAGGGCCTCGTCGAAGCCGCCCATGTCTTCCAGGAGTTCCCGGCGCATCATGGCCGCCGACGGGCTCACCAGACAAAGCGCCAGCGAAGGTTCGAAGATCCAGCCGGAGGGTTTGCGGTGGCGTTGTTTGGGATTGACGCGCTTTCCCCTTCTAATCCAGACCTCTTCGGTCTGGCAGATGAGGGCTTCAGGATGGGTTTCGAAAAAGGCCACCTGCCGTTCGAGTTTGGCGGGCTGCCAGAGATCGTCGGCGTCGAGCAGGGCGATCAGCGCGCCGGCCGCACGGCGCCAGCCGATATTGCGGGCCGCACTGACACCCCGGTTGGGCTGGCGCAGGACGGTAATGCGGCCCTCATAACGCCTTAGGAGCGCTTGGGTACCATCCGTCGAACCGTCGTCTACGACGATCACCTCATCGGCCGGGCGCGTCTGGCCCAGTACCGAGTCAATCGCTTCTGCCAGAATCCAGGCCCGGTTGAAAGTCGGGATGATTACCGAGACTTTCAGGGGGCTGGGGTGTCTTTTCTTGGACGGGCTGCTAATTTTAGCCATCCGATCTCGGCCTATAGCATGAGGATGTTCCCGTGGCCTTGACGTTGCGTATTTTGGTGGTGCAGTTGATGATCGTGATAATCCGGTTGCCATCACCGGTTTTAGTTACTAGTTTTTAAAATTATAATTTGTCAAGAATAGCCTGCCGCCGACGGCATGGCGGATTCCGGCAAGGCGCCAAAGGGGTTGCGTTCGTCGCCCTGATTTGTTACAGAATTTGGATTCCTCTCGAAACCCTTTCGTATTTTCAATGTTTTCAACTATGTAATCAGCAGAAAGGGAGGCGCACATCAGCTTGGAACCAGTCGTAACCCCACGCCATCTAACCTTAGCCAACTTCAAGGAGGGACTCATGAAAAAGCTTCTAATGTTGACCGTAGCGGTATTGTTCGGATTCACCCTCATGCTGGGGGCAGCCCCCGGCGATGTCCAGGCTAAAACGACCTTTGTCACCATCGGTACCGGTGGCATTACCGGTGTTTACTATCCCACCGGCGGCGCCATTGCCAAAATGGTCAATGCCAAACGCAAAGAATACGGCATCCGGGCCACGGTCGAGTCCACCGGCGGCTCGGTGTTCAACATCAATGCGATCATGAGCGGTGACCTCGAATTTGGTGTGGCCCAGTCCGACCGCCAGTATCAGGCCGTTGAGGGAATTGCCGACTGGAAGGACAAAGGTCCTCAAAAGGATCTGCGGGCCGTTTTTTCGATCCATGCCGAAACGGTCGACCTGATCGCCTCGGTGGACTCCGGTATCAAATCGATTCAGGATCTCAAGGGCAAGCGCGTCAACGTCGGCAACGTCGGTTCCGGCTACCGTCAGAACGCCATCGACGCCCTGGAAGCCAACGGGCTCAACTTTGAAAGCGACTTTCACGCCGAGAGCCTTAAAGCCGCCGAAGCGCCCGGCCTCATCCAGGACGGCCGCATCGATGCCGCCTTCTACACCGTGGGCCATCCCAGCGGCTATTATAAGGAAGCCACGGCCGGCAAGACCAAGGTCCGCTTCATCTCGATCCCCAACGCCGACAAACTGGTCGCCAAGTTTCCCTACTATGCCTCAGCCAAGACCCTGATGTCGAACTATCCGGGCGCCGCCAACGAGGAAGAAGCCGTCGAAACCTTCGGTGTCAAAGCCACCTTCGTGACTTCTGCCAAGGTGCCCGATGATGTCGTCTATGCCATCGTCAAGGAAGTTTTCGAAAACTTCGACAAATTCGTCAAACTCCATCCGGCCTACAAGGGCTTGACCAAAGAAGACATGCTCAAGGGGCTTTCGGCACCGATTCATCCCGGTGCCATGAAGTACTACAAGGAAGTCGGCCTGAAATAGACCGCATCCGCATGCCGACGACAGGCTGATCCCGGAGGCTGCCGCCGGGAGCGCCTGTCGTCGCATCGCTACCGCAGTGGGAACGCCCCGTTCCCGGCCTCTGCGCGCCATCTGCAAGCCACCGTGTTCTGCGGGGCTTCACACACTGCGGCGCTTTCCTATGTCCGGCGCCGGCTGCCGTTTACCTTCCTTTCCCATTGGAGCAGGTGACCCCTATGAGCAAAATCGAATACGACGATCGGGACGATGGTCTGGAACTGGCCAAACGAATGGCCGAGGAGGAAGAAGGCATCGGGCGGCGGCCCCAGGGGCCGACCAAATGGGTCATCCCCACGGTTTGTGTGGCCTGGAGTTTCTTTCAGCTTTCCATTGCCAGCTGGTTTATTCTGGACACCACCTTTATCCGGGCGATCCACCTCGGTTTCGCCCTGCTGGTGGTCTATCTGAACTATCCCCTGCTTAAAAAGCCCATATTGGGCCTCAAATTTCTGACGGCCAAGGATCGCATCCCTATTTTTGATTTCATCATCGCCATTGTCGCCTCGCTATCGGCGCTGTATATCGCCATCGACTACGAAGGCATGACGCTGCGCTACGGGGACCCCATCACCCGCGATATCGTCATTGGCCTGGTACTGGTCTTCCTTCTGCTGGAAGCTTCCCGCCGGGTGATCGGACCGGCCCTGCCGGTGATTGCCGGTGCTTTCATAATTTACGCTTTCGCCGGGCCCTATATGCCGGACCTGATCGCCTTCAAGGGCACGTCCATGAACCGTTTCGTGGGCCAGATGACCATGTCCACCGAGGGTATTTACGGCATCCCGCTGGATGTATCGGCCACCATCGTCTTTCTTTTCGTGCTTTTCGGCGCCATGCTCGACAAAGCCGGCGCGGGCCAGTACTTCATTCGTCTGGCCCTGAGCCTGCTGGGGGGCTTCAAGGGCGGACCGGCCAAGGCGGCCATCATGGGCAGCGGTTTGACCGGACTGGTGTCGGGCTCCAGCATCGCCAATATCGTGACCACCGGCACCTTCACCATTCCGCTGATGAAAAAGGTGGGCTATCCGGCCAAAAAGGCCGCGGCCGTGGAAGTGGCGGCCAGTACCGACGGCCAGCTGGCGCCGCCCATCATGGGGGCGGCGGCCTTCATCATCGCCGAATACGTCAACGTGCCCTACGTGGAGGTGATCAAAGCGGCGGCCGTACCGGCCTTTGCCTCCTACGCGGCCCTGTTTTACATCACCCATATCGAGGCCTCCAAACTGGGCCTTAAGGGCATGTCGCGGGAGGAACTGCCCCAGTTTTTCAAGACTTTCATCGGGGGGCTGCAATACGTGGTGCCGATCCTGGTGCTGCTCTACGAATTGATCATCGTGCGCCACTCCCCCGAACTGGCGGCCTTTCACGCCATCTGGATCATGGCCGTGGTCATGGTGTTGCAGCGGCCGATCCAGGCCTATTTCCGTAAAGAGCCCATCGGGCCGGCGATCAAACTGGGCATTACCGAGATCTTTGCGGCCCTGGCGGCCGGTGCTCGCAACATGGTCTCCGTGGCCCTGGCCACCGCGGCGGCCGGCATCATCGTGGGCGTCGTGGCCCTGGGGTTGGGGCAGCTGATTACGGCGATCATCGACACGCTTTCGGGCGGCAACATCCACTTGATGCTCGTCATCACGGCGATCGCCAGTCTGATTATCGGCATGGGGCTGCCCACCACGGCCACCTATATCGTCATGGCCTCGCTCACGGCGCCGGCCATTGTCGAGATCGGCGCCATGAACGACTTTATCGTGCCCCTCATGGCGGCCCACCTGTTCTGCTTCTATTTCGGAATTTTGGCCGACGACACCCCGCCGGTGGGCTTGGCGGCCTACGCCGCGGCGGCGATTGCCAAGTCGCCGCCCATCGCCACCGGGATTCAAGGATTCATGTACGACATCCGTACGGCCATCCTGCCCTTCATGTTCATTTTCAACAGCGACCTGATTTTGCACAATGTCAGTTCCTGGCCCCAGGGGCTGCTGATCTTCGCCATGGCCTGCTTCGGCAACTTCGCCTTTGCCTCGGCGACCCAGGGATGGTTCGTGGCCAAGAACAAGATCTGGGAGGTTCCCCTGCTTCTGACGGCCACTGTTGTTCTCATGCGCCCGGACATGATTGCCGCGCTGGCCGGTATGCCCCATGAACAGCGCTACTGGGTCTATCCAATCGGCTTGGCCCTCTATGGCCTGGTCTATCTGATGCAGCGGCCGCGTATGCCCAAAGGGGATACGATCCCAGCGACGGCTTGATCTTGCCGGCGTCCGCAATTGTGAAACCATAAACGGTGTTGACCGTCCTTTTCAGGCCGAGAGGTGACGGCCTGCCGCCGGCAGGAGGAATCTGCGATGGACAATGTTAAAAAAGTCATGGTGGCGCTGGCGTTTTCCGAATATGCCGAAGGCACTTTTAAATTCGCGGCCCAATTTGCCCAGTGCAGCGAAGCAGAGCTGATCGTGGTCACGGTCCTTAATTCCCGTGACGTGGAATCGGTGCAGACCATTTCCGCCATGGGCTATGAAGTCGATGGTGAACACTATGTTGACAGTGTCGAGAAAGAGCGCCGAGGAATGCTGGAGAAGATCGCGGATCAGACCAATGTCGCGGGGGTCAAGATCCGGGCTATCTTTCGCGTGGGCAACCCCATCGATGAACTGCTCAAATTGATTGAAGAAGAAGCTGTCGATGTCGTGATCATGGGACCCAAGGGACGCACCGACCTGGAGCACGTCCTGGTGGGTTCCGTGGCGGAAAAGATATTTCGACGTTCGCCGGCGACGGTCATTTCCTATCGGGACGAAACAGTGGCCCAGCGCTATCGCGATAGGATCAAAAAACACATTTAGCAGGCCGTTGAAAAACGTTATGCGCGCCGGCAAGACAAGGCAACATCTGACAACGTCTAGTTTGTGCACAATAAATGAGCATTTTGAGGAAGATTTTAACGCCGTCTGGCCAAGCGTAATCGTTTTTCAACCGCCTGTTAGCCGCCTTCCAACCGGGTCCTGTTCGTCCATCTGCATGCCATGATTCCCGGTTAGAAGGCCAATCGTTGGTTGCCAAAGGAGGACACGATGACCAGAAAGCTTTCCATTTCACTCAGGCTCTTTTTGGTGGTGTCCCTGCTGTCTCTGGCGGGCGTGGGCTTTGCCGAGGAGCGCTTCCGCGACAACGGCGACGGTACCGTCACGGATCTTGAAAACAACCTGATGTGGGCGCAGGCCGACAACCAGGGCGATGTCGACTGGAAACAGGCCGACCGTTGGGTCCGCTTCACCTTTCCTTATACCATCCAGGCCCGCTACGACGACTGGCGCCTGCCCACGCTGGACGAGCTCAAGACCATCTATGTCAGGGATGCCGAATACGACGGCTATGAAACCGACTGTGGACAGGTGGTGCGCATTACGCCGGCGATCCGTCTGACCTGCGGTTGGGTCTGGGCCGCCGACACCCAGGCCATCACCGCGGCGGTGTTTAATTTTCACCGCGGCGTTCATTACACCGAACGGATGGCCCATTATCGCAGTCACCGGGCGCTAGCCGTCCGATCCCTCAAGTAGAGGCCCGCCAGAGGCGGCATCTTTTGCCCCCAGGCGGCGTTCTCACTCGCTGGCAATCCTCGACGTAGCCAAAGCTACGCCTGCGGTTGCCAGGTCGTTGCGGCCTTGCCTGGGAACAAAATCTACCGCCTCTGGCGGGCCTCTGCGCGATTTTATGCCCTCCTCTTTGCAATGTAATTTTACATGTGGTCCAGCATCTTTGGCCCCCCTGCAGTGTTCTCGCCGTTTGGCCGTCCTCGACGTAGCCAAAGCTACGCCTGCGGCGACCAAAGCGGCTGCGGCCTTGCCTGAGATTAAAACCTACCGCCTCTAACAGGCCATT
>JASJED010000305.1 GCA_030065585.1 Desulfobacterales bacterium | reverse complement strand
ATGCTCGAGGACGAGCTCGACCTCGAGGCCGACCTGGGCATCGACACCGTCAAGCAGGTCGAAATCTTCGGCAAGGTCTCGGCCCACTTCGGACTCGACGTGCCCGAGGACCTCAAGCTCAACGACCTCAACACCATCGCCAAAATCGGCGACTACCTCAGCGGCAGGGTCCAGGCAGCCCCCACCGGGGAAACGCAAACGGCATCCGTCGCCGTCGCTGAAGAAACCCCATCGGCGACGGTCGATCCCGCCGACAGCCCGGTCAAGCGGATGGTCGTCAAGGCCGTTCCGACCGAAGCGAGCGCCGGCCGCGACGGCTGGTTGCGGAACCGCCGCGTGCTAATTACCGCCGATCAACATGGATTCACGAACCTGATGGCCGCGCGGATTAAAAACGACGGCGGTGAGCCGGTCGTCATCGGCGACACACCGGACGCCGAGATTACCTGCGATTGGTCATCCCCGGCCGCCGTCAAGGCCTCCGTCAAAGAAATCCAGCAGCGCTATGCCGGCATCGATGGACTCCTGCATTTTCTACCGCTGGATGGCGCCCTGGCGGGCCAAAGCCTCACGCAGGCGGCGATCGACCGGCGGCTGAAGCACTTTTTCATCCTCATTCAGGGCCTTTACGACGAATTGAACCGGCCAGGGACTTTCATCGCCCTGCCGGCCTTCAATGCGGCCGTACTGCCCTTCGTTGATTCGGCCGGCGGCCCCATCGACCCGGTCTCCGCCGGTCTGGCCGGTCTGCTCAAAACGGTCAGGAAAGAGATGCCCGAGACCCTCGTAAAAATCGTGGATTTCGAGCCCCAGGCGACCGCGCACCCGGACGACGTCATCGACACCTTCACCCGCGAGTTGACCTCCGGCGAGCGGCGGGTCGAATGCGGCTATCGCACTGGCCAGCGATGGGTGCTGCAACTGCAACCCGGGAAACCGGCACAAACCGGTGATCTGGTCCAAGAAGACGACACGGTTCTGGTGACGGGCGGCGCCCGCGGCATCACCTTTGAGATCCTCAAGACCCTGGCGCACGCGATCCCCGTACGCCTGGAAATTCTGGGGCGCAGCGACGTCAACGGCCTGGATCCGGCCCTGGCCGGCAGCGATGTCAGCCAGGCCGATATCATGGCCCGCCTCAAGGCCGAGATGCAGGGGGCCAAGCCGCTAGAAATCCGCAGGGCTGTGGACCGGATCGTCAAACTGCGTGAATCCGCCGCCAATCTGGAGACCCTGCGCTCACTGGGGGCCCGGGTCACCTATCACGCCGTGGACGTGACGGATGCCGCCGCCGTGCGCCAGATCATGGCAACCACGGAGGGGATCGACGTGCTCTTGCATGCCGCCGGCATCGAGGAGAGCCAGATGATACCGAAGAAGACCATGGCCTCCTTCGACCGGGTCTTCGATACCAAGGTTCAGGGCCTGATCAACCTGCTGGCGGCGCTGGAGCACAAGGCCCCGCGCAGCCTGATGACCTTTTCATCGGTCACGGCGCGCTTCGGCAACGAGGGCCAGGTGGATTACACCGCAGCCAACGACATGATCGCCAAGATGCTCCTGGACTTCCGTCGGCAGCACCCGCAGACGGCGGTCAAGATCTTCGACTGGACCGCCTGGGAGGGCGCCGGCATGGCCACCAACGAAACCGTCAACAAGGTCTTGCGCGAACGCGGACTGACCTTTCTGCCGCTGGCGGACGGCGTGGCCCATTTCATGAACGAACTGGGCGACGACACCAGTCCGGAAGTGGTCTTCTCGGGCTTCGACCAAGCTTTCGATCCGGACGGTTTGATGGCCCCCGAAGCGCCGACCAGCAGCGTTGTGGCGCCCCTGCTCGACCGGTTGGTGGGCGAGGAGAAGGGACTGCGGACCTACCAGCGCGTCCTGGATCTGCAGCGCGACCTGTTCCTGCTGGACCACAGCCGTGAGGACATCCCCATCTTCCTGGGGGCCACGGGCATCGAGGCCATGGCCGAAGCCGCTGCCACGCTGGCCGCGCCCGGCCACGTTTTGCGCGAACTCCAGGATTTCGCCATCCCCTACGGGATCAAGATTCTCAAACAGCGGCCCAAAGAAATCGCCATCGAAGCGATCTCCGGGAGCCCGGGCGCGGATACCTTCCGCTGCCGGATCACATCCCAGTTCCGGAACAAAAAGGGTATCGCCATGGGCGCGCCCAAACTGCACTATCACGGCAGCTACACCTTCGGGCCGGCCGAAACCGCCCCGCCGGTGATCAGCCTGCCGGAATTCCACCCGGTCAACTACGACGGCGACATCCAGGCCCTGCTCTACCACCCGGCGCGTCTCTTTATGGACGGGCTTTTCCGCACGGTGGAAGACATCCTGTCCTTCGAGGCGGATCGGCTGATCTCGCGGATACGCTTTAGCAGCGATCGGCCGTTCATGGCCGACGACCCGCGGCCGGCCTTTGTGACCGACGTGGCCATCGTGGACGCCATGTTCCAGACCGGCGGTATGCTGGAGGTCATGACCACCAACATCATCGTGCTGCCCTACACCATCCGGCGCATGCACTTTCATCGGCCCGTGGCGCCGCAGCGCGAATACCTGTGCATCACCCAGCGCATCGCCAGTGGTCCGGAGACCAATACCTATCGTCTGCAGTTGGTCGACCCCGATGGCAACTGCTATATCACCATCGAGGACTTCGAGATGGTACAAGTGGACCAACTGAGTGCCGAATATCAAATCGTCGATCAGTTGAACATCGGAGTACAGCGCCGGCGGGCCTCCTGACCGGATCGAAGACATTCAGCGGATCGCCCGTGGCCAGTCGCCATCACGGGCGATCCGCAAACCATCATCAGCCGGACCGGCAGGACTGGCCTTGAAAGATCCGGCGTCCCTATGCCGACCACTTACGACGCCATGGATATCGACTGGCACCGTCATCATGCCTGCGGCCTGGGCACCGTCACCAACGGATTGAACCTTGCTATCGTACCGGTCAAAGGCTTCCTGCAACGCTACCTGCCGGACCCGGCAATCGACGATTGGCGCCGGGGTCGCCCCCTCGCGATGACAGCCGATGATTTTGCTCGGCCCCTGCTGGCAGCGTCTGAAATCGCCCGGGTCAATACCTTCAAAAGCCTGAAACGGCAGATCGAGTGGATGGCCGGTCGCCTGGCGGCCAAGACCCTGGGTCAATCGCTCGCGAAAGACGGACCGGCCATCACGGATCTTAAGGTCGCCCATGATCCCCATGGCGCACCCTATCTGCAACACCGGCCGGACCTGCCCCTGTCCATCTCCCATGCCCATGACTATGCCGTCGCCGGGCTGCATCACGATACCGGTACGGCAATCGGGCTGGACCTCGAGAAACACCAACCCCTCGATATCGCCCTGATGCTGCGCACCGCCTTCTCCGCGCGCGAGGGCCGCCAGCTGGATCCCGCCGACCGCGCCCGGTTCTTCGCTTGCTGGACCCTCAAGGAAGCCTATTTGAAATATCTGGGCCGGGGGTTTCGCGAAAGCCTCAAGCAAATCGAAATCATCGGCAATACCCGCATCGTCGATCACGGCAAGCCGGTCGCGGGACTCACGGTGCGCGTCCTGCAGCCTTTCCCCACCTACACGCTGGCCATCGTCTGCGGCCCGCGGCCGTCAACACGGCAAGTGCCCGCGGAAACCTAATTCCGTTCTCCGGTTTTCTGTGTTAAGGTTGCGATCGTTTGGGGTTACGACGGAAATAACTGCCCAGCCCAAGGAGCGAAAAATGGCGAATCAACACCTGGCGACGATGATTTTCGAGAGCTGCCGCCGTTTTCGGCAGCACACGGCCATGCGACATAAAGCCGCGGGTGCCTGGCAGGAAATCGGTTATGGCGATCTGAGCCTGAAAATCCGCGAGGTTGCCAACGCCCTGATCGAAATGGGCATCCAACCCGGCGACATGATCGGCATTTTTTCCCAGAACCGGTTTGAATGGGCGGTCGCCGATTTCGGCATCCTCGCCGCCGGTGCCGTGAGCGTGCCCATCTACGCCACCAACACGGCCGCCCAGGCTGAGTATATCGCCGGCGATGCCGATCTGCGCGTCATTTTCGTGGGTGACCGTGACCAACTCGACAAGGTGCAGTCCTTTGCGGCGCAGCACCCCAATCTGCAAACCATCGTGGTCTTCGACGACCTCGACGCACCCGCCGGCGATGCCGTCATGGATTTCAAAAGCCTGCTGGCCAGAGGCCGCGACAAGGATCATGCCGAGGAGAGCGAGCGACGGGTCCAGCAGACCACGCCGGATGATCTGGCCACGGTCATCTACACCTCGGGCACCACGGGCGAGCCCAAGGGCGTCATGCTCAGCCATGCGAATTTTACCCACCAGCGCGAAGCCTTGGACGCCAATTTCGATGTCGGCCCCCAGGACCGCTCGCTGTGCTTCCTGCCCTTGAGCCATGTGTACGAACGCAGCTGGTCCTTCTATGTCTTCAACCGCGGGGCCCAGAACTACTATATAGCGAACCCGCGCGAGGTCCTTCAGTACTTTGGCGAGGTGCGGCCCACTGCCATGGTAAGCGTGCCGCGGCTCTACGAAAAGATCTACGCCGGCGTCATGGACAAGGTCGAAAAAGCTTCGCCCGGCCGTAAACGTCTGTTCAACTGGGCCATCGGCGTTGGCCGCCGCAAGGCCGAAGCCCACCGCAGCGGAAAACCGGCCGGCATCGGCCTGGGCCTGTCCCACCACCTGGCCGACCGACTGGTGCTGCGCAAACTCCGCGAGATCGTGGGAGGCGATAAAAACTTCTTTTCCGCCGGCGGGGCGCCGCTTTCCCAAGACATCGAAGAGTTCTTTTTAGCCGCGGGCCTGATGATCTGCCAGGGCTACGGACTCACCGAGACCTCCCCCATGATAACCGCCAACACCCCCCAGGATTTCAAGTTCGGCACGGTGGGCAAGCCCGTGGCTGGCTGCGAGGTCAAAATCGGCGCGCACGACGAAATCCTGGTGAAAGGCCCCAACGTCATGAAGGGCTACTATAAAAAGCCGGAAGCCACCGAGGAAGTATTGAAGGACGGCTGGTTTCATACCGGGGACGTGGGCCGGATCGACGACGAAGGCTTTCTGGTCATCACCGACCGCATCAAGGACCTGATCATCACCTCGGGCGGCAAGAACATTGCCCCCCAGCGCATCGAAACCGCCGTGGGCCGCGACCACTATATCGAACAAATCACCACGATCGGCGATCGCCGCAAGTATGTAAGCGCCCTGATCGTTCCGTCTTTCGAAGCCCTGGAAAACTATGCCCGCGAACAAGGGCTGGCCTTCCAAACCCGCGAAGAACTCCTCAAGCTTCCTGAGATCACCGCCTTCTATCGCCGGCGCATCGATCGCCAGTCGACCGAGCTTGCCGGGTATGAAACCATCAAGGCCTTTACCCTTCTGCCCCAGGAATTCTCGCAGGAAAAGGGCGAAATCACGCCCACCCAGAAAATCAAGCGCAAGGTCGTGGCGGAACACTACGGCCGGGAAATCGACGCCATGTACTCGGATGATTGAGATGCCATCCGGAACGGTGGATTTAGGTTTGATCCCCGCCACTCAAGGAAGAGACCTGTAATCATTTTCGGCGATCGCATCTCCATTCTTGACAATGGATCGTGAAAACTTTAACAATGCACTACTTCAGTATCTGGTGGACCTATCCGTATTCGTTATTATTTCTTGCCTTCTTAACGAACTGCAGCGCATGCACCTGTGAAGTATCAAGATTATCCGCTGCAGATCTGTTGCGTTAGTTTTCCAAATTAGTATCAATTCCGATAGTTTGCTTTAGGATACACACTGCCGCCAAAGTTTTCAGTGCTTGCCGAAATTTTTTGGCCTGTGGTTTGGGAAATCAAGGCGGGTTTCTTGTCATTCCACGAAATCTTCTCTGGTCGTCAAAAATTAACTTTTTATTTTTGAAGAAGTTGTTCCACAACTTCTTCTGAAAGGAGGTGATAAAGTCCAGCTTCTCTTCGGTAATTATAATTATCAAACATGAACGAGGAGGCATAAGATGGTTATCAGAAAATTGATTATTGCCATTGGGATTATCTGCTTATTGGCAACTTCAGGGTGGACAGGGCAGGATTCCGAATTACCGACCGCGGTTTATACCAAACGCGAGATGGTGGTCACCGCAAATCCCCTGGCCACCGAAGCCGGAGCCAAAATCCTGAAGATTGGCGGCACGGCGGCGGACGCCATGGTGGCCGTACAGACGGTGCTGGGCTTGGTCGAACCACAGTCCAGCGGGCTCGGCGGCGGCGCCTTCATCGTCTATTACGATGCCAAAACCGGAACGATCACCACCATTGACGCCCGGGAGAAAGCGCCTGCCGCAGCGACGGAGGACCGGTTCCTGGATGATGAGGGTAATTCAATCGGTTTTTTCAATGCGTGGCAGAGCGGCCTTTCGGTCGGTGTACCGGGAACGCCGCGAATGATGGAATACATGCACGAGCGCTACGGGAAATTGCCTTGGCGATTGTTGTTCTTTCCGGCA
>JASJED010000044.1 GCA_030065585.1 Desulfobacterales bacterium | reverse complement strand
CAGGGCCTGATCCACGGTCATGCGCAGGATTTGATCGACATTGCGGTCCCGGTAGCGCACGGCCAGGATTTCCGGCTGGAAGCGCCGGCCGTTGCATTGGGGGCAGGCCACGTAGACATCCGAGAGAAACTGCATTTCGATCTTTTCGAAACCTTCGCCCTTGCAGGTCGCGCAGCGTCCGCCGTCCACGTTGAAGGAGAAATGCCCCGGCCCGAAGCCCCGCTCGCGGGCATCGTCCGTGGCCGCCAGCAGGCGTCGGATGGGATCCATGGCTTTGGTGTAGGTCAGGGCGTTGGCCCGCGGTGTGCGGCCGATGGGGCGTTGGTCCACCAGGGCCACGTCGGCGACGAGATCCACGCCCCGGAGGGCTTTGTGGCGGCCGGGTCGGCCCTGGGGGTCCCCCAGGGCCTGCTTGAGGGATCGGTAGAGGATTTCCTCGGCCAGGGTGGATTTGCCCGAGCCGGAGACCCCGGTCAGGCAGACGAAAAGCCCCAGTGGGATCGAGACGTCGATATCTTTGAGATTGTGCTGGGCAGCGGATTGGATCGTCAGCTGCTGCTTTTTGTTCGGTCGGCGGCGCCGGGGCGGCATGGGGATGACCCGCTGTCCCCGGAGGTATTGCCCGGTGAGCGAACCGTTGATCCCGGTGGTGGGCCCGAAATATTGAATCTGGCCGCCCTTCTCGCCGGCCCGGGGACCCAGGTCCAGGGTGTAGTCGCTGGCGCGGATGATGTCCGGGTCGTGCTCCACCACGACCACCGTGTTGCCCAGCCGGCGCAGGCCCTGAAGGATGCCGATCAGGCGGTGGTTGTCGCGGGGGTGCAGCCCGATACTGGGCTCGTCCAGGACATAGAGGGTGTTGACCAGTGAGGATCCCAGGGCCGAGGCCAGGGACACGCGCTGGACCTCCCCGCCCGAGAGGGTGCGCGACTGGCGGTCCAGGGTCAGGTAGCCCAGGCCCACGTCCTGGAGATAGCGCAGCCGCCCGCGGACCTCGTCCAGCACCAGACGGTCGGCTTCGTTGGTGATGCGATCGGCAAGCCCTTCGAAGAAGGCCAGGGCCTTGTCGATGTTGAGGGCATAGATTCCGGCGATTGTTTGGCCCCCCAGGCGATAGAGCAGGGTTTCGGGCTTGAAGCGGGCCCCCCGGCAGTCCGGGCAGAAATCGTAGCTGCGGTAGCGCGACAAAAAGACCCGCACGTGCATCTTGTAGGTCTTGGTTTCGAGCCATTGAAAAAACCCCCGGATGCCGTAATAATCGTCGGTGCCGTCGATGATTGCCCGCTGCTGGGCTTTTTTGAGGCGGCCGAAGGGCACCTCCGTGGGAATGCCGGCCCGGCGGCAGTAGGCCATAAGATCGTCGAACTCCATCCGCAGGTTGTCGGCCTCCCTGGCTCCCCAGGGTTTGACGGCGCCGTCGGCCAGAGAGCGGTTGCGGTCGGGAATGATCAGGTCCAGATCGATGTCGATCACGCGCCCGAAGCCCCGGCAGGTATCGCAGGCCCCCAGCGGGCTGTTGAACGAAAACAGGTTGGGCAGGGGCGGGGTGTAGTCCAGGCCACAGCGGGCGCAGGACAGGCGCGTGCTGAAATCCAGGCGGCGTGCGTGTGCGGGCCAGACCGTCAATTGACCGCCGCCGAAACGCAGGGCCATCTCGAGGGAGTCGATGATCCGTTTGCGCCGCTCGGGGCCCAACACGACGCGATCGGCCACGACGTCCGGGGGCGGGGCCTCGGATGCAAAGGCCCAGGCATCGATGTCCACGACCGCGCCGTCATGGTAGAGGCGGTCAAAACCCAGGCGCCGCAGGCTGTGGCGGATCGCCGCGGGGCTTGCGTCGTCATCCAGCAGTCCGGTAACGAGGGGAAAGGTGATCACCAAACGGCTGCCCGCGGGAAGGGTTTGCAGATGCTCCCAGATGGCCTGAGGGGTTTCGGGCACCACCGGCTTTCCGCAGGAGGCGCAGTGCAGCACCCCCAGCCGGGCGAAGAGGATTTTGACGTAGTCGGTGATCTCGGTCATAGTCCCCACGCTGGAGCGCGAGGTGCGCACGGGGTCCTTGCGGTCGATGGCGATGGCCGGCGGGATCCCGGAGATCTTGTCCACCCGTGGGCGGTCCATGCGATCCATGAACTGGCGGGCATAGGGGGAAAAGGTTTCCACGTAACGCCGCTGCCCTTCGGCGTAAAGGGTATCCAGGGCCAGCGAGGACTTGCCCGATCCGCTCACGCCGGTCACCACGGTGAAGCGCTGCAGGGGGATGTCCAGGTCGAGATTCTTCAGATTGTGCTGGCGGGCGCCGCGGATCTTGATTACGGGGTCGTTCATTTTTACCTTATGTCGGATTCATAAGAGGCTCGATATCCGCGTTACGCGCAGCCCTCGTCATTGCGGCGTACTTTAGGTACGCCTCATTCCTCGGTCTTCGCAAGCCTTGATCTCGAACCTCTTATGAATCCGCCCGAATAGAGTATATCGATGGACTTTTTGGTTTTCATCTGGCCGCGGTAACATAAAAATCGCTGATGTGTGAGGCGATTTAATCCGGGCTCAATACTGACTGAAGACAATACTAACCATTGGCGGTTGAAATGAAAGCACTGCCAACGAGCAAAATGGAGAGTCATCCGACAGCGCCATGACACCGCCGCCACAACCCATGCCGTCCCATGACAACAACGGCAATGCCTGCCTGTCCTGCGGGACCCGTAGCGGCATGCGCCGGCGGCGCTATTGTTCCGTGGCCTGCCGGCAGCGGCTGCGCTACAAACTCCATCTTCGCACCGGGCTGCTCAAGGCGCTCAATACCCGTTATGCCACCTTTTATTTCGATGACCGGGTGATCGTGCTCGATATCATGCCCAACGGCATACGCGAAATTTACAGCTATCTGTTTGCCCGCCGGCCGGGGGCGACCCCGGCCGACGATTTCAGCCGCATGGCCAACGTGCTGGGCAAGGCCTGGTGGGACGAGCGCCGCCGCACCAACAAAAAATACCTGGCCACGCGGTTTCTACTGGATCAGGCCCGGCAGGGGGCCACGCCGGTCAACGCGGTCGTCCCCGAAGAGCACTGTCGCCCCTCGGTCAAGGCCCAAAGCCTGGTGCACCTCAAGATTAAGCCCGAAGCCCTGAACTCCACCCGCCTGGATCGGATCGTCAAAAAAGCCTACCGCCAGCAGGCCAAGCACCACCATCCCGACCTGGGCGGGAACGCCCGTGCTTTCCGCCGGCTTCATGAGGCCTACGAGGCCCTCATGGACTGGGCCGAGCATCCATCCTTCTATCGGCGCCGGGGATTTCCGGACAAGTGGTTTTATGATGGGCTTACCAATCGGTGGGTCCAACCCATTCCCGCTTCCAGGGGCCAGGATTGAGCCCCATGCGGCGTTCTCGCCCTTGGGATGTCCTCGACGTAGCGTAGCTACGCCTGCGGGCTCCCAGCGGGCTGCGGCCTTGCCTGGAACTCAATCCTGGCCCCTGGAAGCGGGAATATTGCCGCCTATTGGGCGAGCGCAATCGTTTTTCAACGGCCTCTTAATCGCCGATGTGATATGGGGGGTGCATGCAAGCTGCGCCGGGGGATAAAAGAGAAGAACGATTGGGCGTCATGCCGCATGTCGCGGGGCCAGATCGACCCGAGGGTGAAATCCCCTGGGCTTCGTCTTCTGCCTGGCGGGAGTGCCGGTTGAGCCTGACGATGACCATCGCTGCGGCGGGGGCGGATCTGGACCCCGCCCGGGCCGTGGCCAGCCGCATCGTTCACCGCTATGATCTGGCGGGCGACCTCTTCGACACATTGTCCGGGGAGAGCTGCGGGGTCTGCCGGCGACCTTGCTGTCGGGACGCCCGGGTGTGGCTGGATTTCAAGGATCTGCTCCTGATTCACCTGAGCGGGCAGTCCCCGCCGCCCGCCCAGTTGCGGTGCAACCGGCAGGAGCGCTGCCGCTATCTGACCTCACAGGGCTGCACACTGCCGCGCGGTGTGCGTCCCTGGGTCTGCACCTGGTACATCTGTCCGGCCCAGCGGCGGATGCTATTACGTGACATCCCGGGCGGTCCGGTGCGTCTGGCCAGGTGGTGGCAGGAGATTGCCTCGCTGCGCGAGGCGATGGAAGCGGCTTTCCTGGCTGTTGCCATTCCGACAAAAGCATCTTGCCGAACCGCTGTTTGACTTTTCAACCCCTGTGGCTACTATCAGTTTCTGTCCCGCGGACGGCGTAAAAAATCACTGCCGCAGTGTTTCACCGCTCAGTTTCTGGTATGCTCCGCCATCCGCCGTCATATGGAAATGGCGCCCTTGCGGAAATCCGTCTTGCCGATAATGACATTAATCAGTACCGGGCGCCCGGAGGCGGCCGTTTCCCGGGCCGCTGCCAACACGGCGGGGATGTCTTCCTGGCGCTCGAGCTTGAAGCCGCGGGCCCCCAACCCCTCAGCCACCGCATGATAATCGGTGGGTGCCAAGACCGTCGCCACGTCATCCTCAAGATAGGCCACTTGATCGCGGGCAATCTGCGACCACCCGGCGTCGTTGCCCACCACGGCAATCACCGGCAAGCCGTGGCGTGCGAAGGTGTCGAATTCCATCAGGCTGAAGCCGGCCGAACCATCCCCGTACAGCAGCCAGACCTCCGCCTGCGGACGACTCAATTGCGCGCCGGCCGCAAATCCGGCCCCAACCCCCAGGGTTCCGAAAGCGCCGGGATCCAGCCAGCTTAGCGGACTCCGCGGTTTCAAGGTGTAGGCCGCCGAGGCCACAAAATCCCCACCGTCGGCCACCAGTACGGCGCGATCATCCAGAAAACGATCCAAGTTCTGAAGAAAATCCAGCGGATTGATCCCGGTGGTGGCTTCCTTCGCCTGGGCGTCGATTTCCCGTTCCCGTGTCGTCTCCCGCTCACGGAGTGCCGCGACCCACGCCTGTCGTTCAGGCCCCGGGGTGGCTGTGTGCCCGGCCAGTTCGACCAAAAAGGCGCCCGGATCGGCCCGGATGGCCAATTGGGGGGTGCGGTTGAGCGTGAGGTCTCTTTGGCTGCGGTTGATGCCGATCAGCGTGGTCTTGCTCCCAATGGCCAAGCCGTATCCCAGCCGGAAATCACAGGGCATTCCGGCCAGAACGACCGTGTCTGCTTCTTGGAGGGCCTTTTTACGGTGATGGCGCATCTGCAAAGGGTGGTCCGGGCCCATGAGGCCCCGGGCCATGCCGGTCAGGTAAAGCGGGGCGCCGATGTGCTCCAGACTCTGCACCAGCTCGGTCAGGCGGGCGGGATCGAGAACGGCCTGGCTGCCCATGATCACCACGGGGCAACGGCTCCGGTCGAGATGCTCGGCCACCGCCGCGAGATGATCGGCGGCGACCCGGGTGCTTTCCGGGGCCCAAGGATGAACGGGCATTTCTTCGAAGCTGCAGGCGAACATCCGGTCCACGTGACGGCTGAGGTAGAATTGCAGCATGCGTTGGCGAAACCCGCCGGTTTGGGCGGTTCCCGTCCGGGTCCCGCACCATTGCCGCACCAGTGATTCCGGATAGAGCGTGTCGATCGGACATTCCACGAAGACCGGTCCGGGGACACCGGTGGTGGCCGCATCGAAGGCTTCCTGCAGCACACCGGGAATGTCGCCGGCGTGCTTGATGGTGAAGGCTTGTTTGACCACCGATCCCAGCAGACTGAGCTGGTCGATGTCCTGGAGCGCGCCGCGCCCCTTCAGCACGGTGGCGGCCGCACCGCCGAAAAGCACCACCGGCGACTGGGCCAGGGCGGCATTCTTCAGGGCCGTGACTGTGTTGGTGACTCCCGGGCCGGCGGTTACCGCGGCCACCCCCGGCAGGCCGGTCAGCCGGGCCACGGCATCGGCGGCAAAGACGGCGCTGGCCTCGTGGCGCATATCGACCACGCGCAGCCCCCGGCGGCGGGCGGCCGTCAGCAGGGGTGAAATATGGCCGCCGCAGAGGGTAAATACAAAGGGGATACAGCGTTCTTCCAGAAAACGAGCGATGGTATCACCACCGTGTTTTTCCATAGGACGATCCTCCTTCAGCTTTCAATGCGCACGAGTTCCGAGGCCGACACGAGGGTGACGCGTTTTTTGAGCGTGGGCAAGACTTCCTGGAGGATTTCGACGGTCACCGGATAGGGATGGCCGATGGCCACGGCCTGACCGTGCTTGTCCGCTTCCCGCATGAGTTCCTTGAACTGTTGGCGCACAAAGCCGGCCTCCTGGAGATGATCGAGAAAGACATCGCGCTCGGCAAACGGTACCTGAAACAAACGGGCCGACGGCCGGCAGACGGTGTCCACCGTGGAGCGGCTGTCGACAAAAAAGAGACGGCGTTCCTTCAACACCGAAAATACCTGGTACATGCGCGCGGATTCGGCCGTTAACCGCGAGCCCATGTGGTTGTTGACGCCCTTGACACCGGGGAGAGCATCCAGGTTGCGGTTGAGTTGGGCGATCAGATCGTCCGGCGACATGGATGCCAGCAGGGCGCCCGGCCCCGGGTTGACCTCCGGGTATTCCTCGGGCTCCATGGGCTGGTGCAGCATGATTTCATGCCCCCGGTTGCGGATGGCCTTGAGGATGCTCTGGCGGAAGGGGCTTTGCGGCAGCACCGCGAAGGTCAGGGGGATGTCGAGCGCCAGAAACTGGTTGACCAACTGCCGGTCGTAGCCGATGTCGTCGATAATCACGGCCACTCGGGGCAGGCCCTTGAGGGCTGTGGGATCGGGTTTGGGTGGCGGTGTCCGACGGGCGATCGCTTTGGGGGGAAAGATTTCATAGACCGGTTTGGCCGGTGGGCGTTGGGTTTTCGCAGCCGTTGGGGGGCGTGGCCGGTTTTCGGAAGCGGCCGGTGCAGCCACCTCCGCCGTCGTCGCAGGCCCCGGCGGGAAATAATGCCACAGCAGGGCGCCGGCCCCGCACACGATGCCGATCAAGAGAGACAGGGCCATGCCGATCTTGAGCAGCGTGGTGCGTGAGGACGGCCAGCTTGTTTTTTTACGTCGCCGCCGACGCGGGGCCGGCTTCTTTTTTTTGCGGGTGCTCATGGTTCAAACCCATGGTGCGGCAGTGGGCGGCCGCACCACGGCCGCAACCTTTCCGGGCTAGTTGCGCAATCCGCTGAACAAATCATAGGAGACCAGGATATCCAGCGCCCGCATGATCTGGTTGTCCCGTTTGAGATTTTCAAGTTCCAGGGGGTTGACCCGAAATTCGACATCGTCGATGCCGGACTGCTCTTTCTGCTTTTCCGATTTATCCGCGGAGTCCAGGTGGTTGCGGAGATCCTTTTCCTTGAGGAAACCATCGTCGCCATTGGTGTCGTCCGGTTCCTCCAGCGGTTTGTAGGGCACAATAATATCCGGTTCGATGCCCTTGGCCTGAATCGAGCGGCCGTTGGGCGTGTAGTAGCGGGCAATGGTCAGTTTGAGTCCGTAGCCTTCACGCAGGGATTCAACCGTTTGGACCGATCCCTTGCCAAAGGAGGTGGTGCCTAGAATTAGGGCGCGCTTGTGATCTTGCAGGGCACCGGCCACGATCTCGGATGCGCTGGCGCTGCCGCCGTTGATCAGCGTAACGATTGGATAGGTGCGCTCGACCTTGTTGGGTGAGGCGCTGAAAACCCGTGTGTTGGCCGGATTGCGGCCCTTGATCGAAAGAATGTCGCCGTCGTCGATGAAGATATCCGAAATTTCAAGAGACTCTTCCAGCAGTCCGCCGCCGTTGTTGCGCAGATCCAGAACCAACCCCCGCAGGGGGCCGCTCTGGTCTTCAAGTTTTTCGAGCGCTTCCAGGAAATCCGTGGTGGTGTTGCCGGTAAAGTTGGTGATCCAGATATAACCGAAGCCCGGTTTGATGATGTGGGCTTTGATGCTCTTGACCGGGATCAGATCGCGCACCAGGTTGAACTCCAGAGGTTCCTGCTGCCCCTGTCGCAGAACCGTCACCTTGACCGGGGTACCCTTGGGGCCGCGCATCAGCGAGACGGCCTGGCGCAGGTCTTCGACGCGTTTGTCGTCGACCATCACGATGCGATCCTGGGCCTGGATGCCGGCCTTGAAGGCCGGGGTGCCCTCGATCGGCGAGATGACTGTTACGAAACCGTTGCGCAGGGTAATGTGGATACCGATGCCCGTGAAATTGCCCTTGGTGTCGATGCGCAGGTCTTCGAACGCTTCAGGCGGTAGCAGGGAAGAGTGCGGATCCAGGCTGTGGACCATGCCCTGGATGGCTTTCTGGATCAGATCCCCGGTGTCCACCTCATCCACGTATTTCTGGGTGACGATTTCGAGTACATCCGTAAAGAGTTTCAGGCCTTGGTAGGTTTCGTCGCTGCCGGTGGCCCCCAGGACCGCGCTGCCAGCCGTCCAGACGACGGCCGCCAGGGCCAGGATGACCCAGATCTTGGTCCTGCCCTTGGGTTTTAATCTCATCAGTGTCTCCTTTTAGTCCGGACGGTTTCGCACAAAGCCCGATCGCGGCGTTACGCTTTGCCCTTCCTCATCGCGGCGTACCTGATGACGCCGCCTCGGGGCTCGCAAGCCGTCTATCGCACTTTTTACGAAACCGTCGGAAGCATGATATTGCAAGCCTTCATCAATCATCGATCAGCCACAATTGCGGGTCTTCGGGTTTGCCGTGGTGCCGCACTTCGAAATACAGCCCGGATCCGGACAGCGCACCGGATTCGCCCACCGTTGCAATGACTTCATCGCTTGTCACCTTATCGCCCTTCTGTTTGAACATTTCTTCGAGATGCGCATACAGGGTGCAATAACTGTGGCCGTGATCAATAATCATCATGTTGCCGTAGCTTTTGAACCAATCCGCATAGATCACGCGCCCCGCCGATACGGACTTAATTGGCTCGCCGCGATCGGAACGGAAATCGACGCCGCTACGGTAGTTGGTCACATTGTAGCGCGTATTTTGAAAAGGTCCAAAAAAATTAATAATTTTACCTCTTACCGGTTTTTTAAGCAACCCCTTGAGCCGTCCGAAGGAACCCGGTGCCGCCTTGGCCCGGGCCGAATCGACGACACTGCTGCGGCTCAGGGCTTTGATCGTTTTATCAAGTTCACGGGCGGAGGCCTGCAGCGAGACCAGCGCCGCCTGTTTCAAGGCCTGAATATTGCGGGTGTCCTGCAAAAGCAGGTTGCGCTGGACCTTTTCGTGGTACAGGCGGTCGAGGTTTTGCCGACGCATTTTTTCCAGCTTGCGCTTATCGGAGCGGTTTGCTTCCAGTTCCCGGCGCAGACTGCTCCAACGATCCAGATCAGCCGTTAGCTGTCGGCGCTGCTTCTCGTCGTCGGACAGAATGAATTCGAGGGCATTGCGCCGCTGGACCATCTCGTTGACCGAGCCGGCCGAGGCCAGCAGGTTGGCCGTTCCCAGCCGGTTGAGCTTGTAGAGGGCCACCAGCCGTCGGGAAACGTCCGCGGTGTTGCGTACGATGCGTGCGTCCAGCAAGCGGCTTTCCTCCGCGGCCCGGGCGATTTTGCGATCCAGGGCTGTCAGCTCCGTTCGGAGGGCGGCGAGCTGTTGGCGGTTGCGGTTGATAGCCCGGGCCAGGCGCTCCAACCGTTCGATCAACTTTTTCTCCTGCCCGGCCATTTCCTTCAGGTACCGGCGGTGTTCTTTCAGCGCCTGGTGCAGCGCCTGCTTCTCGGATTGGGTCCGATCCAGGGCCAGGGTGGTGTCGATATAGCGCGGATGATTGCGAACATAGCCGACCAGGTCGTCGTAATCCACTTTGAGCCATCTGGTCGCGGTCTCAAGCACGATCAGGCGGTCGCCCTGGCGCAGCTCGTGCAGAGGCACGCTGTCCACCGAGGGCCGGGAGCGAAGGTTGAGCCGCACCACACGCACCACGGCCTCCCTCTCGGCGGCCATGACCGCCGCAAGCGGTGCCAGCAGGACCAGCGCGCCCAGCACGCAGGCATTCAGGCTTTTAAATATTGTTTGAGCGATAGATGACATCCCAACCATCCAACCAACGCACTGGCAGCGACGATCGCCATCATCAACCCGGGCGATAGAAAGCGCAGCGCCACCGTGCCGCCGACCGCCACGGCCTGGATTTTGGATTGAATCAACATAAACATGATCAGCAGGGCCGCCAGGCCGGCGATCCCGCCCAGAATTCCCTGGATCATGCTCTGGAAATAAAAAGGCGCCAAGATGAAGCGTTCGGTGGCCCCCACCAGACGCATGATTTCGACTTCCTCCCGGCGTGTGTATAAAATCAGCCGCACCGTGTTACCGACGATAAACAACGAGGCGATGAAAAAGAGGCCTCCCATGGCGTAACTGGTCAGCCGGAAAAGATTGAACAGGGTGATGAAGCGTTCAACCCAGCGCTGACCGTATTCCACGTCGGCCACCCCGTCGATCGCCTCCAGGCGCTGGGCCAGGTCCTCGGCCTTCTCCCAGGTGCGCGCCGAGGGGATCATCTGGACTTCGTAGGCATCCGGCAGGGGATTTTGCCCTATCCCTTCGAGGATCGCGGATTGGCGCGGCATCTGGGCCCGCAAATGTTCGAGCGCGGTTTGCTTGGAGATGAAACGGGCTTCCTGCACACCGTAGAGGCCTTTGAGGCGGGCGGCGATGGCCTGCTGCCGGCCCGGGTCAAGGTCGTCCTCGAGGTAGACCATGATACGAATGCCGCGGCGCCAGGCCTCCAGCATATCGGTCGTGTTGATAAAGAACAGGATGGCGGCGCTGACGATCAGGATCGAAAGGGCGATCGTGGTAATCGTGACCGCGTTGAGCAGGCGGTTGTGGCGAATGTCCAGCAGGGCGCGTTTGAAGTGCAGCGATAGCATGAGCGTTTCTCCGGGCGCCGGCCCGGTCCTAAATCGTGGGTGCCACGGTAATCTGGCCTTGGTTCAAATAAATAATGCGCGCCGGTATGCTGCGGATCAGCTCCCGGTCATGGGTGGCCACGACCACGGTGGCCCCCCGGGTGTGGAACGTCTTGAGCAGGCCCATGATCAGGCTGGCCGATTTGGCATCCAGGCTGCCGGTGGGCTCGTCGGCCAGGATGATGGTGGGATCGCCCACCACCGCCCGGGCCACGGCGACACGCTGCTGCTCGCCGCCGGACAGAGCCGGGGGCAGGGCGTTCATGCGGTTTTCCATCCCCACCGTGCGCAGCACGCTGTGGGTCTTTTTGCGGACGTAGCGCGCGTTGCGGCCGGCCGCTTCCAGGACCAGCGCCACATTTTCGTAGACCGTGCGGGTCGGGATCAATTTGTAGTCTTGAAAGACGATGCCGAATTTACGGCGCAGAAGGTGGATGCGATTGCGGGCCATCCGGGAAATATTGATGCCATCCACCAGAACCTGTCCCTCGGAGGCGGTCTCGCCCCGATAGAGCAGCTTCAGCAAGGTGGTCTTGCCCGCGCCGCTGGGGCCGGTGATGAACAGAAATTCGTTGCGGTAGATGTCGAGCGTGAGATCATCCAGGGCGTTTTGGGCGTGATAGTGCCGGTAGACGTGAAACAATCGGATAATCGCCGCCTTGGCGCTGGGTTCGATCATGCCGGCGTCGCTATCCTCGAGTAGTGACCGTGGGGGTCCCGTTGGCGCCGCCACCCCCCGACCAGGCCGCAAGCCAACCCCCATGCAATCCGCTGGGTTGACGTGAATTGAACGTCGATTGGGCCCGCAATGCGATGATGGGGCATGATCCGCTTCAGCCTGTGTACCACGGGTGTTTCCATGGGCTAAGCAATTGACCCGGTAAGGAATACCTGGTAAACAGCCTCCGAGTTCAGGGAGTGCCGACCCCGGTTTTCCTTGCTCAAGCCTCCACTGAAACCCATGACCAGGCTTCTTCCCATTTGGTGGAGGCTTTTTTTTTGACAATCCCGTAAAAAGCCCGATAGCGGGTTAAGCTTAGCCCTCGTCAATGCCGCGTACATATGTAAGCTGCATGCCATGGGCTTCGCAAGCCGTCTCTCGAGCTTTCTACGAAACCGTCTGAAGATGACTTTTTTCGACTTCTTTTTTTATATGCCAATAGTGGTTTTAAATCAACACCATCGGGGGATCGCGCCATTCTGGTCGAACCAGCCAACAACCCCATTGTTTACCGGAGAGCAGGCCCATGACCGCGTTGACATCCAAAGCCGAACTGATCGATCTTTTATGCGATAAATCCTTTCAATACAGCCCGGAGCCGGTGTTCAAGCTGGTTTCCGGCCAGATGAGCTCGTTTTACGTCAACTGCAAGCCCACCAGCCTTAGCCCGCGCGGCATGTTTCTGATCGGGCACCTGGTGCTCGAGGCGCTGGTGGCCGCCGATCTGAAGGGAATCGGTGGTTTGACCTTCGGGGCGGACCCGATCGCCGTGGCGACCGCCTTTGCCTCCGAGCTTCAGGCGCGGCCGCTGCAGGCCTTTTCGATCCGCAAGGAACAGAAGGACCACGGTATCGTCAAGTGGATCGAAGGCGATATTGCCCCGGGCGACCGGGTGGCCATCATCGACGATGTCGCCACCACGGGCGGCTCCACGATCAAGGCCATCGAACGGGCGCGCAGCGAGGGGGTGGCGGTGGTTCAGGCGGTGATCCTGGTGGATCGCCAGGAGGGCGGTCTGGACAATATCCGCCGGCATGTGCCGGACGTGACGGCCATCGTGACACGCGATGAGCTCGTGGCGCGCTGGAAGGAGCTGAATCCATCTGAATAGACCTCGGCCGCCCGAAAACAAAGCGCTCAGGTTCGGTGCCTTATAATGTCGAAGGAGCTAAGATAATAGAGGGCCGGCATTGCCTCTTACCGATCAGTTTATCAGGTTTCGAGCTAAGGTCTCATATTGGAGATCGGACGGCCTTGGAAACCAATCCGCTGCGCGGCTAATCCTCACCGCAACCGGATGAACGCGATCCCAAGGGCTCGTAATGAATGAACAGAAAAAGATTAACCTAACGTCTTACGCCTATATTTGAGGCCTACCAGAAACCAGCAATCGTGCGATGATGCTGTCCATTCAAAACGATCCCAAAGGATCTCAGACAGCATCCGATTGCGGTGAGGATCAACCACTCCGCTCAATAGCATACCATGGAAAGTCCCTGCCTCGCTTTCACCTCTACCAATGCGCGCAGTTCTGCCGAACAGAGACCTTTTTTGGGCAATCAGAAAGAAGGTTTCGTAAAAAGTTCGATAGCAAGGCTTGCGAGCCCCGAGGAATGAGGCGTACATCAGGTACGCCGCAGTGACGAGGGGCGAAGCCTAACGCCGCTATCGGGCTTTTTACGGAACCTTCTCAGGAAGGGAAGTAGGTCGCGGCCGCGTTGTCGGACTCCCAGGCGGTCACGCGGGATACCTCGACCTCCGGCATGGACAGGCGGGCGGTGAGGCCTTCGGCCACGTAGCGGGCGATATTTTCCGAGGACGGCGGGGTACCATTCTGGAAATAATCGATGTCGTTTAAAAATTTGTGGTCCAGGGTTTCCATCAGGTCGCGCACGTGGGTTTTGATGATACCGAAGTCCACCAGCACACCGCCCGCGTCCAGCTGATCGCCGCGCACATAGACCTCGATCTTCCAGTTGTGACCGTGGAGGTTCTCACATTTTTCGCCGACCATCGTGAGGCGGTGGGCGGCGGCGAAACCGGTAACGACCCGCAGTTCAAACATGGCTGATTCCTGTGATCGGCCGGCCAAGTGGCTTTGACTGAGTCTGTGCCGGCAGGGCCCGATCAGTTTAGAAGTGTTTCAAAATCCGTTCTAGCGTCCCATCGCTGTGTTCCCAGCGTTGCTGGATTCAGGGTCAATTTCGTTAACCAGAGATGATTGGCAGGCATCGGCAGGCCGCAGCGCAGGGCCCCTGCCCCGCGCTCCAGCGTACATATTATTGCATATGCTCCGCATTTTATGTGTTGCCCACGACGCCGTTGGCGTCCTACGCTTTGCCCTTAAACGCGACAAGAGGTTTGGGAACCACGTCTAGGCCCGGGCCGATTCACCCTTGAGGATGTTCTTCAGTTTGCTGGAGAGCTTGGCGGATTCCAGTTTTTCGAAATCTTTGAGAAGGGCTTCCTGCTTGCGGTTCAGACCGGTGGGGGTCTTGATGATGATCTGGATGATCTGATCGCCGCGGCGACCGCTGCGCAGGGAAGGAATCCCCTGACCCTCGAAGCGGAAGACGTCCCCGTACTGGGTGCCCTTGGGAATCTTGAGCGTTTTTTCGCCTTCCAGGGTGGGAACTTTGAGGGATGTGCCCAGAGCTGCCTGAACGAACGAAATCGGCACCCGGCAGATGACGTTGGTATTGTCGCGTTCGAAAAATTCGTGGGTTTCGACGTGAATGAATACGTAGAGATCACCGCGCGGCCCGCCGTGACGTCCGGCCTCCCCTTCGCCGGTCAGACGCAAACGGGAGCCGGTATCCACACCGGCCGGAATTTTAACCGAAACGGTTTTGCTGGTCTGAATCTGGCCCGTACCCCGGCAGCCCGGGCAGGGGTGGGGAATCATCTGCCCGTTGCCCCGGCAATGCGGGCAGGTGGTGCGGACGGTGAAAAATCCCTGGCTGCGTGAAACCTGGCCGCTGCCACCGCAGTAGCTGCAGGCTTCGGGCTGGGTGCCCGCTTCACAACCGCTGCCCTGGCAATCGCTGCAGGTGTCCAGTTTCTCGAGATGGATTTCAGTCTCGGTACCGAAGGCGGCCTCCATAAAATCGAGCTGGATATCGTAGCGCAGGTCGGCGCCTCGCTGGGTGCGACTGCGCGACCGACGGCTGCTGCCGAACCCGAAGAAATCTTCAAAAATATCTCCGAAACTCGAAAAGATATCCTCGAAACCGCTGAATCCGGAAAAGCCCTGCCCCTCAAGCCCCTGATGGCCGTATTGGTCGTAGATGCGGCGTTTCTGGGTATCCGAGAGCACATCGTAGGCTTCGGCGGCTTCTTTGAATTTATCCTCGGCCGCCTGGTCCCCGGGGTTGCGGTCGGGGTGATATTTGAGGGCTAGCTGGCGGTAGGCTTTTTTGAGCTCGGCGTCGCTGGCGTCGCGGCTGGTCCCCAATACTTCGTAGTAATCCCGTTTACTGCTCATGTATGCTTCCGGTCGGCCAATTGCTGTGGTTGGTCATAACATAGGAAAACAGCGCCCCTGGCATCCAGCCGCTGTTTTTCACTGCGTTGCGTATTGTAGACTTCATGGCTCACGATCCGGTAGATGGTTGGCATTGCGAATCCATTCCGGTACCGGAACTGATGCTGAATTGCTGCGATCAAGATGGCGTAAATGTAAAGCCAATTCCCTAAATGTCAATCGGATTCTTCGGGCGGCGCCCCCCGGGCGGGTTCCATTCGGGCCCCATCGGGAATCCACCAGCAGAAGGCCACGATGCCGGCAGCCATGAGACCGGCACCCACCGGGAAAGCCCACGTTAAGTGGAGCCAGTCCATGGCGCATCCGGCCAGGAGGGCACCGGTCAGCATCCCCAGACTGTGGGCCAGGGTCAGCACGGACATGACCGATCCCATGGCGTCGATCGCAGCGCCCTTTTTGACGGCCAGCCCCATCAGGGCCGGCATGGCAACACCGCCGCCCATGCCGAAGAACAGGCTGCCCAGCAGCATGGTCGCAAAACTGTCGGCCCAGGTGAATCCCATCAGCGCGGCGGCCGCCAAAATACCGCCGACGACCACCATGCGGGACTTGTTCACGCGGTCGGCCAGATAGCCCATGGGCACCTGAAACAGCCCGCTGGCCATCACACCGGTCATGATAAGCAGGCCGATGGCGGCCGACCCCGGCTGAAAACGCTGGTCGGCATAGATGGGTAGAAACCCCCAGATGACACCGATACCGGCCGTATAAGCCAGGCGGAAGGTGAAAAGCCCGCGAATGACGGCATCCTGGGCCAGGCGGCCCCAGGCGATCGGCGGCAGGCCCCGACGCAGCGCACTTTCGGATTGCGTCGGCGGCAGCAGCAGGGCGCAGGCCAAAAACCCGAAGAGGGCCAGCAGGCCCATCATGACGAAGGCCGCATCGATACTCCAATTGTCGCTGATGACACCGCCCAGCAGCGGGCCCAGGCTGAGGCCCGCAAAGGTGGCCAGATTGAAATAGCCCATGGTGAAACCCTCGCGGCCCTCGGGGGTGATGTCACCCACATAGGCCTGGAGGACCGGCATCATCATGGCCGATGCGACACCTTGGAAAAAGCGGATGGTGATCAGGGCCGGAAAGTCATCGACGGCGACGTAGGCCAGCGAGATGAGCGCGTAGCCCAGCATGCCGCCAACGATGAACGGTTTGCGTCCACGGCGGTCGGAGGCCCGGCCGAACAGGGGGATGAAAGCCGTGCGGGCGATTGAGAAGATGCCGAAGATCATGCCGATATAGAACCCGCTCGCGCCAAAGTCACGGGCATAAACGGGCAGCAGCGGCACCACGATACCCACGCCGGTGACCGCCGCGAAAATGGAGAAGAAGAGGACGTTGAAAACTTTAAGGTCTTGGGGCCGCATGGCATGTCCGGTTTGGAAGGGCATCGGGGGTGGGTGGTATCACAAACTCAGAAAAATGACCGCGATGCCGACAATCCAGCAGTAGGGCGCGAAAGCGTGGAGCTTGCCGCGGTTGATCAGGTAGACCAGGAGCGCCAGGGCCGCATAGCCGACGATCAACGCGGTAAGACCGCCGGCCAAGCAGACCGCGGCATCGATTCGCCCCTGGGCGATGGCCTCCAGGAGCACCAAAAGGGCCGCGCCGGCCACCGCCGGAATCGAGAGTAGAAACGAGAAGCGGGCCGCGGCCTTCGGATCGATACCGGCGAACAGGCCGGCGGCAATCGTGGTGCCCGAGCGCGAGATGCCGGGCAGGACCGCCAGGCCCTGGACGATGCCGATCAGAAGACCGTCGCGCACGCTGATGGCGGCAAGGGGTCGTGCCGATTCGGGGCGTTCCCGGGCGGCCATCTGAGGGTGGCGCGTCATATAAAGCACGCTGCCGGTCACCAGCAGCATGATGCCGGTGATCAATGGGGAGGCGAAAAGGGTCGCCTCGAAATGCTTGAGGACCAGCCCGATGATGGCCGTGGGAATGGATCCCAGGACCACCAGAAGCGCCAAGCGAACTTCGGCATCGGGGCTTCCCGGCGCCAGCAGGGCCTTGAGCGCGGCCGGCCGCCAAGCCGGGCGGTAGCGCAGGATTGCTGTCAGGATGGCGGCGATGTCGCGGCGAAAAAAAATTACCACGGCCCCGAGGGTGCCCACATGGACACTGACGTCAAAGGCCAGATCGGCGTGCCGCAGCCCAAACAGGTGCTGCCCGATCACCAGGTGGCCGGAGCTGCTGATGGGCAGAAATTCGGTGAGCCCCTGGACGATGCCGAGTATGAACGCCTGGATAAGGGTCATGGGCTATCGGTAGTGCTTGTAGCTCACGCCGAACTTCTGGGCCTTGTAAGCGAATTTGCGTACGGTGGTCTTGAGCAGATCGGCCGCCTGGGTAATGTTGCCGCGCGTGTTCTTGAGGGCATCGATGATCATTTCGCGTTCCAGGTTGGCCACGGCCTCTTCGAGGGACAAGGCCGGCAGGGTATCGGATTCGGGGCCAGTTTGCAGGGTGGGCGGCAGGTGATAGCTGTGGATCACGCCCTCCTCGCAGAGCAGGACCGCCCGCTCGATACAGTTTTCCAGTTCGCGTACATTGCCCGGCCAGTGATAGGCCATCAGCATGTCGATGGCCGGCGTGGAAAAACGGCGGATGTCCTTGCGGTTTTCCTTGGCATAGCGTTCCAGGAAATGATCGGCCAGAAGGAGAATATCGGTCTTGCGTTCCCGCAGCGGCGGCAGATAGATCGGGAAGACGTTCAGGCGGTAATACAGATCACCCCGAAAGGTCCCCTCTTCCACGGCCTGCTCGAGATTTTTGTTGGTGGCGGCGATAATGCGCACATCGCTCTTGATGGTCTTCTGCCCGCCGACGCGTTCGAACTCCTTTTCCTGGAGAACGCGCAGCAGGTTCACCTGCACGTCCAACCCGATCGAGCCGATCTCATCCAGGAAAAGGGTACCCTTGTGGGCCAGCTCGAATTTGCCCAGTTTCTGCTTGATGGCGCCGGTGAAGGCGCCTTTCTCATGCCCGAAGAGCTCACTTTCGATCAGGTTGACCGGAATCGCGGCGCAATTGACCTTCACGAAGGGGGCCTGGGCCCGGTTGCTGTTGTAATGCACCGAATTGGCCACCAGCTCTTTGCCCGTGCCGCTTTCCCCGCGCACCAGCACGGTGGCGTTGCTCTTGCAGACCTGGGAGACCATCTGGAAGACTTCGCGCATCTTGTTGCTGTTGCCCACGATATTGGTGATGCGGTACTTGTTCTCCAATTCGCTCAGCAGGCGCTTGTTTTCATCCCGCAGGGTCTGCTTTTCGAGTCGGATGGTTTCCAGATTGATCACATGGCGGGCCACCATGGTGGCCACCACGCTCAGCAGTTTCTCGGCTTTTTTGAGGGAGTATTTCGGATCATAGGGTTTGTCCACACTGAGGGCCCCGATGACCTGCCGGCCTTTTTTGATGGGCACGCAGATGAAGGACAATTCCAGGTCCTTCTTACGCTTGCGGGACACGGTGCGGTTGAGAAACAGGGGCTCTTCGCTGATCTTGGGAATCGATACCGGTTTGCCGGTCTGGATGACGCGCCCCGTGATGCCTTCCCCCGGCTTGTAGCGGACCTGCTGCATGGCCCGGCGCGTGAGGCCGTGGGCCACCTCGATGCGGATTTCGTTGCGCACCGGATCCAGCAAGGTAATGGTGCCACGGGCCATGTCCAGGGAATTGGACAGGATATCGAGCACCGTGTACAGTGATTTTTTCAGCTCCAAATGGGCGTTCAGCGCTTCGCTGATTTCATAAAGCAGTGTGGTTTCCTCGATTTTTTTCATGCCAAGCGCATTCCTTCCACGTGTTCAGGCCCCCACCCGGTCGACCGCCGAGACGCAGCGTTTCCGATCGGTGGGCGGCGACCGGCCTTGCGGGGGCCGGGTCGGTCAGGCGGATAAAAACTGAACATTTATAACAATTTTGTAATCGATTGCAAGGAAATTCAACAGAATTGTTTTGTCCGCCACCGCCACGCGCCGTTGTCGGCGGCTTTCAAGCCCGTTACTTGGCAGGCTTGGCAAAACGCCCTGTGCACAGGCGAGACAAGTCAGATGCCTACGATAAAAGCCGTTTATGCAAAATCATCGCGTATTGTGCGGAGGATTTCACGCCGCATCGTGGCCAGGCGCAATCATCTGGCAACCGCCGGCTAGAGTCCCTTTTTGATGATGGCCACTAGAAGCCAAAGCCCCATGATGGCGCCGGTGATGAAAACAATGATACCGATCAAGGATATGCCGTAGAACAGCGGGGGCACGCCGGAGACCACGATGATGGATGAGCCGATGATCAGTCCGGCGATGATGATGGCAAAGGAGAGGCGGTTGCTGATCTGATCGTGGGTGGCGAGCATGGTCCGAAGACTTTCCAGCTCCACGTGCACCGTCAGCTTATGCTGGCGAATCTGGCGGGTAATATCCAGGATTTCGCCGGGCAGCTGCTGCATGAAATCGATGAGATCAGCCCCCAACCGCAGGGCATCGTTGGTGAGGCGTCCGGGGGCATAGCGGTCCATTTTGACCCGTTTGATAAACGGCGCCGCGGCCGCGAAAATATCAAAGTCGGGGTCCAGGCCGCGGGCCACGCCCTCGACGGCGGTGAGGGTTTTCATCATCAGGAAGATGTCGGGGGGGATGACCAGCCGATGGTCGGCGGCCAGCTCCAGGAGATTCTGCAGGAGCGGACCAACCTGGATTTCCTTCAGGGGCCGATAGAGATGGCGCCCCATGAAATCGGCCACGGCCCGCTCAAAGGCGCGCATCGGCGGTCGATCGTCCCACTGGGTGATCTTGAGAAGAATTTGCGCGGTGCGGGATTCCTGGCGGTGGACGACCGCATCCACGAGATCGACGAAATCCTCCCGGGTCTGGCGGTCCACCGAGCCGACCATGCCGAAATCCAATAGACAGATGACCTCGCCGGGCAGCACGAACAGATTGCCCGGGTGCGGATCGCCGTGGAAAAAACCGAAGTCGAAAATCTGGCGCAGGAGAATCGTGCTGCCGCGCCGGGTGATCTTGTGGCGGTTCAACCCGGCCTCGTCGAGATCGTCGATGGCGGATATTTTGATGCCGTCGATAAACTCGGCCGTCAGGACCCTTTCGGTGGTGAAGTCGCGATAAACCTTGGGAATGTAGACGGTGCGATCACTCAAAAATTGGCCGGCCATGCGCTCCATGTTGACGGCTTCGAAGGAATAGTCGATTTCGCGCTCGAGCGCTTTGGCGAATTCTTCGAC